>DUUI01000053.1 GCA_012841625.1 Erysipelothrix sp. | reverse complement strand
GTAAATATATCCTCAGGTGATGAGTCTTCAACTATTAAACCATCTTTCATATAGATAATGCGATCTGATATGTTTTTAGCAAATCTCATCTCATGGGTCACAATGACCATTGTAATGCCTGTATCAGCAAGTTTTTGAATTACTTCTAAAACTTCATCCACCATTTGCGGGTCTAATGCACTTGTAGGCTCATCTAGAAGTAGAACTTTAGGGTGCATACAAAGAGCACGGGCGATGGCGACACGCTGTTGCTGGCCCCCTGAGAGCTCATTGACACCGCGATTTAGGAATGTTTCCATTCCAACTTTCTTTAAGTTTTCAATCGAGATATTAATGGCTGTCTTTTTATCTCTCTTTAACACTTCCATTTGACCTAGCATACAGTTTTGAATTACAGATAAATGGTTAAATAGATTAAAGTTTTGGAAAATCATGGTTACTTCAGAGCGATAGTGATTGATATTAAAATCTATGTCTGATGTATTTGTACCATTATAAAGAATGGAACCATCATGGTATTTCTCTAAATGATTGATACATCTTAGAAGGGTCGATTTACCACTTCCTGATGATCCAATAATACTAACAATCTGGCCTGCTTCAATGTTTAAATTGACACCTTCTAAAACAGCGGTATCCCCATAAGATTTATATAAGTTATTAATTTCAATTAGAGACATGTTGGCTTACCTGCGTTACTTTGGTTTTATGAAGACTCTTTTCTATAACAGCTAAAAGTCTTGTCGTTGTATATGTAAGTATAAAATAAATAATTAATAAGATTAACATTGATTCTGAGAATTGATAAGTTCTACCAGCATAGGATATGCCTTGGTAGTACAGTTCTGTTAATTGGATTGCATTTAAAACGGATGTATCTTTGATATTCACAACGAATTCATTCCCAATAGATGGGAATGAATTACGAAGTGCCTGAGGCAGGATAATCTTAACGAATGCTTTCATTTGAGACATCCCTAATGCTAATGCAGCCTCTGTTTGTCCTTTATCAACGGATTGTATGCCTGAACGAAGGATTTCAGCCATATAGGACGCTGTGTTAAACGAAACAATTATTAGACTGGCAGTCATTGGTGTCCATCCTATTGCTTTATATAAAGTGTAATATAGGAAGACAGCTTGAACCATCATTGGTGTTCCACGAACAAATTCAATATAGAAATTTACAAGACCAATGGCGATTCTCTTTAGAATCTTAATTACAAGTACATCTTTATCATCAATCTTTATGCTTCGCACCATCGATAACAGGAAACCTATCAGTAAACCAAAGACAGTACCGATTAATGAAACCACCAGAGTGTTTCGGATTCCAGTTAAGAAGAGATTCTGATTACTAAGAAATATTTCATAAGCTCTTGAAAACATGATTATTCTTGTGGACTTTCAATAGCGGCTTGCATCCAAGAGTCCCGTTGACTTTGATCAATGCTAGATAAAATCTCATTTATTTGTTGTAATAATTCTTCGTCTTCATGTCTTAATGCGATACTAACTTCTGTTGTAACATCTTCACTTTGAGTAAAGCCACTGCCTTCCTCAAATTCAACGATTGATAAATTTGGATTAGTTGTGATAATAGCATCAGCTGTAGGCTTTTCAGCAGGTGCTCCATCAGCTGTACCATTATTAAGTGCATTAACGATTAATGGATATGATCCTAATGCTGGCAAATGGTTGACACCTTCAATTTGATCAATAATTGTGTCGTAGTTTGTTCCCATTTGACCGACAATACGTGCTCCACTAAAATCTGCCAAGGATGTCGCATTAACTAGATCAGACTCACTAGGTACGATCATGACATAATCTGAGAAATAGTAAGGCTCTGAGAAACTAACTTCTTCTGCTCTTTCTGGTGTGTAACTCATTCCAGCGATAATGGCATCAATTGAGCCAGAGTTTAATGAAAGAATCAATCCTTCCCATGAGACAACTTTAACTTCTAATGGACGACCTAATTCATCAGCAATATGTTGAGCAACTGTCACATCGTATCCTTTACAGTAACCATTTGAGCTTTCAACAAAAACAGCATCATCATCTTCATTTGATTGTATCCAGTTAAATGGGGCATAGCCACACTCCATTCCAACAACAAAGGGTGATTCATTTGAATCTGTAGCAGGACTAGAACAACCAACTAAAAATCCTAATAATAATGTGGTAATAAACAATTTTTTAAGCATAATTTGCTCCTTTCAAAATAAAAGACCAGGACTAGCCTGGCCATGATTTTAAATCAGCAAACTAGCTCCTCTTCCTTAGGCGGAAGGAGTGTTATGAGTATTCCTCATAACCCCATCAAAGATTTGTGCCCAAATCCTTAATTCGGCAGTGATTGCCTTTCAGCCCAGTCAACGTTTGCCAACTCGTGAGCTTACTTATCTACACTGCTACCTCTATTAATCTTTTATACTGTGTATTCTACTTGATATAAATTAAATGTCAAGTTTTACTCTTTTTGTTACATTTTCTTTCAATATTTGTTTCAAGCGTGTTGATTGTTTAGTATTCTTCAATCCTCAACTGATTCTTCTTCTTACTAGGTGCTGAATTTGGTATAATAAGACCATGAATGGAATCATCTGTATCAACAAACCACAAGATTGGACATCATTTGATGTTGTCAATGCATTATCCAAAAAGTATCGCATTAAAGTTGGACATACCGGCACCCTTGACCCTAAGGCAACGGGTGTTTTAGTGTGTTTAGTAGGTGCCACAAAAGTTTTACCATATTTAGATATGTCTACTAAAAGATATACAGCGACATGTAAGCTTGGAATTAAAACAGACACGGGCGATGTATGGGGGAATATTATTGAAAGTAGCGATAGTGTTCATCAAATAGATAACAATCAATTAAAAATTATTCTAGAAGGATTTATCGGTAAATCAGTCCAACAAGTTCCAATGACTTCGGCCAAGAAAGTCAAAGGAAAGAAACTATATGAGTATCAGCGCGAGAATATTAAGATTGAGCCAATTTATCAAGAGATTGAAATAATTGAAATAGAATTATTATCAATCAGTGATACTGAATTCACTTTTAGCGCCCTCGTCAGTAGTGGGACATATATGAGAACACTCTGTGAAGATATTGCATCAAAATTAGGAACAATTGGGACCATGTCACAATTAGTTAGAACTCATTGTGGGCAGTTTAATCTTGATGATTGTGTTAGTATTGATGATGCGTTAGGACGTTTAACGCTAATTCCTATTGAAGAAGGATTAACGCATTACCCGCAAATTGAAATTGATGATCCACTCATTGTTTATAGTGGAAAGAGAATTAAAGAACAATTTGTTGGTGATCAAGTACTAGTAACGCATAAGGGGAAAGCGCTAGCTATCTATCGATACGATAAGGATTTAAAAGAATATAAAAGTCAGCGAGGATTATGGACATGAAAATAGTAGATGTGTATTACAACCAACCAATAGATAGTCAGAAGCCACTAAGTGCTTGCATCGGTTTTTTTGATGGACTTCACAAGGGGCATCAACAACTAGTTGAAAAAGCATTAGAAAAGAAGGAGCTAACACCAGCTTTGATTACATTTGATCCTGATCCAATCGTTGTTTTAAGAAATAATCCTGATATTAAGCATATTATGACGCTAGAAGATAAAATTGAAATTGCTAAAGAATTAGGAATAGAAGTTTTTATTATCTTTCATTCTGACAAAGAATTACTAAGTCAAAACCCTGATGATTTTGTTAGAAATGTATTAGGTGCCCTAAATGTTAAACATTTGGTGTGTGGTTTTGATTTTAGATATGGATTTAGAGGAGCAGGTAATTCGTCAACACTACAAGAATATCCAGAGTTATTTAGTGTTGAAGTTATCGAGGAAGTTGACTATCAAAAAGAAAAGATCAGTACAACACGAATTGTTCGCTATTTAAAAGAAGGACGAGTTGATGAAGCGGAATATTTATTGTCGAGACCTTTTACTATTTCTGGAACAATTGTGTCAGGGAATCAGAAGGGCAGAGAAATAGGCTTTCCGACTGCCAATTTAAAAGCTAAACCTGAATATCATGAAGTAAAAGATGGTGTCTATATTACAGAAATCAAGGTAAAAGGGACATGGTATCCAGCCATGACAAATGTGGGTCATAACTTAACTTTTAATACAAGTGACCCGTTATCTATTGAAACATATATCTTAGACTTTAATGAATCCATCTATAATGAGGAAATCCAATTGTCTTTTAGAAAATTATTACGACCAGAAATAAAATTTGATACTGTTGCGGAGTTAATTGACCAAATGAAAGAAGATGAAGAACAAACCAGACAGTTCTATAAGTAATTAACAATGAAAAAAGCTTAAAAATAGTGTATTATATTGTAGTAAGTGAGGTGTAAATATGGCTCAAGAATATTTTGGAATTAAATTTGAAAACGAAGTTGGCGATATTCATGTAAATCGTTCAGTCTTTGAATGGATTGCACGTATTACTGTGCAAGAGATTGAAGGTGTTCATATTATTGATAGCAGCTTTAAAAAAGGAATTAATGCGGTGCTATCTAAGAACGGATTACTGAAAATAGATGTTGATGTTAAATACAATTATGGGATGAATGCAGAAAGAACATCCCGTTTAATTCAGGATAAAATCATGGATGCTATTAAACAAATGGTCGATGTTCATCCTGATCAAGTTGATGTCAGTGTACTTGGTTTTCAGTTTGTAAAATAAGCCTTAGGGCTTTTTTAATTGTTGAATGTGATAAAATAAAAAAGAAATCGGAGAATTTATGAGCAGACGTAAAGCACGAAAAAAAGCTATGATATTTGTATATCAAACATTATTAAGAGAAGCGATTAATCAAGAAATTGATCGAGATGCTTTTTTACACTTGGAACCTGAGTTTAAATCTGTTATTGCTCATATTTTCAAAGAAAAGAATGAACTCATTGAATTAATCAATGATGAACTCTATGAATGGGAGTTTGAACGTTTAGGATATATTGAACAAGCAATTCTCTTATTAGCCTGTGGTGAGGCAATTATAATGGCTACACCTAAAACAGCATTGATTAATGAAGCTGTTGAATTAAGCAAGGCTTATGGTGATCAGGATGATACCTACAAGCTTATTAATGCAACATTAGATAAGGTTTTAGATATATGAGCCAAACTCCTTTAGGTATTAGTGAAGTTGTCTCAAAATTAAAAAATGTGTTAGAAAGTCATCCAGATTTTCAAACACTTTCTTGTGTTGGGGAGATATCTAATTTAACCAAATCAAGAGCTGGACACTGGTACTTTTCTTTAAAGGATGATAAAGCAAAGATTAATTGTGTGATGTTTCAATCAGCAACACTAAAAATTTCAACACCAATCGAACAAGGTGATGAAGTATTAATCAAGGGTCATATGTCGGTATATGCTGGGACTGGGCAAGTCCAAATTATAGTAAATGAAATGAGTTTATATGGCCAAGGGGCACTTTATCAAAAGTATCTAGAATTGCGTGATAGATTACATAAACAAGGCTATTTCAATAAAAGTCATAAGAAAGAATTACCAACTTATCCATTATCAATTGGTGTTGTTGTTGGTGCACAATCTGCTGCTCAAGCAGATATCATAAAAACACTACAAACAAGATGGCCAGTCGCCAATGTAGTTCAGTATGAATCGCTTGTTCAAGGACAATTAGCAGCCACTCAGTTAATAAAACGCTTAAATCAAGCAGATGAAGATGACCATGATGTAATCCTACTTGCTAGGGGCGGAGGATCACTTGAAGATTTATGGGCCTTTAATGATGTTGACTTAGTTATGACGATATTTAATATGAAAACACCTATTATTACAGGAGTAGGTCATGAAATTGACATCACACTTGTAGACTATGTCGCAGACAAAAGGGGTTTAACACCAACCGATGCAGCACTTCAAGCAACGCCTCATCTCGCTGAGGTTCTTGTCAATGTGACTCAAGTGGGACAACAATTAGTCAATCGATTACTGCTTCGATATAAACAAGCTCAGGCTGGTTTTGATAGATTATATCATCAAAGCTTACTATCACGACCAAGTATGTTATTAGCTGATTATCATTTAGCCAGTAAAGAGACTTCGAATAAACTTAATGATTTCTTGTATCGATTCAAGAGTATTGTGAATGAGTATGATAAGAAACAGTCCACTTTATTTACTCAAATCTCAAGCTTTTCTAAAAGTCATCAAGCGAACTTAGACTTGTATAATCAACAGATATTGTCTAAAATTAAAGAGAGGCAGTCGACTGAACAACGGCGTATTGAATTGTTGAAAACACAACTGGATTTGAAGTCACCACTAACGATTATGTCAAAAGGATATCTAGTGAGTTACCAGAGTGACCATTTGGTTAAAAGTGTCCATGACATAGATCCAAAAAAACCAATGACCTTGAAGTATCATGATGGGAACACTGTCGTCGAAGTTAAGAAGGAGGGTGTATGAAATTTGATGAAGCCATGGCTCGATTAGAAGTCATCGTAAAGGAATTAGATAATCAAGATTTGCCACTAGAAAAATCGATAGAATTGTTTGAGGAAGGATTAAAACTTTCCACTCAAACACAATCGTATTTGAAATCATACGAAAAACGTATTAACAAAATAGTCGAAGAGTTCCAAAAGGAGGAAACCAATGAAGAAATTAATTAATGAACAACTACAGGAAATACTGACACAGTATGAGCCATCAAAAGTTTTAGAATCAGCTAGTTATTCATTGTTAGCTCCAGGTAAACGGGTTCGTCCTTTGTTGATGCTTGCATTAATTAAGGATTATGGTCATGATCCTTATTTAGGAACTGATGCAGCATTAGCTCTTGAACTTATTCAAACCTATTCAATCGTTCATGATGATTTACCAGCCATGGATGATGATGACTATCGTCGTGGTCAATTGTCTAATCACAAGGTTTTTGGTGAAGCAAATGCTGTCTTGGCAGGTTCTGCATTATTAACTGCAGCATTTGAAACACTCGTCTCATCAACTTACAACAATGATATTAAAGTTAAACTGGTTGAATTATTTTCTCGTCAAGCGGGCTTAAATGGAATGATTTTAGGTCAATCAATTGATTTAGAATTAGAAAATAAAGAAGCTGAAAGTTTAGACTTAATTTTAAAAATGTATGATTTAAAAACTGGCTGCTTACTAGCAACCGCATTAGAAACTGCTGCTATTTTAGTTAATAAAGAAAGTGATAGAGAAACATTAAGATCAATTGGATATAAATGTGGACGTGCTTTCCAAATTCAGGATGATGTCTTTGATGCAACTAAAGAAACAGAAGAATTAGGCAAAACAACTGGATCAGATGTTGATAATAAAAAAGTGACTGCCCTGGATTTCTTAAGCATTGATGAAGCAAATGAGTTAGTTGCTTCTCTGTATCAGGAAATAAGAAATGAGCTTCAAGTGTTGAATCTAAATAATTCTGAAATTTACAATATGATTGAATACTTAATGAACCGTCAAACTTAGAGGAGACTATGGACCTTTTAAAGATTGAATCCCCAGCCTTTATTAAAGTGTTGTCAGTAAAAGAACTCGAAAATCTAGCACAAGATGTTCGAGATTTTATGATTGATACGCTCACTAAAACTGGTGGTCAACTGGCAAGTAATTTAAGTAGTGTTGAACTTAGTATCGCATTACATAAGGTGTTTAACTCACCAACCGATAAAATCTTATTTGATGCTGGACATCAAGCATATACTCATAAAATACTAACCGGAAGAGCGAAAGATTTTCGATTACTAGGTCAAACACAAGGCTTGAGTGGTTATCAGAGTAAAAATGAATCAATTCATGATCCATTTGATGCAACATATATTGGACAAGCTTTATCAATCGGATATGGATTATCGATGAAAAATGATGCTGATCATATTGTTGTTGTATTAACCAATGAATCAATTCAAAATGGACAAATTTATGAAGCTTTAAATCATATCAGTATCTCAAAAAAGAAAATTATCATTGTTATCAATGATAATGAATCCTCGGAAAGTTTAAGTGGTGTCTCAACCAGCTTAAAGAATTTGATGGTAGCAAAACCAATTACTCGATTTAAAGATGATATGTCTGAATTCTTTAATAAGGGTAATGTCATTACTGGACCAATTAAAAGAGGCTTAAAGAACATTACAACAAATTTAAGTAAAACGGTCACAACAACGAATCTTTTTACTGAACTGGGATTTAAGTATGCTGGCCCATTTGATGGCCATTCAGTAAGAGATGTTATACGTGTTTTAAACTTTGCCAGAAGCAGTTCAGATGCTGTTGTCGTACATTTTAAAACTTCTAAAGGGAAAGGCTATCAAGAAGCATATAATGATAAGGATGGTCTTTGGGTCAAACTTAATAAGTTTGATATAGAAACTGGTACCCATAAGGTTGATTATCCAAGAGGGCAGGGGCGTAGTGAAACAATTCTTAATCTTTATACTCAAGAATTAAAGAACAGGAATAAAGAGATTGTTATTGTCAATACTTTAAACCATTTAAAAGATAAGATTAAGGGTGAAAGAATCTACCATGTAGAAACAGGATCACATCATCCTATTTCATTTAGTAGTGGTTTATCATTAGCAGGATTTAAGCCAATTATTTATGCTGATGCTAGATTAATAACATCACGCGTAACTCCTATCATTAATGAAGTCTCGAATATGAATTTAGATATGACTGTGCTTGATTTTAATGCCGGTCTTAATTCACTAGAAGGAGGCGTACAAACTTCGCTGTTTGAATATCCAATCTTATCAGCAGTTCCTAATCTGGTGATTGCTCAAGGAAAAGATAGTCATGAGAGTGCTCAGCTACTTGAACTTTCCATTAAACATAAGGGACCATTTGTTTTAAGGGTGTATGACCAAGTTGCTAGAACTTTAAATGAGATATTTGAGCCAAATTTTGAAGTTGGACAATGGGAATTATTAAAAGCAAAAGCTGAGGTCCCTAAAGCCGTCTTATTTATGGTTGGGCCTAGCATTGATGTTATTGGCTCTAAAATAGATTCTAACGAATTAGATTATTGGGTCGTTAACTGCCGATTTATTAACTTAATTGATGAATCCTTACTGTACTATTTAAAACAATATGATGTTCCATACTTTATCATTACTCAAGAGTATGAAGCAGGTTCATTAGCTCAGAATATTACCAAGTTTATGAAGAATAATGACTTTAAACAAACATTGGATATTCTAGGGTACCCGAAACAATTCTTTGGTTTTGGGTCTCAAAGTACTATTAGAAAAGAAACACAATTAGATACTTACTCAATTTTAAATCACGTTATAAACGCACTAGGAGAGAATCAGGATTAATGCTTAAGCATCTGTATATTAGTAACTATATTTTAATAGAATCACTGGAATTTGACTTTAGTGATGGTTTTATGGTGGTTACAGGGGAAACAGGTGCAGGTAAATCAATCTTTATTGGAGCACTTTCGTTGTTGTTAGGACAACGATTAAATAAAGAGGTAGTCGGTCCATTTTCTGATAAAACCCAGATAGATGGTATTTTTGAATTTGATTTAAAATCAAAAGAATTAAGTATTTTAAATGAAGCAGGCTTTGTTGATGATGAATTTATCTTCTCACGTGTAATTGATAATAATGGAAAATCTGTTTATCGAATTAATCGTCAAATTGTAACATTAAATTTTGTTAAAGAAGTTTTAGAAGATAGTATTGATATCCATAGCCAATTTAATACTCAAGCATTGTTAAATGAAAAATATCATTTAGACTTTATTGATCAGTTAATTGAAGATAAGAGCCTAATCAGCACTGTTAGAGACTTATATTTTAAGTACCAAAACGTTTTAAAAGATAAAGAAGAGTTTATAAAAACACAATTATCTCCATTTGAACTTGAGGTCTTAGAAAAGGAAGTACACTATTTAAAGAATCTAAATTTATCACAAAATGAGGATGAATCGATACTAAATGAATTAAAACAATTAACTGAGTATAAACAATCACTAACTCAAACTTATCAAATTCTTAATACACTTGATGAGCTTGATTATTCTTCACTATACTCTATCATTGAATCATCTCAAAAGAACGATGTCACTGATTTAATTAGATCTGCTTACTTTCAACTTGATGAAGCCCATCAAGAAGTCGCACGAATGGTTCATTCGAGTGAATTTGATGAAGATTTGTTTAATAAGTTGAATGAGCGGTCGTATGAAATTAATCAGGTCAAACGACGTTTGAAGATGGATATTAATGAAATATTAGAGTATATTGAAATTTCGAAACAGAAAATTGAAGACAGTCGTGATATAGAGAGAGCAATTAATCGCTTTGATAAATTAATAAGTGAAGCCTATGAAGACTTTACAAAAGAAGCTCAAAGTTTATCAGAAATTAGACAAACTGTCTCAACATCCATTGAAAATTTTGTTGTTTTACATGCCCAAGATTTAAATATGAAAGACATTAGTTTTAAAGTAGAATTTATTAATCATGAATCGAGTAGGGGACTTGAGTCTGCTCAATTTTTAGTGTCTATGAATAAGAATATTAAAGCTGATGTTTTATCAAAGGTTGCTAGTGGTGGGGAATTATCACGATTAATGTTAATTTTAAAAATCCTATTCAATATGAAACAACCACAAAAATTGATTATTTTTGATGAAATAGATACAGGTGTGTCAGGCAAAGTTGCCCAGTTAATGGGCCAAAAAATGGTCGCATTATCCAAACAACATCGTTTATTAGCAGTTACTCACTTACCATTAGTGGCGGCTTTTGGCGATCGCCATTTTAAAGTGATTAAATCTGATGAAAGTACTGTTTACTTTAAAGAATTAAATAAACAAGAACGACTAGATGAACTAGCAATTCTTTTAGGTTCTGAAATTAATGAAAATACTTTGTTGGCAGCAAAGGATTTACTAAGTCAAACTCAGGAGTTATCGAAATGAGCGCAAGAGTTATTTTTCATATTGATTTAAATGCTTTTTATGCGACAGCTGCTCAGATTGAAGATCCCAGTTTAAAAGGTAAACCGGTCGCGATTTGTCGTAATTCAAGAGGTGCTGTTGTCACGACTGCATCCTATGAAGCACGAGCTTTTGGGGTTAAATCAGCAATGCCTTTGGCAGTCGCTTTACAGAAGTGTCCAGAACTTGTTGTTGTGGATCCTGACTTTAGTTTATATCGTCGTTTATCCGATCAGTTTATTGAATATATTAAAACAATAAGTCCTATTGTTGAGGTTTTATCAATTGATGAGTGTTTTGTTGATGTTACCAAACAAATTAAGCAATTTAAAAGACCACTTGATTTAGCTGTAAAGATTCAAAATGACTTAAAAGAAATTCATCAATTATCATGTTCTATTGGTGTTGCTCCTAATCGATTCTTAGCCAAGATGGCATCTGATTTTAAGAAGCCAATGGGTATTTCTGTCTTAAGAAAACGTGAAGTTAAACAAAAACTATGGCCTTTACCTATTGAATCGTTTTATGGAATCGGCAAGGTTACACAAGCCAAGCTAAAAGATATAGGTATTTATACAATTGGCGATTTAGCGTGTTGTGATACTCATAAGCTAGAACCAATTTTACATAATCAAACCCATACGCTTAAAGAAAGAGCCAATGGAAATGATTCATCAATTTTAGAAACTGATACTGAGGTTAAATCTATTTCAGCTTCTAACTCATTATTTTCTGGTGTAACTGACTATGAAGAATTGATTTCTGTTTTGTATGAACAATGCCAAGATATTCATAACAAATGTAAAAAGCATGAATTAATGGGCCAAACATTAACTGTGTCAGTTGGTTTTAATCAAGAAAAGTCAACCTCAACCTCCAAACGGTATGAGTCAGGTTTATATCATTTAAATGATATTTATGAAGGTGCATTGACCCTGTTTGATGGATATGATTTAGATGAAATGGTGACATTTGTATCGACAGGTTTAAATAATCTAATTCCTTATGTCGAAGAAGATGAAATATTTAATTTATTTAATTATAACAATGTAGATCATAGTGTGAGCGATATTATCACAAAGATAAATTCACTTTTTGATACAGATGTCGTTAAGAAAGCTAGTGATGAGAATGATTAAGAAACAATATGCGAATCATTTACAATTTGTCTTGCAGGTTTCTAAAGCGACCCTTGATTCATACTTGAGTGATTTAGATTTATTTGAAAAGTTTATTGAAAAAGATGTCCTAAAAGTGACTGATCAAGAATTATTGGATTATTTTCATTATTTATCAAAAGAGAATTCTTCATCAACATTGGCCCGGAAAATGAGTGCCTTAAGAAGTTTTTACCAATACTGTTTAATGATTGATGCGATTGATTATGATCCTACTCATTTACTCAAAGTTAGTAATAAAGATAAATTATTACCTAAATACTTAACAGTTAGTGATGTTAAACAGCTGTGCTCATTTGAATTAAATGAACCTGAAGACTACTTAGACAGAGCCATAATTGAAGTATTATTTAGTTGTGGTTTAAGAGTAAGTGAACTTATTAATCTAGTTTCTAACAGGTATTTTAAACAAGAAGGCTTCTTTAAAATACTAGGTAAAGGTAATAAAGAGAGGATTGTTCCAATTCATCAAAAAGGAATTGAGATATTAAATAATTATGAACTAAATGCTCGAAATAAGTATAATCTTAAGATGAGCCCTTATCTATTTATTAATAGTAAATCACTGCCATTAACGCGCCAATCCGTTTATAATAGACTTAAGAAACGACAAAAACAAGTTGGTTTAAGTAAGGATGTATCGCCTCATATATTGCGTCATAGTTTCGCTAGCGCAATGATTAATAATGATGCTGATTTGCGGGTTGTTCAGGAATTGTTGGGACATTCCGCAATCTCTACAACCCAAATATACACTCATTTAGAAAGTCGTTTTAAAAAGAAGATGTATGATCAGTATCATCCTGGACAACATCTAAAGGAGGATCTAGAAGACAATGAATGAATTTAAACGAATTATTACTGTAGTCATGGACTCAGTCGGAATAGGGGAGGCTCCCGATGCCGTAGAGTTTGGGGATGTGGGCTCTGATACATTAGGCAATATTGCTCGCTTTATGAAAGGTTTAAATGTACCAAATTTAGAACGCATGGGTCTTGGCAATATACATGATGTACAAGGGGTAGAAGCTCAACAAAATGATCAGTTCGCCTATGGCAAGATGGAAGAAGCAAGTGCTTCTAAAGATACTATGACTGGTCATTGGGAATTAATGGGATTATATTTAGATGAGCGTTTTTTAACATTTACAGAGACTGGTTTTCCTCAAGAATTATTAGATGAGTTGACAAAAAGAACAGGCCATAAAATAATTGGTAATTATTCTGCTTCTGGAACAGAAATTATCAAAGAGTTAGGCGAAAGACATATGGAAACAGGGGAGATGATTGTGTATACATCAGCTGACTCTGTTTTACAAATTGCGGCTCATGAAGAAACCTTTGGTTTAGATGAATTGTACACAGTGTCAAAGATTGCGCGTGAGATAACGATGAAACCTGAATGGAGAGTAGGGCGTATTATTGCTCGTCCATTTATTGGCGATAATGCTAATAATTTCACAAGAACAGCGAATCGTCATGATTATGCCCTAAAACCTTTTGGTAAAACAGCGCTTGATCATCTAAAAGAAGGGGGCTTTGATGTCATTTCGGTTGGAAAGATTATCGATATCTTTGATGGCGAAGGAATTACGGATTCAAATCGAACAGTCAGCAATGAGGATGGCATGAACCAAACGATTCAATTAATGGATCGTGACTTTACAGGATTAATGTTTACTAATCTAGTCGATTTTGATGCACTTTGGGGACATCGACGTGATCCTCAAGGATATGGTGATGGGATTGAGGCATTTGATTCTCAATTGGGTGAATTACTTGAAAAAGTGACTGAGAATGATTTATTAATCATTACAGCTGATCATGGTAATGATCCTACATTCACAGGCACTGACCATACACGCGAGTATGTACCATTATTACTGTATTCGCCACGACTTTCTGGTAGTATAGACTTAGGGACTCGTAAAACATTTGCTGATTTAGGGCAAACAATTTGCGACAACTTTAATGTAAGAAAAACAACTGCAGGTGAATCATTTCTTGATTTACTTGTGAAATAATCACAAAAGAAAAGGAGAAAATTATGTTAGAAGGATTAAAAGTAATACAGCTAGTCTCAGATGATTTTGAAGACTTAGAACTATGGTATCCTGTGTATCGCTTACGTGAATTAGGCGTTCAAGTGGATCTAGTTGGACCAGAGAAAAATAAAAAGTATATTGGTAAATATGGTGTTCCAGCTGTAAGTGATTACAGCTTTGATGAAATTAAACCATCCGATTACCATGGCATACTTGTTCCTGGTGGATGGTCACCAGACTTACTGAGACGCTTTGGAAGTGTGATAGCCATGGTTAAGTACTTTGATCATGCTAAGCTTCCAATAGGACAAATCTGTCATGCAGGATGGGTTCTAGCATCGGCTGATATCCTTAAGGGTGTTAATGTAACAAGTACACCAGGTATTAAGGATGATCTAACAAATGCTGGAGCAATTTGGCATGATATTGGAGCCATTGAAGATGGTCATATCATCTCAGCTCAACGTCCAGTTAACTTACCTGAGTATGGGCCATTACTTGAAAAAGCCTTTATGAAGGTTAAAAAAGAACTATAAAACTTACATAATATACATTATGCGAAGTAAAGGATATCTATTATTAGATATCCTTTTTGATTATCTTAGCCCCAATTTGCGCACATACAAATACATTGACCACGCCATTAGGCCTAAAACTACTGGTACATATGCCATAACTTATTGTTTCAATTGGAAGAATAAGAAAAATGGTCCTAAAATATACCATTTAAATGACTGAAACATGATGTCCCCCTTTCTAACATGTTATAAGAAAGAAGAGAGATATTTCCTAATTGCTTATAAAAAAAGGTTCAGTAGACTGAACCTTAGTTTCTTCTTCTATTGCCTCCTACGACCATTAGAACAAGTCTTAGAATCGTTAGGATGGTAGATAGAAATGCAGCTACATATGTAAAGGCAGCAGCATTTAACATTTGTTTGGAGCCAGCAATATCTTCATCAGCAACCAGATTGAGTGTTTGAAGATTATTAATTGCTCGCTTGGATGCATCAAACTCAACAGGTAACGTCACTAATTGGAATAATCCAACTATACCATACATGGCAATCCCTACCCAGAACATAGTTTGACCAATACTTGACGAATAAAAAATTAATGAAAGCATTACAATAAGCATTGAAAAGTTACTAGCAACAATTGTCATTGGTAATAATCTATTTCTTATTGCAATAAACTTATAATCAGTAGCATGTTGAATAGCATGACCTACTTCATGAGCTGCGACCGCCATTGCGGCGATTGAGTTAGTATTATAAATATTACTCGATAAGCTCACTATTTTTTTCTTAGGGTCATAAAAATCTGAAAGTTCAGCCCCCTGCCCTGGCACTACTTGAACATCATGAATATTATGATGATCCAAAATAGTTTGAGCAATTTGGGCTCCCGTAAGGTTTGTGTTGGCTGGGATTTGTTTGTATTTTTCATAAGTCCCACGAACTTTCGATTGTGAAAACACGGCTAAAAGCAAGGCTGCACCAATTAAGATTAGTTGAACAGTATCTAAGCCTCCATAGCCGTAATATAATAACATCATAGGCATTCCTCCTTAAAATAAAGATAAGAAGCTGCGCCCCTTATCTCTTGTTGTTAATTTCGTTCTTAAGAGCTTTTGATACTCTAAATGTTAATGCTTTAGAAGCTGGTATACGAATTTTTTCTTTGGTTTGTGGGTTAAATCCATCACGCTCTGGACGATCTTTTACTTCGAAACGACCAAATCCTGCGACGTCAACTTTAGAACCTTTTTTTAATTCGTCTTTGATTTCTTCTAATAAGACCTCAATAATCTCAGTTGCATCTTTTTTAGTAATGTCTAGGCGAATTGCTAATGAATCAGCAAGAGCTTTTTTATTAAATGTTGAACTCATTTGATATCCTCCGTTCATGCATTAATAATATCAAAAATGATTGATAATAGCAATAAAATGCACTTTTTAAAGCACTTATGTTAAATTTCTTTTTCTGAAGTTTAAATGAATTGGCGTTCCTTCAAATTCGAAAGCTTCACGTAATCTATTTTCTAAGAATCTTTTATATGAAAAGTGACATAATTCAGGATCATTTACAAAGAAAACAAATGTCGGTGGAGCAATCGAAACTTGCGACACATAATAAATTCGTAATCTCTGGCCTTTATGAGTTGGCGGTGGAGTAAAACGCTGAGCATCCATAATTACTTCATTAACAACAGATGTCGGTATCCGTGTTTGAGAATTTATATAGACCTTTTCAATCATTGGAATAATGGTATGAATTCGTTGTTTCGTTTTAGCAGAAACAAACACAATTGGTGCGTAAGATAAATAGAGAAACTCACTACGAACTCGTTCAATCATTTGATTCATCGTTGATTCATCTTTTTCAACCGTATCCCACTTGTTAAAGACAATAATAATAGGTTTGCCTTCGTTGTGCGCATAGCCAGCAACATGTTTATCTTGTTCGCGGATACCACGCTCTCCATCAATCACAAATAAGATAACATCAGCTCTTTCAATTGCAGTTAAAGCTCTTAAAACAGCGTATTTCTCAACATTTTCATATATTTTACCACGTCGTCTAATACCAGCTGTATCGATGGCGACATAATCTCGGTTTTCATAGATAAATGGTGTATCAATAGCATCTCGAGTTGTTCCTTCAATATCTGAAACAATCGTTCTTTCTTCATTTAAAATAGCATTTATTAAGGAAGATTTACCTACATTAGGCTGACCGATAATGGCAAATTTAATCATGCCTTCATAGTTTTCTTTCTTCTCAAACTGATCCATCATAGACACGACTTTATCAAGAACATCACCAATTCCAATTCCATGAGCACTCGATGTAGCGATTGGGTCCCCTACTCCGAGTCCATAGAAGTCATAGGTGTGATATAAAAGTGATTGATCATCAATCTTATTAACTGCTAAAATAACTGGTTTATTTCCTTTTTGAAGCATTCTAGCGATGTATTCATCATCACTTGTAATCCCTTCTCGCCCATCAACAACAAAAATAATACAATCAGCCTCTTGAATAGCAAGGTCTACTTGCATCTTTATTTCTTGTTGAAATGGTTGGTCTTCAATTTGAATTCCACCTGTATCTATAAATCTAAAATTCTTCGTTAACCATTCTGTTTTACCATAAACTCGATCTCTTGTGACTCCAGGTGTATCTTCAACAATAGAGACTCGATCACCAATAATTCGATTAAAAAGAGACGATTTACCAACATTTGGTCGACCTACTATTGCTATAATTCCATCAATCATGGCACTCATCCTTTCTTACTTTTTCATTAATTATCAGGCTAATAGCCTCTATAACTTCTTCAATTGATAAATGACTTGTATCTAACTCAATTGCATCATGTGCTTTTTTTAGAGGTGATTCAATTCTAGTTGAGTCTTGATGATCTCTAAGAATTAAATCTTTCTTTATTTGTTCTAAATCAGCATTCAGCCCTTTGGCCAATAAATCAAAGTATCGACGTTTACTACGAACATCAACACTTGCTGTTAAAAATATTTTTACTTCAGCATCCGGTAAGACAACTGTCCCAATATCTCGACCTTCCATGATGCAGTTTTTAGCTTGTGCCATTTCTTGTTGGGCCAAGACTAGTAGCCTTCTGACTTCCTTTAACTTTGAGATATCTGAAGCACCTAAAGATATTTGTTCTTGACGAATCTTTAATGTTACATCATCTTCGTCCATAAAAACTCGTTTATCTCTCGAGAAACGAATTTTAGTATTATGAATCAAATCAACTAGCTTATCTTCATCATTAAAGGCAATATTATTTAATACAGCCTTTAATGCTATTACTCGATACATAGCTCCAGAATCAATATGAGTTAAATTGAATCTTTGGGCTATTTTTAATGCAATAACTGATTTGCCGGCACCACTTGGACCATCAATTGCAACATTATACTTCATTAGATTATCTCATACAAACTCAATAATAAATAGCCTACAACTATTATAATGGCAATAATAAAAATAATTAACATTGTTAATAATACATTCATAGCTTTATTTGTCTTATCTAATTTGGACCCCATATCTTTGACATATTGATCTTGTTCTTCGATTTGAACTTGTAATCGAGTCGTTGCTTCTAACAATCCAGTATTTCCTGTTGTTTCAAAGTAATCATTATCATCAAGTTCTTCTTCTGAATATTCTGCAACTTTCATCATAATAGAGTCTTCAAGTGGATCAGTAAATTCAGGTTCATCAACTATTTCTGGTTCTTGAAATAAATCATCATCCGATAAAGTTTCTAAATATTCGTGTTCATCATCATTTTCAAGTTGTTCAATTTCTTCTTCAAATTGTTCAATTTCTTCTTCGCTTACAATATGCTGGGCTCTTAATTCGCGCAATAAATTAGAGCGTGTATCATGGTCAACTCTAAATCCTTTTTCGACATTATATTGTTTTGCTTCATCAATAAATTCTTGAAGATAATTACCTCTAAATGAATCAGTATCCTCAATTAATTCGACACTTGATTGTTCGATTAATGAATCTATCTTTTCAGTATTAACATCCTCTGACTCATAAAATGAATCTCTTAAATGTAAAGGCGAATGACTTTCAACTGAAGAAGCAACGCTCATACTTTCAAAATGATTATCATCGATTTGATGCAGTTTTGATGCAAAAGAAGAAAGTTCTTTTGTTTCAATCTTTTCTTCATTATCACGCATAATAGAATCTCTTAAATCAGCATGTTTCTGTACTCTTGATCTTTTCTGGCTCATAAACTCACCTCAACAGGCTAATTATATCATATTGAGCCAATAAAAAAGAGGTCTTCAGTAGTCAAAGAGACCTCTTTTGTGATAAATAGTTATTTCTTAAGTATTGGAGAGATTCTTGGATATAAAAGTGTCGTAATTAGGGATGTTACAATCCCTTTTAATAAGTTAAATGGAACGATTGTAAATAACATCAATGTTTTATAATCACTCACAAGTGGATTCACTTGAGCCCCCATTTGAACTAGACCTTCAAGTTCGATTCCATATACATTGGCATAGAGTGGAAACATAATAAAGTAATTACTTAAAGTAGCAACAGTCGCCATTGTTAATACGGCGAGGATCATTGATATGATGGCTCCTTTAAAGGTTCTATTTCGCTTATAATAAACTGCAGCAACAACAACTAATGAACCATTCACAACAAGGTTCGACAATTCACCTATAAAGGCGGTTGATGTTCCACTTATTAAGAACTTAATAAAGATCTTTAAGGCCACAATAATCAAACCTGGAATTGGCCCCATTGCGAAGCCACCAATTAAGGCTGGTACTTCAGCTACATCGAAATCGATAAAGTTTGGGGCAAATGGTAGTGGTGTTCTAAATTGCATTAGAATAGCCGATAAGGCTGCTAATATAGCAATTTTAGCTATATTCTTTGGTGATAATAAATTTGAATTCATTTTCTTCTCCTTCTGTGTGGTTAGACTAAAAAAAGTCCCAACCTTCAGAGACTCCTAAGAAAAAAAGATTACTCTTCTTTCATCCAGACTTTACTGTCGCCACTTGAATTACACAAGTTCAACCACTAAGGTGGTTCGCTGGGTTTACAGCCGGTCGGGAATTTCACCCTGCCCTGAAGATGAATAGATTATATCCTTAAGTTAAATTATTGTCAAGACCTATAATTCAAGCATCAAAAAGGAGAAAATATAGCGATACCCCATGATACTATCGTATATTTTCTCCAATTTGAATCCCCCATATCCGAGATTTCCAACTCATCTATTCTGCATTAGATTCGTCTAGACGACTTTATTATACAAAAAATGTTTGCTAAAAATCAAGTATATTTTAAAATAGTTGATTAATTAAGCCCTAGATGAGTATTTACCATCTTCAGTTGAGACAAGAACCATCTCCCCTTCAGTAATAAAGAGTGGCACACGAATCTCTAAACCTGTTTCAAGAGTAGCATTTTTTAAAGCATTAGTTGCGGTATCACCCTTAACAGCAGGATCTGCTTGAACAACTTTTAATGCTACTTTATCAGGTAATTCAATCCCAATAATTTCTACCCCATAGAATGTAATAGTAACACTATCATTTTCCTTTAAGAAATTTAACTCCCATTCTAAACGAGCTTTTTGAATCTCAATTTGTTCATAAGAATCTGTATCCATAAAGACTAAACCATCACCACTGTCATAAAGATATTGCATCGTCTTTTTATCTAAAATGGCTTGCTCAACCTTATCACCAGCAGTATAACCAATTTCTGTCATTGTACCTGTTCTTAAGTTCTTAACTTTAACTTTAATATTCATTTGGGAACGTGCCGTTTTATTTCTAGAAATATCTAGGACACGAAACAAATCATTATTTTCTTCAAAGCTCATCCCTGGGCGTAAATCATTTACTAAAATCATAAAATTCCTCCTATTCAAAAACCAGTGTAATTATACGCTTTTATGCGCATATTATCAAGATTAAGGGTCAGCCAAACGGTAAAGTTGTGCTCGCCGCTAACGGTTGCTTCAATTATATCATCCTGGAGGTTAGAAAATGTAATTATATGATTGTTTGTAAGAACTTCTGTTGTTTGGTGAATGTTGGTAATTATTTCATAATGTAGCTGTGATATTTCTTTTGCCTGTCTCAAATAAGTGAGTTGTTGTTTCTGATGCATATTATGCACACTAATTTCAGTAAAGAAACTTGAAAAGAATATGAATAAGATTAAAGTGTGTGCTAAAACAAAGCCCTTTTTATGGTAATTTGATGTTTTCAGAAATTGATACTCCTTTCGACTTAAAACTAATATGTAAGATATTATCAGTAACTGTTAAGTTTATCTCGCTAATATCAATGAGATATATTTCATAACCTGGTCTTTTAACAAGTCTATCGTTATCTACTATTAAACAAAACTCTTCATCAAACTTACTATAACAAAGCTCATTGTTGGTAAAAATAAAATCACTTGAAACAGAAAGTTCATTTTGTATTTGAATTAAACCAATCTTGTTTTGATCAATCATTGGTATGTTTTTTGAATGATTCATTAATAATAGGTAAATGTTGAGCACTAAAACTAATGCCATTGATGAAAAAAATAAGCCAAGCATCATTTCAACTAAAGTAAAACCTCTTTTGTTAGTCATGAAAAATAGATGACGATAATTGTAACCATGATTGAAATTATAAAAAAACTTAATAAGATTTCAAGTATGATAAAACCTTTATTTCTTAACATATCGACCCGCTCCTAATTGAAACACGTAAGTCTCTTTGCCTTTAATTGTTTGTGCCATATTAATATTGCCCCACTCATTAAATGACAGAATTGAGACATTTGATTGATTAGTATGTTCAACAATGTTCTTTGATGATGTAGCCATAGATTTTAATTGGGTTGTCAGTACTTCATTTTCAAATGATTCAAATTCAACAATTCTAATACTTAATCTAGATAACCCAATTAAGATGCTTAGAATAAACAAGACAAGCATCATTTCAACAAGCGTAAAGCCCTTATTCTCATGGAACAAAGGCTTCATTGCCAGCAATACTAATTGTTTGGCCATTTTGACACATTGTTTGTTTCTCACTTAAGTAGCCCCCAGACACCAACTCACCAATTGAGACTGATTGGGTGTCATGATCCATCATGTATTGAACAATAGCTGCATCAACAACCTTAGTTTGAGCTTCACAGCCTTTTGATGTCACACTTCCAATGACGTTTTGGATACTTGGAACCGTTAGTAGAAATAATACAGCAATGACCGTCATAACCAAGACCATTTCTAATAAAGTAAATCCTTTTTTGTTTTTCACTCGCTTTCCCCTTTCATTAAAGACTTCCCATCATACTCATTGGAGTTAGTAGGATTTGATACATAAAGATAATTAAAATAGCAATTAATGTATATGTTAGTAATTTGATGATTGATCCAATTCTTTTTAATTTGATAAATACTTTTGTTTCTGTTGTTTCTAAGTAAGTGATTAATAATTGTGTTACTTGATTATTCATAATTCCTAATTTAAGTAAAGACAAGAAACTAATATCAAATTGATGAAGCTCAATACTTTTTTCAAAAGGTATCCCTTGCTCAAGATTATATGTAACTAAAGTCGCTAACCAAGATACACGTTTGTTTTCACTTCCCCTTCTCATTAGATCAAGTGCTTGTTTTGTAGAAAAACCATGTGACAGAAGTAAATTAAACATATGTGCAAATTGATAGGTAATGATTTCATTTAAAATTGAAAACTTTTGATTTTTAGTTAATTTATTGATCGTAACCTTACATCGCTCTTCATTTAAATGTAATACCGTAAAAGAAATGATTGCACCATTCAGTAAAGTCAGTAAAACAAACAAAGTAATCAAGATGTTTCTAGTTAAAAAGAGTGTTGTTAGGCTTATATCAAATAGCGTGATGATATTCATTAATGATGGTACTAAAACAATGATGAAGAACAACATTAAAGAATACATCAAAAGATATAGAATTAACGGATACATAAATACCTTTATTGTTTCTTGTTTTAGCTTCTTTTCAAATGATTTAGTTTCATAGATAAAATTTAACAAATCTTTATAAGAAAAATAGTTAGACAAAACTTCAAACATTGATTCATTGTAATAGTGTAAAGCGTATTCTTTTAAAGATGCCTGTTCTATGTTGATAATATCTCGCACTTGCTGAAAATCTAAGCCTGCATTTAGATACAGTAAAAGTAGTTTTATTTCAGATTGTGCTGTTTTTGAGAAATTCGACGATTTCATGATGCTTAAGAATTTGTAATTTCGCACTTCTTTGATGCTGAACAACAACAAGTTCCTGAAACACAATGTTAAAATTAATCATTCGTAAATCATCCTTGTTACAACCAAAATCTAATAAACGTACAATTGTTTGATATGGACTTGCGCTGTGTATAGTCGAACAAATCATATGACCAGATAAACTTGTCCTGATTAATGAAACAGCCTCTACAGGGCTTCTAATTTCGCCTAAAACAATGATATCTGGATCATGACGCAACAATTGTTTAATCCCTGCCTCAAAATCCAATTGATTAGCCTCATTAATTTGAATTTGCATCATATTGTGATAAAGACATTCAATTGGGTCCTCTAAAGTGTATATGCTCTTGTCACTGACCTCAGACAGAGCCGTAAATAAAGTCGTGCTTTTTCCAGATCCAGTTGATCCTGAAAACAAAATTAGTCCATTTGAATTAGTCAGTAATTCTCTAATATCACTGATTGCTTGATCTTGAAAAGAAATATCATCTAACGTTTCAATCTTAGCCAGATTTAAGATACGTAAAACACCACTCTTAGCACTAAATGTTTCCAAAGCAGAGAAGCGACAATACCATTCTTGTTCATTAAGAATAATACTAAATGTTCCAGATTGAGGTTTCATACTACTGGATAAATCAAGCTTTGATAGAAATTTCAAATAATGATATAAAGATATATCAGCCTTACGAACTGTTTCTTTGACAAGTCCTTGGATTGTTCTAAATTGAATGCTTGAGCCCTGTGACGAAAAGTTAAAATGAATATCTGATGCATTGCCTTGTATGGCTTGAGACATTAATAATTCTAAACGTTGTTCAACAATAATCTCACCTCCCTATGCTTAGATATGAGATAAATTGTTATACTCCTAAAAAAAAGAGCTTTCGCTCTTAATAAATTCCTCGTAAATATGGATTGTATTTCTGTTCAAATGAAAGTTGAGTGATTTCGCCATGCCCGCAGTAGACAGTATAATCTTCTTCTAGATTAAGGAAGTAATCTAATGTTTGTCTCATCTGTTGATTACTGCCTCCAGGTAAATCTGTACGTCCCATGCTCATTTTAAATAAGACATCTCCTGAGAAGACAGCATCTTGATAAAAGAGCGATACAGACCCTGGCGTATGTCCTGGAGTTAAAACAACATTAAATTCAAAAGACCCAATTTTAACTTGCCCTTCATCTAAAGGCTCTGTTTTAGTATTCCAAGTAAAGTCAGGTTGAACCTGTGACGCTAAATTTAAGTTATTATTCAAAAGATATTCTTGATCAGTTTGATGAATGTAAACTGGAACTTCAAAATGTTCAAGTAATGGCTCAACACCACTAATATGATCAATGTGACCATGCGTTAAAACAATGGCCTCAATATCAATTCCTTCGCACTTCTTTAAGATGCGATCAACATTGTTTCCATTGTCTGCACTTGGATCAAAGATAATTCCTTTTGAATCAGCAATAAGAATAAAACAATTCGTTTGTAATGGATTCATTACTGCTGTCTTCACCGTGTATGGATTACTTCTTCTCACGGTGTAGAGTCATTTTACGTTCACGAGGACAATATTTCTTATATTCAACACGGCTTGGTTGATTTTTCTTGTTTTTTGTATAGATGTAGTTTTCTTCACCACATTCAGTACATTTTAATGTAAACTGTTCGCGCACAATATCCCTCCTTCGATTGCAAAAAAAATTATAACACAAAGATTGCAAATTAAAAAGGCTTACGGTTCACTTACTTCAAAGTGATAGTTGAAAATGTCATCAACAACACGTAAACAGCCATTTGGAATAAATCCCGCATTACTTTCATCATTAAAGAAATTTGGCATAATACATGAAACAGCAATCTCAGGATTATCATATGGTGCATAAGCAACGAGTGTATTGGTTGTTGTTTTAACTTGTTTTTGTTGATTGTCATCCCAATAATAATCTTCAGCAGACCCTGTCTTGGCTGCGATAGGTATCTGAGAATTTCTAAATGTACTACAAATACCTTCGGTTACACATAATCTAAAGCCTTGTTGAACCCTAGACATCGCCATATCATTATCAATGGCATTTAATATCGTTGTAGGATTTTGATAATTAATCAATCCAGTTTCAGAATCAAATGAATGATCAACCAGTCTTAATTTATATCGATACTCCCCATTCGCAATTGTTGAAACATATTGATTTAACTGCATCGCTGTATAAGAATCATATTGACCAATAACATAGTCAAGTAATAAACCAGGTAATAATGATTGAGACTTATAGCCCGTTTCTTCCTTAGGCACATCAAGTCCAGTCTCAACCCCTAGCCCAAATTGTGAGAAATTTGATCTTATTTTACCAAAAGCACTGGTATCAATATCAAGTGGTTCATCATACTCATAAACAGCATTCCCCAAAGCAATTGCTGTTTTAAACATATAGACATTACTTGACATCGATAAAGCTGTAAGATCATTAATTGCTCCTAAAACATTAACTGAGCCTTTAATTGGTGTATCTTTAATTTTTAAAGGTTCATCAATCACAATTTCTCCTGGATCAAAGATCTCTTCATTTAGTGCTAAATACACAACAGCACCCTTAATACTAGAACCAACTAAAAAGGCATTTAAATAAGTTCCATCAGGCGAGTAATGAATTTCGCCCTCATCATCAATATGAACCCCGACTGTTGCTAAAACTTCACCATTGTTAGGGTTTGAAACAACGACATAGGTTTGATTGAAATACTCTTGAGCATGACCATAAGCATTTTCAATTAAATAATCTTCCACAATTTGTTGAATATTAGATTGATAGTCAGTATCTATGGTCATATGAATGGTATCACCCTTGCGTCCAGACGACTGTTGAGTTAATTGAGCTAAACCATCGCTTGAATAAGTTAAAGAATACTTTGTACGAATTCCCGATAAAATAGGTTCATATGTTAGTTCTAAGCCACTTCGACCAACTCTATCATTTAATTTATAATCAGCGGCTTGCATCGATAAATAATTATCTCTTAGTAAGCCTTGACGATTCGTCGTAATTTCACCAAGAATGGGTTGTAAATCATAATCTTCACTCTTTACGCGATCCCAATTCAAACGAACCTCAATGCCTAAAAAATCATTTTGATGTTCCAGTAAGACATTAACTTCCTTAGGTGTAACATCTTCTTTTAAAACAATATCCAATCCAATAGCACCTTGCATTTTAGAATATGTGTAAAACTGTTGTAATTCTTTTTGAGAGAGATTAGCACCAATTAAATCATCATCAATTCTTGATAATTTTAAACGATAAAGATCATTATCATTTAAGAGATTGTTCTGATAATCTTCCATCTCAGCATCAGTTATTAACGTATTTGTTAAGTCAGGCTCAATAAAGATTAAAGCATCTTGTTTATCACGAATTGTCATCGTAGTGATATCAACTGAGAAGGCATCCGCAAATCTAACTGCCTTTTCCCATTTTGTGTCAGGTGTTTCATTTTTGGGTTCTAGATATATAAAGGATAGTCTTTCCTCATTAGACACTAATACTTTTCCATTGCGATCAATAATTTCTCCTCTAGTAGGAAGTTCATAGCGCGTTTCATCAAACTGAGTCAATGCCATTTGTGTGTAATGAGAATGTTGAACAATTTGAATAGAATAAAGCCTTGAAACTATTATTAAGATAAGCGCAAAAAAGACGATAAAAAGAACAAAAAACCGATTATTTACAGTTCTTTGAATGCGTTGTTGTTTCTGTTTCTCTTGATGCTCATTCATGAATAAATCATCTTGAGTAGGAGTTCTTAATAGTTTCTTCTTTTTCATAGTCATCATAATTATAGCGTATTTTATGTTAGAATGGTATTCTTACTAAAGGAGGACATATGTTTAAAAGAACTCAAACTAAACCTATCAAAGTTGGTCCATATACAATTGGACATCAAAATAAAATTATTATCCAATCAATGACTAATACTAAGACGAAAGATGTAGAAGCAACCGTTCATCAAATAAAGTCTTTATTAACAAATGGTTGTGAGATCGTTCGACTTGCTGTCTTAGACATGGAAGATGCAGAAGCGATAAAAGAGATAAAAAAAGAAGTAAAATGCCCTTTAGTGGCTGATATTCACTTCAACTACAGACTCGCCATTGCGGCGATTGAAGCGGGTGTTGATAAAGTTAGAATCAATCCAGGTAATATTGGTGGCAAAGAAAATGTTATTGCGGTAGTTAATAAATGTAAAGAATACAATGTTCCAATAAGAATTGGAATTAACTCTGGATCACTTGAGAAGAGCCTGCTAGAAAAGTATAACGGACCCTGCCCTGAAGCAATGATTGAATCAGCGCAACACCAAGTTGATTTACTAGAATCTTTAGATTTTGAAGAAATAATATTAAGCTTTAAATCAAGTGATGTTCAAATGACAATTGAAGCATATCAATTAGCTGCTAAAACATTTAAATATCCATTACATATCGGAGTGACTGAAGCAGGCACATTATTGTATTCTGCGATAAAATCATCAGCTGCTCTGGGTGTCTTAATTCATCAAGGCATTGGTGATACGATTCGAGTATCGGTCTCAGATGATCCGGTTGAGGAAATGAAAATAGTCAAACAACTATTAAAAGCCTTTGACTTAATGGACGATGTTCCGGATTTAATCTCATGCCCAACCTGTGGACGCTTACAATACGATATGTTGCCTTATGTAAAAGAAATTGAAGAATTCCTCAGTAGCATTAATTCAAACTTAACCGTTGCGGTTATGGGCTGTGCTGTCAATGGTCCTCAAGAAGCTTCACGAGCAGACATAGGGATTGCTGGTGGTAAGAATGAAGGCTTGTTGTTTAAGAAAGGTAAGCTCATAAAAAAAGTCCCACAAGATCAAATTGTTGAGACTTTAAAAGAAGAAATATTAAGAATGATTTGACTTAGAACGGGCTTTGGCTCGTTCTTTCTTTTGCTTCGCAATGTCATCTTGTATCATTTGACGATGTTTCTTGCGTTGCAATTTTTCGATTTCTAATTTTCGCTTTTTTCGATAATTAGGCTTAACTTTTCCAAGTTTTCGATTTGCAACAGCCTGAATCTGCGGATCAACTTTCTTATGATAAACTTTCTTTTGGTAAAAGTTTTGTGCATCTTGAATAGAATTATTTAAGATTCGTTTATACTTAAAATCAACACCCATAGCGATTAGTTTTAAAACAGGTTCGCGATGTGTTTTATCAACTAAGACAAAAGTAGTCCCTTCTCTACCAGCTCGTCCTGTTCGACCAGCGCGGTGGAAGTAAAAATTTAAATGGGAAGGTAAACCCACAGAAAAAACATGACTCACATAAGGCAAATCTAAGCCTCTAGCAGCAATGTCAGTAGCAACTAAGATAAAATGTTGATCACTTATTAATCGATTTAATGTTTGTTTTCTTTTTCGTGGTGTTAAATCACCATGTAATTCTAAGACATCTAACCCATATTTTAATAATTCTTCAGCAAGTGTTGAGGCTTCTTCACGGGTATTAGCAAAGATAATAGCACCAGACATTTGAATTGTTCTCATAATATCTAAGATAACTTGAGCAGGTTCATCTTTTATGTCCTGTATTAAATAATGAGAAATTTGCGGGTTAAACTGAGATTTTTCTTTATTTTCAATATTTTGTGGCTGTGTCATAACTTTTCGTAAGTATGCATGTAATGCCTCAGGGATTGTCGCTGAGAAAACTAAAGTTTGATGTTTGTTTGAAATTCTTGAAAGAACTTCAGCTAAATCATCCAGAAAGCCGTATTCCCAAATCATATCTGCTTCATCAATAATAACTGTCTCAGTTGATTGAGCTAGTAACATGCCTGATTTAAACTCGTCATTTAGACGACCAGGTGTCCCAATTACAATATGAGAATCAATGAGTGTTTTAGCACGCTCTTGGCCCCCAATTAATAATGAGATACTAAGATCTGAATCAATCTCTTTCATTTCTGAGGCAAAATTATACAATTGCATTGACAATTCTCTAGTTGGAGCAATAATCATGGCTTGTGTATATTTTTTAGATGTTTCTATTTTATCCATTAGTGGAAATAAAAAAGCATGTGTCTTACCAGATCCGGTAGCTGATTGAACAATCAAATCCTCATTATTCATAATTCTTGAATAAGTTAAATCTTGTATTGCGGTTAATTTCTTAAAGTTCAAATGTTTAAAAAACAGTTGAGCTTTTTGTTGTAAAGTGTTCTTCATTTGTATCAGTCCTTTGCGTCATTATTATACCATAGTCAAAATTATGGTATATTAGTTTTGTATGAAAATTATAGATATAAAGCCCCGAGGCTATTGTAAAGGCGTAGTAAGAGCCATTATTCTTGCTAAAAAGACAAGACAAGAATACCCTAATGAACCAATTAGTATCTTAGGTTCATTAGTGCATAATAAATATATTGTTGCTGCATTAGAAAAGAAAGGAATTAAAACAATTAATACACCCTTTAAGAGTAGACTTGAATTACTCGATGAAGTAGAAGCAGGAATAGTTATATTCTCAGCTCATGGTGTTTCAACCGAAGTTAAACAAGCGGCACAAGAGAAAGGATTAATGTACTTAGATGCAACTTGTGAGGATGTTCAATCAACCCATGATTTAATTAAAGAAGCCAAAGAAAAAGAGTCTGAAGTTATTTATATTGGGAAAAAGAATCATCCAGAATCATTAGCAGTTGTAGAATCATTTGATAATATTCACTTTGTGACAAGCATTGATGAAATTAATCAGCTTCAAATTGATTTAGATAAACCGCTCATTGTCACAAACCAAACAACCCTTTCCACTTTGGAAATCGCAAACATATTAAATAAAATATCAGAGAAGTATCCACATGCTGATATAAACAATGAAATTTGTCTGGCCACTCGCGTGAGACAAGAAGCAATTATTAAACAACAAGATTTGGATGCCTTAATAGTTGTTGGAGACCCAACCAGTAATAACACAGCTATGTTAGCGCGAATTGGTAAGGATCAAAACATCCAAAATATCTTTAGAATCGAGACTCTTCATGATTTAGATTTAAGGTTGTTCAAGAGACACTGGACAGTAGGCATTACTTCTGGAGCATCAACACCTAACTATTTAACAAATATGGTTGTTGATTATATGAAAGATTTAAATATTGATAATCCTAGTCTATATCCTGAGATTGATTTTGAAAGGATTCTTGATTAAAGAGTTGATAATATAAATCGAATTCACTGTTTAATTTTGATAATTCAAGATAGTGCTTGCGTTGATGGTCAATCCATTGATAGTAAGTGCTATCTTTTTCTATATTACCGATGATAAGGTCATATGCAGTGTAATCATATTTATTTCCCGCGTAATTAGTTTTAATGATTGGATAATACTTACCATCTTTTATCATTCTTTGATTGGTTATATTAAAGCCATTAGTATATAAAAATGCTCTAACTTCTTCAACTTTTGAATGAGTGCTAATAATGATTTGATCGACTAATTTGGCTTTGTCTAAGGAATCATTAAGTATCTGAGTGATTGTTGAAGCACCCAGTCCTGCTATAACCCAACAATCACAGGGTTTTGATATATTTGTAGCTCCATCCGAAAGAACAGGAATTACCAAGTCACTCATATTTTCGTTCTTTATGTTATTTTTAGAAATATCTAAAGGTCCTTGTTTATTATCAGCCGCAATGGCTGTTTTTGAAATTCCCCGCTTGACTGCTTCAATACAAAGGAAAGCATGATCGCTCCCAATGTCTAATAATCGCTGACATGGTTCAATCATGCTTAAAATTGCTTCTAATCTTTTAGAAAGATTCATTAGTTTCTCTCTAGGAAATCTTTCAATCTCTTTGAACGAGATGGATGTTTGAGTTTTCTTAAGGCCTTGGCTTCGATCTGACGGATTCTTTCACGAGTGACGTTGAATTCCTTACCAACCTCTTCTAAGGTGCGTGTACGGCCATCGTAGAGCCCAAAGCGAAGTCTTAGTACTTTTTCTTCACGCTCAGTCAGCCCTTCTAAGACCATATTAATCTCATTTTTCAGTAATTCGTTATTTGCGTAAGCTGACGGAGATGTAATTTCTTTATCCTCAATAAAGTCGCCTAGATGAGAATCATCTTCTTCACCAATTGGTGTTTCAAGAGAAACAGGCTCCATCGCAATCTTTTGGATTTCTCTAACTTTTTCTGCTGTAATATTACCCATCTCTTCAGCTATTTCTTGAGCACTAGGATCTCTTCCAAGTGTTTGAACAAGATTACGCTGAATACGAGTCAATTTGTTAATTGTTTCAACCATATGGACTGGAATTCGGATTGTTCTAGCTTGATCCGCAATGGCTCGTGTTATGGCTTGGCGAATCCACCATGTCGCATAAGTTGAGAATTTAAAACCTTTCGTATAGTCGAATTTTTCAACAGCACGGACAAGACCCATATTTCCTTCTTGAATTAAATCTAAGAATGACATACCACGTCCTACATACTTCTTGGCAATAGAAACAACTAAACGTAAGTTTGCTGAAATAAGAATACGACGTGCTTCTAAACCATCAAGACGAGTTGTGTTACAGTTATCGATATAGCTTTCTGCTGCTGTATCATCTTGGAAGTGGTAATACAGTTCACCAAGCACTTGTTCGATCGGTTTACGTTCATCCTCTGGAGTTTCAGGGTCATATTCAACACCTTCTTTATCAGCTAACATTATTCTTAAAAGCTCTTCACCTCTTAAACCATCTTGAATACGACGAGCTATTTCAGGTTCGTCTTCTGCATCTAAAAGATTCACACGACCAATCTCTTTTAAGTAGATCTTAACTGGATCATTAATTCTTATATTTGAAACATTAATTGATTTATTTTCATAGGAAGATAGATCAACCACATTGATTGAATCATCAAAAGGTTCATCCCCTTCTTCACCAGTAAAATAATCATCACTATAATCTCCATCATCTGAAGCATCCACTTCTTCAGTGATTTCTTCTTCGTCTTCATTTATATCATCATAGATCTTAATTTTATTTTTATTAAACCATTCAAACAAATCGTTTGTGTCATCATCACTCATTTCTAAGTGTTCAATGGCCTCATCAATTTGATCTTGAGTCAATTTTTTCGTCTTATCATAGATCTTTTTAAATTCTTTTTTTACATCATCTAATGTTTTATATTTCTTCATCACTAGCCTCCATCTTTAGTTTGTCTTTTCGTTGGTGTAATTCAATCTTCTCATTCATTAACTTAATTTTCTCAGTCGAACTTTCGGCTTTAAGAATGTGAGATTGGTTTATTTTTAACATATTGTCTATATCTGCTAATTGAACTTGAATCATTAATTCTTTGAGATGTTTCTCTGTTTTAGGAACCTGGTATAAGGAATCCTCGCTTATCTCTAATAATACTGATTCTTGAATTGGATTTAAATTAAGATTTAAACAATCAGCTACACTTATTGTATCATGGACATTATATAAATTTAGAATTAACAATGCCAGATCATTGGCATTAGGATCAATTAAGTACCCTAATTGTAGTTTAAACATCTGTCCATACTTCTTACCATCCACTAAATAAGATAAGATTTGCTTCTCACTTTGAAGAAGCTGGTTTGTTGTAACACTCTTTTTAATAGGTTCAACTCTTCTTTTTACAGCTTTAGAAGGCATCTCACTTAGAGATGTGCCAAGTGTTTGCTCATCAAAGCCAGTAAGGTTGGACAGTTGACTGATAAAATAAGTTTGGTCAATTTTATCAAATAATTTTAAATGGTTTAAAACAAATTCAACCACTTGTTTTTTAGCATTATATGAAGTTAAGGAGTAAAGCTTGCTTCCATACTCAAGTATGAACTCCATCCAATGTTTAGGTTTGTCGACCATTTCCTTTAATGCCTCTTTGGATCTTTTTTGACTAATATCATCTGGGTCATCTGTTGAATTGTTGTTATAAACAAATACATTCAATCGATTCTCTCTCAAAACAGTCCCAATATTTAGCATCGCCTGTTGACCCGCAGTGTCCCCATCAAAACCTAAAACAATATCTGAATTCATTTTCTTAAGTAATTGAACTTGTTGATTACTTAAGGCTGTCCCAAGAGTTGCGACACTTTTAGGGTGCCCACTCTTATGAAAAGCAATCACATCCATAACGCCCTCACAAACAACGACTGAATCATCTTTGTAAGCCCGCTCCATCGCATTGTGATAATTGTACAAGATATTCGCTTTTTGATAAATCGGTGACGTAGCACTGTTAATGTATTTTGTTTGATTATCAGTTAATGAGCGTGCTGTATAGGCAACGACTTGATTATCATGAGTTTTTATTGGAAACAGTATCCGTGAATTAAAGACATCATAATAATCTCCATCACTTAGAGTTGCTAGATGAACTGCCTCAATCTCTTGATAACTATATCCTTTTTTATTTAAGTACTTCGCTAATGGGAAATTAGGATCAATGTACCCTATTTGGAAAGTTTTTATTAGAGACTGAGTGAGACCCCTATCTTTTAAGAAGTCTCTTACTTGATCATCTTTCGTATTGGTTAATGTAAACTCGATATATTGTTGTGCTTCATCCATAAGTCTAAAGTAACGACTTGTTTGATTGTCTATTTTTGGCTTGTAGTTATCAACAGAGAACTGTGATAAATCAAAGCCAACCATTTGTCCAACCTTTATGACAGCTTCAATAAATGAAATTTCCTCATAATCTTTTACAAATGTAAAGACATTGCCCCCCACCCCACAGGCGAAACATTTAAAAATCTGTTTCTGTGCATTAACTGATAATGATGGGTTTGTGTCATCATGAAAAGGACAAATTGCTTTATAATTACTTCCAGCTTGTTGTAATGGAATATAACTAGAAATAACATCAACAATATTGGCCTGTTGCCTGATTTGTGCTATATCTTCATCATTTAAACGTCTCATTTAATTAAGTTATTTAGTTTCTCTACTAATTGGTCAATAGAAATTCTTTCTTGTTGCATTGTATCTCTATCTCTAAGGGTGACCGCATTATCATCCAAAGTATCAAAGTCAACCGTGATACAGAACGGTGTACCTACTTGGTCTTGGCGACGATAACGACGCCCAATGGAACCTGATTCATCATATTCGATATTAAAGTGTTCAGCTAATAAAGCATAGACTTCCATCGCATTGTCTCTTAATTTCTTAGATAATGGCATCACACATGCTTTAACAGGAGCAACTTTTGGATCTAAACGCATGACTGTTCGAGAGTCATTTTCCAATTGTTCATCTTCATAAGAATCACACATCAGCGCCAGCATTAAACGTTCAACACCAACAGATGGCTCAACACAGTAAGGAATATAGCGTTCATTTGTTTCTGGATCAAGATATTCCATGTTTTCTTTTGAGTGTTCCTGATGCTGTTTTAAATCAAAGTCAGTTCTATCAGCAATACCCCATAATTCACCCCAACCCCATGGGAAAAGATACTCAATATCGACAGTCGCAACTGAATAGTGCGATAATTCTTCCTCACTATGATGTCTTAGGCGTAGATTTTCACGCTTAAGTCCAAGCTCAACTAAAAAGTTCATGCATTTATCAACATAGAAGTCATACCATTCTAAATCAGTTCCTGGTTTGCAGAAAAACTCAAGTTCCATTTGTTCAAATTCACGAGTTCTAAAGATTAATTGACCAGGCGTAATTTCATTTCTAAAAGCCTTCCCTATTTGACCAATGCCAAATGGAATCTTCATGCGACTGGTTCTTTGAACATTTTTAAAGTTAACAAACATACCCTGAGCCGTTTCAGGTCTTAAATAAATTGTGTTTGTTGATTCTTCAGTAACGCCTTGAAATGTCTTAAACATAAGATTAAATTGTCTGATATTAGTAAAATCTTGTTTGCCACAATTTGGGCATTTAATATTATGTTCTTCAATAATTTTCTCCATCTCACTTAAAGTTAAGCTTGAGGCATCGATATTTTCAATCGTGTCTTCAATTAAATTATCGGCTCTGTGGCGTGCCTTACATGACTTACAATCCATTAATGGATCAGCAAAGGTATCTAAGTGACCAGATGCTTGCCAGACCTTAGGGTTCATTAAAATGGCTGATTGAATCCCCACATTCTGTGGCATTTGTTGAATGAAACGTTTCCACCACATATTTTTGACATTTTGTTTTAACTCAACTCCCAATGGACCAAAGTCCCATGTATTTGAAAGACCCCCATAAATCTGTGATCCTTGATAAATAAACCCAGTTTGTCTTAAATGGGTTGAAATTGTTTCGAATGATACTTTTGACATACTTCCTCCTACTGTATTGATTTATATAACTGGTATCCTTTTAACTTAAAAGATGTGTGATATTCGAAGTAATCAACAATTGTGCTGATTACCTTATCTTCAATCGAATCATCCTTTATTATACTATAATTCTGCGGCTTTGCCTTAAAGAGTTTCCGAATCATTTGTAATTGGCTTAAAGTATACATATTTTCTAAGTTTCGATACACAAAACCACCCTTTGAAATATCAAAATGATTCACCTTTGAATCGCCTGTTAAAATATCTCCATCAACATAGGGTTGTAAGCCCATTTGATTTAAACTTTCAACCAATACTAAAATAAAAACTAATTCAACATTATCTGACTGATCCATTGTCTGAACTGCCCAGTCATAGAGTTTAAAATTCAAATGTGCATAAAAATTAAGAAAAAGAGAATTAATACTCTGTCCTAAGACGGTCTTTTTTACATCATCCTGGATTGATGTATATGATTTTATTTGAGTGATTTCTCGTGGTGTAATCAGCCCTTCTTTGTCACGATATGTAAATTCATACAAAACAAATGGTTGAGAACTTCCTAGTCGCTTAGCACCAGGTTTGTATAATGATCGATAAATAAATTGTCTATAAGAATTGTCTTCTAAATAAATACTCATCATTCCATCGGCTTCTTTATAAAGTCTTGAATTAAGTATGTACCCCTTGGATACTTTAGTCATCAATATAACCTAATTCCTTTAAATCACGAGGGTTATTGCGCCAATCCTTTTCGACTGAAACAAACAATTCTAAATCTATTTTTTTATTTAAAGTAGAGCGTAATTCTTTCTGAGCGAGTAATCGTATTTTTTTAATCATTGAACCTTGTTTGCCCACTAGAATAGGTTTATGAGACTCCTTTGAAACGATAATCTTAGCATAAACAACCCATTCCTTGTCGTTTTTCTCAATGGATTCAATGACAACACCAGTATGGTGTGGAAGTTCTTCTTTAGTTAAGAATAGGATTTTCTCACGAATAATCTCAGAGATTTGAAAACTAAGTGTATAATCCACTTCATCTAAGTCGCTAAAGAATGCAGGGCCTTCTGGTGCATAATTTAAAGTTAAGTCTAATAAAGTATCAATGTTTTCATTTTCCAAAGCAGAAATAGGTATCAACTCATCAAATTCTGCTAATTGACTTAAATGCAATAAAATTGGAACTAGTTCTGGTTTTTTGATTAAGTCTATTTTATTAACAATCCCAAAAAGTGGAATCTCAGGATATTCCTTTTCAATCCGTTCTAATAACTCAATTTGTCGTTTGCGCATTGGTTTAGAGGCATCAATAAAAAAGTAAAGAATATCAGCACCTTCGATATTTGAGTAAGATTCCCGATTTAGAAAACGACCAAATTCGTCTTGAGGATCATGAATCCCAGGTGTATCTATAAAGACTAGCTGATAATCATCATGATTAAGAATCCCTCTAATTGAATTACGAGTTGTTTGAGGTTTATTAGAAACAATTGCGATTTTCTTGTTAAATATCTTATTAATTAAGGTTGATTTTCCGGTATTAGGTAAGCCGATTAGGGCAATGAAGGCAGATTTAAAACTCATAGCACATCCTTAGGACCAAATTGTAGTGGTAAAAGCTTCTCAATATTTGTAATCATTCGTTCTTTTCGATTGTCTAAAATAATTGGTGTGTCTTGATTTAAAAGCTCACTAAGAACTTGTCGGCATATTCCACAAGGACCTGCTATATAATCACCATTACTGACAATTGCGATGGCTTCAATATCGTCTTTCCGATACCCTTGAGAATATAATGAAAATACCGCATTTCTTTCTGCACAAGAAGTTCCTCCAAAGGAAGCATTCTCGATATTTGCTCCATAGATAAGAGACTTATCTTTAAGTAAGACACAAGCTCCTACTTGATAATTTGAATAAGGTGCATACGCATTCTCAAGTGCTTTAAATGCTTCTTCGACTAAAAATGTATAATCTGTCATTTAGCTGACCCCTTTCGACCATAATATTAACATCATAATAATTAAACTGGTCAGTGATATTGTTAAAACTGCACCAGCGCTTATATCTTTAATTCTCTTACGCTGTCCATCATGCATTAAATGAGACAACGAATTAACAACCTCTTCAATTGCTGTATTAAGAAGTTCCGCAGTTAAGACAGCTCCAATACAGACAACCACAATGAGCCACTGTGTTTCTGTTAAGCCAATTAACAAGCCAAACACAATGGTAATTAAAGCGAGAGTAAATTGAGTCTTTACTCCAAAATCAATTTTAAATGCGGTAACGATCCCTTTAAAGGCACAAATGAATTTATTGACTACGCGGCGCAATTTCATCCAAGATCCTTTCTTGTAATGTAAACATCTCTAATTCTTGGTCTTTTGTTTGATGATCATAGCCTAGTAAATGAAGTATTCCGTGAGTCACCAAAAAACTAAATTCTCTTTTCTTGGTATGGCCATATTCTTTAGCCTGATCTTCAACTGCTTTAACATTAATAAAGATGTCTCCAAGATAATCTTCTTCAAACTCATCAATAAATGTTAAAACATCAGTGCTTCGATGAATATCACGGTATTGTGTATTCAGCTCTTTCATTGTTAAATCATCAATCAAAATGATACTAAATGATTGTTTAAGCCGTTTATCATTGAGTACTTTATGAGCATGATTAATAATGGGTTTAATGTACATTCGATAGTTTTTCCATTTAGGACTGACATTCTGATATTGAATATTTATGTTCATCTTTTACTCCAATTTAATTATACCATAGTTGAATGGACAAAAATTAAAAAACAATTGTTAACAAAATGTTAAAATTTTGTTAATATATGAGTGATGTTTAGGAGAAAACAAGATGACTGAAAGCTTAACCTTATCTCAGATTCACTGGGAATTTATATTTGGTGGACTAGCAATATTCCTATTAGGTATCAATCTAATGGGAGATGGATTAACAAATTTTGCAGGTAGCAAAATTAGAGATTATATTGATAAGTATACCTCTAATCCCCTTCTAGCAATATTGGTTGGATTAATTTTAACAGCCGTACTCCAATCCTCATCAGCAACAACAGTAATTGCGATTTCATTAGTTCGTTCAGGACTGATGAGACTCGATCAAGCCATTGGTATTTCAATGGGAGCTAATATTGGTACCACTGTGACTGCTGTATTAATTAGTTTTGAAATGGAGTATTTATCTTACTTTATTTTATTTATTGGTGTTCTTTTTATCATGTTTACAAAAAGCAAGAAGAGTTCATACATAGCTTCTATTATGATTGGCTTTGCGTTAATCTTTGTTGGATTGTCAATGATGGGTGATGCTTTAAAACAACTTCAATATTTAAATGGATTTAATGATTTAATTTTAAGTATTTCAAGACAACCAGTCATTGGATTGGTTGGAGGAGCCATTATCACTGGGGTTATTCAATCTTCCTCTGCTGTTGTTGGGATTGTTCAAAAATTATATGATTCAAACGCGATGTCATTAATTGCTGGTATCGCTTTAGTTTTTGGTGCCAATATTGGAACAACAGTTACGACTTTAATTGCTAGTGTTGGTGGTTCTTTAGCAGCTAAACGAGCCTCATTATTTCACTTAATGTTTAATGTTATTGGATCTATTGTCTTTATGATATTCTTAGTTCCTTACACTCGTTTTATAGAACTTGTTGTTTCAATGTTTAATCTTAACAACTTAATGGCTATCGCCGCGGCTCACTTCTTCTTTAACTTTGTGTCTACTTTAATGTTCTTTCCATTCGTTAAACAGTTTGTAAAATTAATGGAAACAATTGTTCCAGGAAAAGACAGTGTCTCAATTGATGACGTAGGATTAGAGGAACTTGATGAAGCTATGATTATTAATTTTACAGCAGGTGCTTTAGAAGTAAGTAAGCGGTCAACGACTAAGGTTGGTGAACTAGTTGTTAGCTCTATTGAAGCGTCGCAACAATATCTTTTAACAAAAGATAAACGTTATGCCGATACCGTCATTCAACTGGAAGAAATTATAAACTCACTTGACACAAAAATTACATCTTATCTATTAAAAATCGCTAAAACAAATCTATCTGAGCAACTTTCATTGGAATATGCAATTAATCTTCAAGTTATTAAAAACTTAGAAAGAATAAGTGATTTATCAATTAACTTGGTCGAGTATTATGAATTAATTTATGAAAATAAAGAAGAACTTTCCGATGAAGCAATGGATGAACTTAGACAAGTTTATGATTTATTAACACATAACTTAAACACTGCTTTAGAAATTTATCATACAAACAACTTCTCTACTTATCAAACACTAACAGAAGATGAGAATTATATGGACTTATTAGAACATCAGTTTAGAGAAAACTTTTTCTACAGAATTACACTTAATAAGAGTGTCGCTGATGTGGCATCCTCAATGTATGTAGATATCCTTGGTACTTTAGAGAGAATGGCTGATCATTCTTACAATATTGCGACAAATACTGTCAACCCAATAAAAGTACATAATCGTAGTGCTGATTCAATAATAAAGGAGAGCTTGTAGGCTCTCCTTTTTTAAACTCATCCAAAGTCAATGTGCTGACCTTTAACTTTATAAATTAGTGATTCACAAATATTTTTAACATGATCACCAGCTCTTTCAAGTGATCTTAACATTGTAACTAAGCGTACTGGATAATTAAATTCTTGAGCATTATTATGGATCTTTTCTTCAATAAAAACCAATGTTTTAAGAAAGGCATCATCGATTTTATCATCTCCATCAGGGATTCTGTATGCTGCATCAGCATCATTATTTTCTAGTGCATCATACATATCATCTAATTGGTGCATTACATGATCAACAACATTTAAAGTTAAGTCGATTAATTCCTGGCTATTTTGTGATTGATTCTTAATAACATAACGTCCTACATTTTTGGCATAATCCCCAATTCGCTCAATATCTGTAGAGATTTTTATTCCAGCAATAATGCTTCTTAAATCTTTAGCAACCGGTTGTAATAAACTAAGCATTTCTGTTGCTTGATGGTTAATGTCTTCGTCTAAATGGTTAATATAATCATCCATTTCAATAACAGAGAGTGCTTTTTCCTTGTCATGTGTTCTTAAAGCTTCTTGAGCTAGTTGAAACATTTGGCGCACTTTCTTTAACATAAATAAAATTTGTGATTCAAATTGAATCAGTTCATCTTCTAATCGCATAATCTCTCCTTCTAACCGAATCGACCTGTGATATAGTCTTCGGTACGTTTGTCCTTAGGTGTATGGAATAATTCGCTTGTATCGCCAGTTTCAATTAAATCTCCAAGTAAGAAGAAGGAAGTGAAATCAGAAATACGTGCAGCTTGTTGCATTGAGTGAGTTACAATAACGATTGAGTAGTCTTCTTTTAGTTCACTAATTAACTCCTCAATTTTGGCGGTTGCGATGGGGTCAAGCGCTGAAGTTGGTTCATCCATTAAAATGACATCAGGCTGAAGCGCAATAGCTCGTGCGATACATAAACGTTGTTGTTGCCCACCAGATAATTTTAAGGCGTTTGAATTTAAACGATCATGAACTTCATCCCAGATAGCTGCTTTTTTAAGTGATGTTTCAACAACTTCATCTAGAGTTTTCTTATCTTTGATTCCTTGACAGCGTAATCCATAAGCAACATTATCATAGATCGACATTGGAAATGGGTTAGGATTTTGAAACACCATTCCAACTTGAGTTCTTAATTCTACAACATCCATGTCATGAGCATAGATATTCTGATTGTTAAAATTAACTTCTCCATCTATTGTAACATTATCTATTAAATCATTCATTCGATTTAAGCATCTTAAAAAGGTCGATTTACCACAGCCTGAAGGACCAATGAGTGCCGTAACCTTGTTTCGCATAATGCTTAGATTAATGTCTTTAAGTGCATGATTATCTCCATAATAAAGATTCAAGTCTTTGATTTCAAATACATTCATTTTATACTTTCCACTTTCTATTTAATCGTCCAGTTATAACTTTAACAGTTAGATTTAAGCCTAAGACCACTACTAAGATAATAATGGAAATAGCACTAGCTAGTTCAAAGTTAGGTTGTTCACCACTCATTATTGACCAAATCTGGACGGCTAATGACGTAGCGCCTTGCAACAACTTAGGATTATCCGAGATTGCGGTACCCATTGTATAAATAAGTGCAGCAGATTCTCCAATAACTCGAGACACAGCCAATAAGACTGCTGAGATGATCCCGGGTAAGGCTGTTGGAAGAACAACTTTAAAGATTGTCTGAGTTTCAGTTGCTCCTAATGATAATGATGCATTTCTTAGTCCATTTGGAACAACAATTAATGATTCTTCGGTTTGTCGAATAATAATTGGTAATAACATAACTGCCATGGTAATTCCCCCCAATAAAATACTCAATGAATTAGCGCCAAAAACAGTTGTAATTGGGAATAGAACGGCAACCCCCATTAAACCAAAGATAATACTAGGGACACCTGAGAGCATTTCAATGGATGAGCGCATAAAGGCAGTGGCCTTATTTGGCTTGGCATACTCGTGTAAGTACACAGCAGCCGCGATACCGATAGGTAAAGCAATTAGTAAGGAAATACCTATCAAAATTAATGTCGCTCTTAGAGAGCCCCAGATACCCCCACCAGCTGTTTGGTAGAAGATTGTATTGATCTGTGTTGCTGAATCAAGTTTAATGATGAATGAACTGGCATCATCTTGTACTTGAGTCCCTATATTCATGGTCGCGCCTTGTTGATCAACAATCGACATTCGAGTGATATTCTTTTCAAGCATGTCTCCAATTGACTGCTCAAAATATTCTCCCGGGGTTGTTATAATCGCTTGATTGATTGGTGAGTCAGGATGAACATAGTGAATCTCAACTAAACTTTGTTTTTGTTGATTGACTCTATCTGTGACCCCTATTCCGAATCTTTCAGAATAGTAAATTGAACTATCTAAATCAGCTGGCCTTTCAAAATTTCCAGCTTGAGCGTCTGTTTCATCAATCGCTGCTAGAAAGTTTTGTGACCAATAATCATCTCGAATCATTTGCCAAGAGAGTACTTTTGATCCTCTTTGTAAGACGAATATAAAGATTGAAACTAAGACTGCAGTTGCTAGGCCTGCAGCTAAGTATGTGAGTAGATTAGAGATGAAGTCTTTTCTTTTTCGTTTTTGACGATTTTTACTAAAATCGATTAATTTCTTATTTGTCATGATACAGACTGTCCTATTCTAGCCTTAACACGATTAATCACATAGTTAGTCACTAAAATAATCACCATTAACACAATCCCGACACTAAAACGAATGTCATAGTCTAAGCCAGTTGTTTCCTTTAAACCAGCCAGCATGGTAGATGTTAATGTTCTAGTGATGTCAAATAAATTTGTTGTAGGCCCAAACATTTTATTACCAGCCACCATTGAAACAGCTGTGGCTTCACCAAATGCACGACCCAGTCCTAAAATTAATCCAGCAAAAATACCAGATTTTGCTGAAGTTAAAACAACTTTAAAGTTTGTTTGAGTTGGCGAGGCACCTAAAGCTAATGAACCATGTTCAAGTTCTTTTGGAACAGCTCTAATTGCAGCTATAGATAGCATTGTTATTGTTGGGTAAATCATAATTGCTAATAGTAAAATAACTGCTAACATACTATTGCCGCCCCATGACCGAACGCCCAGTGTATCAGCCAAAGTTTGTACCATTTGAACAATTATACCACTGGCAAAGACACCATAAACAACAGAAGGAATGGAAGCTAGTAATTCAACAACAGTTGCCATTACTTCAGATATTTTCTTGGGTGCTATTTTAACAATAAATAATGCGGATAAGACCGATAATGGAAAAGAGATTAAGATTGCCCCCAATGATGTGACTAAGGTATTTACTATAATAAATCCAACACCATATAAACCGATATCTTGTCTCCATTGTAGTCCTGTTAAGAACTCAAAAAAGTTCTGTTGACCGTATTCATATCCAGGTAAGAAGACCCGAATACCTTTTTCAAGTATAAACAAAAAGATAAGTATAATAAATATCGCAGAGATCAGTCCTGCTAAACGGAAAATTAGCTTGAACAGAGCATCTATGAAGTATTTTCTTTTTTTATAGCTTTCAGATTTAACTAATTCGATTTGATTCATAGTTTCTCCCTTATAGTCGTGAAAACCTAAGCCACTTAATTGTGACTTAGGTAGTTTAGTGATTGAAATGATTGCTTACTGAATATCTTCCCAGTTTTTAACTGTTCCATCAAAGATTGATAAAACTTGTGCATCTGTTAAGGATTCAGGAGCAACATCATTGTCTAATGACACCACGACAACAACTGCGTCTAATGAATAATAGCCAGATTCCATTGCTGTACTTACATCTTCTGTTCCATCATCTTTGAATGGTCTAGATGCAAAGCCTAGATCAGCAGCATTGGCAGTGTCTTTTTCATCGCCAAGAACACGTTTCCAACCATCACCAGAACCTGTATGGTTCATTGAAAATTGTACACCTGTTTCAGCTTGGAATGCTTCTAAAGCAGCTTGGAGAGTTTTTTCAACAGAAGTTGATCCAGCAGTTCTAATTGTTACTGATGTATCAATTTCACCATGTGCTTCAGCTAGTTCTGCCCAAGGTTTAGCATTACTTGTGTCAACAATTCCGCCTTGTGCCTCAACAGCTAATAATCCTTCTTCAGAATTATTTACAAAATCTAAGAATGCAGCCACAGCCGTTCTTGTTGCTTCATCAGCATAGTCGTCCTGTGCTCTTGTTGTATATGAGAATGGACGAGATAATGTATAAGATTGGTCTAGTACATTTTCGATTGTTGCTTCAACACCGTTGAAGTGAACTGATCTTATGTTATTTGCTGCAAAGTCTGTTGTTAATGAAACATAACCGATTGCTTTATCATCAGCTCCAACTTTTTGAGCCATATCACCATTTCCTGATGTTTCAACAGCTTCAACTGTTAGTGCACCTTCATCAAGCCCGACGCCATCTTCAAATGCTTCACGAGTTCCAGATGATGAGTCGCGTGTATAAACATCAATAACCACAGATTCAGTTGTTGGTTGTTGCTCAGGGGTTTCCCCTTCTGGTGTGTCAGATTCAGTTATTGTTGAACAACCGACTAATAATACAAGAATTAATAATAATCCAAATAATTTTTTCATATTGTTTCCTTCCTATAGCGTCATAAAATCTTGCTACAAAATTAGTATAGGAAGTGAGTATAAATATCGTGTTATAGAATTGTTAAGATTTGGTTAATTCTTTAATGGAAGTGAAATAACAAATTGCGTTCCACCTCCATCATTATTTTGCACTCTAATTTCTCCCCCATGTGCTTCAATAATTTCTTTGACAATACTAAGGCCTAAGCCACTGCCTCCAACTTGTCGATTACGTGCTTCATCAATGCGATAAAAGCGATCAAATAAATATGGATGATGCTTTTCATCGATACCAATGCCTTGGTCACTTATTGTTATTACAAATTCAGAATCGGTGTGATAAGCGATGAGTTCGATTTTACCTTCATCAGAATAATTAATGGCATTATTCAATAGATTATTTAAAACTTGATGCATTCTTTCATAATCCAAAAATACGGGTTGATTTGAAAAATCATAAATAAAATTTAAATTTTTTGACAATAATAAAGTTCTTAAACCATGATAAACCTCTTTAACTAAATCAGAAAAGTTAAATGAAGTGTGATTTAAAATAAGACGATTAGATGATAATCTAGATAATTCCAATAAATCATGAACAATTAGTTGAAGTCGATTTGATTCCTTACTAATTTGGGACAAAAATTCATTTTGTGTTACATGATCCATATCATGAGTCACTAATAATTCGCTGATTCCCTTTATTGAAGTAATAGGAGTTTTAAGCTCGTGTGATGCATCAGCAATAAATCGTTTCTGTGCTTTTTGAGCATCCATAAATGATGTAATATCACTAAACACTAATAATGTTGATAATTGATTATTGTAATTTAAATGACTGGTGACCATTAAATATTCACGACTATCAAAGAAAATAGTGACACGTGTTGAGCCAGTGCTTCGGACAGCTTGATTGATTGTTGCTTTTAGTTGATATTCAAGTCTTTTTAGATCTTGTCGATGATTTAAAAATGTCTGTTTATAGGCTAAATTACTGACCAATACATTAAGATTATTATCAATTACAACCAAAGGGATTGGTATTGTCATTAAAAACTCATCCAATTGACGGGCTAAATTAATATTTTTCATTTCAGCATGAATTAACTGGTTTTTTAAATCAACTTGAGTTTTAGGTAATAAGATGAAATGTAAAAGGATTATCGCAATGATTACTAATAAGCCTATTGTTAATTCTATTTTTAATTCAAACTGAAATGGACTTATGCATAGTAAAAGTAGTATTAACCATAATACTACTTTGATATGATTAAACTTTGAGAACATACCCGACCCCACGCATTGCTTCAATGATCAGTGTCGCTTGTTCTAGTTTACTTCTAAGCTTAAATATATGAACATCAACAATTCGTGTATCACCATCATAATCAAAGTTCCAAATTTCAGATAAAATTTGTTCTCTTGATAAGACATGGTTTTTGTTATCCACTAAGTATAATAATAAATCATATTCTTTCTTGGTAAGATTTACAACTTCGTCTTTGACTTTTACTTCATGTAGATTTCGATTCAGACTTAAATTTCCAATCGTTTCCTCGACTGTTGTTGTTACTATCACACGTTTTAAATGGGCTTTAATCCGAGCCTGTAACTGCCGTGGTGAAAATGGTTTAGTAATGTAATCATCAACACCTGCTTCGAAACTTTCAAGTATATCTGTTTCTTGATCCTTTGCGGTAAGCATAATAATAATACTGTCAACCCGATTGTTTCGAAGTTCTTTTACAATGGAGAGACCATCTAGCCCAGGAAGCATCCAATCAATAACTATTACATCATATTTAATATTTAAGGCTTTGTCTAATCCCTTTAGACCGTCTTCTTCACTGTCGACTTCATAACCAGAAACTCTTAAATCATATCTTATGAGTCTTCTGATACTTTCTTCATCTTCTATAACTAAAATCTTTACCATGTTACTCTCCTTGGTATCTTTGTAGGATCTTATTAACTAGAGCATGACGAACAATATCTTCTAAGCCTAATTCAAAAATGCTAATCTCAGGTATTCCTTTTAATATTTTGATGGCTTCAAGTAAACCAGAATCTGAGGGAGTTTTCAAATCTATTTGTGTTATATCTCCATTGATAATCATTCTTGAGTTAAATCCCATTCTTGTTAAGAACATTTTCATTTGAGCTTTGGTTGTATTTTGAGCTTCATCCAAAATAACCATTGCATCATCTAAAGTTCGGCCTCGCATATAGGCCAATGGAGCAATTTCTATAATTCCTTTTTCAAGATATTTCTCAACCGATTCTTGGCCTAATAAAAGATTAAGTGCATCATACAGAGGTTGTAGATATGGATCAACTTTCTCTTTTAAATCACCAGGTAAGAACCCTAGATTCTCCCCTGCTTCAACAGCTGGACGAACTAAAATGATTCGTTTTATTTTGTTATCTCTTAATAAGTGAACTCCATAAGCAACTGATAAAAAGGTTTTACCAGTTCCGGCTGGGCCCAAATTAAAGACCATATCATGTTCTTTCATCGCTTCAATTAAATTAGCTTGTCCTAAAGTTTTAGGATAAATCTGTTTTCCCTGAATAGTATAAGTAATGGGTTTAGCCTTGGTTGTACCCATTAGCGCATTTCCATTACTAAACTGTTTGATTTGACCCAGTGATAAACTTTGGTTGTTATTGATGTATTCAATCATTTTATTTATAACATCAATGAACTTTTCAACAGACCTTGTAGAGCCAGTTATTTCTATTGATTGACCTCTACTAAAAATTTCAACATTTAACTTTTTCTCAAGATAATTTATGTATTCGTTATTAGTCCCCAGTAATTGGACCATTTGATTTGTACTTAATTCAATTTGGAGTTCTCTTGTTATTTTCAAATGCTTCACCTCTTAATTGATAGATTATCACGAAAAAGAAAAAAAGACCACAATGATGTGATCTTTAACGTCTACGTTTATTTTTTCGTTGAGCTTTACGTGCTGCTTCTGATTTTAATTTACGCTTCACGCCTGGCTTAACATAATACTCTCGTTTGCGTGCTTCAGCAAGGGTACCATTTCTTGAAACTTGGCGCTTAAAACGACGTAAAGCATCATCTAACGCTTCGTTTTCTTTTACAACTACTCTAGGCATTTCAACCCTCCCTTCACTGGCAAGCATGGTTATTGTACAGATTTTTTAAAGATAAGTCAAATTTTATACGTTATTGGGTACTCATTAATGAAACACCACTACTAGTTCCTATACGAGTAGCACCTGCTTCATGCATCTTAACTAAATCATCATAGCTTCTAACACCGCCAGATGCCTTAACCTGAACATCTTTGCCAACATGCTTTCTTAATAATGCGACATCCTCAACAGTTGCTCCATGAGTTGAGAAACCGGTTGATGTTTTGATAAATTCAGCTTTAGCATCCGTCACACATTTACAAGCATTAATCTTATCTTGTTCTGATAATAAACTTGTTTCTATAATTACTTTTAGTACGTATTCAGGAACTATTTCTTTAATCGCAATTATCTCTTGGGTCACTTCGTCAAGTTTACCTTCTTTAAGTTTCCCAATATTTAAAACCATATCAAATTCATTGGCTCCATCACGAAGTGCTTGTCTAACCTCTTCAAGTTTCGTATGGGTACTACAGGCACCTAATGGAAATCCGATAACAGTTGCGACTTTAACATCGGTATGGAGTAATTCTTTTTTACAAAGTGAGACATATGATGAATTCACCATGACACTTGCGAAATCATGAAGCCTAGCCTCCTCACATAGTTTTAGAACTTGATCACTTGTGGCTTCTGGTTTAAGCAGAGTGTGATCGATTAATTTATTAATATTTTTCATCTTTTTCCTTTCTTAATAACATCAAACTTTCTTTAGCGATATTATAATCTGTTTCGTAAGGGACAACAATATTACCAACAGCCATCGTGTTTTCAGGTCCCTTCCCCATTAGTACAATTATATCATTTTTTCTCGCACTATGAATCGCAAAATGAATGGCTTGAAGTCTTGATTCAACAATAACATACGGATTATAAAAAATCCCTGAAGCAATTTGTTGTGAAATCTCTTTAACGCTTTCATCTCGCGGGTCATCTTGTGTTAAATATATTAAGTCACTATATTTATCCGCAACTTGCCCCATCAATCCTCGTTTTGATTTATCACGACGCCCAGCTGAACCAAAGAGTGAAATAATTCGACCATCATCTTTGACGATTGAGCGACAAAATTGTAATATTTTTTCCATGCTATCTGGTGAATGCGCAAAATCTATAATGATATCGAAATCTTCATCCGTCTCAACAAGTTGTAAGCGTCCAGTGATTTCAGGAATAGTTTTAATAATCTCAGTTAAATCTTCTAACTCAACACCTAGATTGACACATGCCATCATTGATTGAACGAGATTCATTAAGTTATATTCACTGACAAAATTAGTTTCAAATTCATAAATTTCATTGTTATAATTTAAGCTAAAATAAGTCCTATCAATTGTTAAATCGACAGAATGAATGTACACAGTTGCCTCAGGATTATGCATTGAAACAGTCGTAACTGGATTAACTAGTTCTTTTGAAAGACGCAAGCCGAAGTCATCATCAATATTGATAATAACTCGTTTAGAATAATCCATTTTAGAAAATAGTTTCTTTTTGGCCTGATAATATGATTCCATATTTAAGTGATAATCTAAGTGATCAATTGTTAAATTAGTAAAGACAGCACTTTCAAAGGTTAAACCATCAATACGATTTAAATCAATCCCCTGCGATGATGCTTCCATTGCCACCACCTCGACTCCTTCATTAACAAACAAGTCCAAATATTTTTGATTATTAACGAGTGTTGAGGTTGTTAATTGTGATGGTAAATCAAAACCATCAAAATGAAATCCAATGGTACCCATGTATGCTGACTTTTTAAAATGATTCATCATATATTGGATTAAAGTTGAAATTGTTGTCTTGCCATTAGTTCCCGTAATGCCAATTAAATGTAATTTGCTACTAGGATTTTTAAAAAATCTGTTTACATAATCTGGATAATTCTCAGTTAACAAAGGATCGTGAATATATGTGACACCTTCTTTTTTGTTCTTTAATTCTCGAGAGTGAACAATACAAATAGCCCCATTATCAATCGCTTGAGAAATAAAACTATGACCATCATGGGTTAAGCCTTGTAATGAAAAGAAGACTGAATTTTTACTTTCAATACGCGAATCATCCATAATATCTTCCAAGACAATGTCAGGATATTTATCGTCATTGAACAGTTCTCTTATCGTCATCATTTGGTATGCCTTCTTTCTGCATATCTTTCTAAAATAGAAATCTCTTCAGTTGAGAGCTTACGATATTTACCTATTGCCATAGTTCCCAAGTGTAATGGGCCAATTCTAAATCTATTTAATGCTAATACATCATGGTTTAAATGTTCCATCATTTTTCTAATTTGTCTATTCTTGCCTTCAAATAAAACAATGTCAAAATGAGTTATTTTCTTTTCTTTGTCAATTCTAACTTTACTAATTTCAACTGGGGCATAGTTCTCTTCTTTGGTTCTTAAGCCTTTTTTCATCAGTTCAATACTTCGAGTTGTTAGTTGACCTCTTATTTTCACATGATATTCTTTAGGAATATTGGATGATGGATGAATCATTAATTGAGAAAATTCGCCATCATTTGTGACAAGTAATAAACCAGTTGTATTGTAATCCAATCGACCTACTGGAAAGAGTCTTCTTGTGTCATTAATTAAATCAACCACAACTCTTCGATCGCGATCATCACTGCTCGCACTTAAAACAGCCATGGGTTTGTTGATCATATAAACTACCTTTGATTCTTTACGAAGTGATTTGTTATTAACCTGAACGATATCATCTGCTGAGACTTTCGTCCCTAGTTCTGTAACAACAATTCCATTCACTTTGACTTTACCCGTTGCGATTAACTCTTCTGCTTTTCTGCGAGATGCAATGCCCGCTTGAGCGATTACTTTTTGTAGACGTTGACTCATTGAAATAATTCTCCAAGTTCTTCTTGTTCTTGTAATTTTGGTAATTCATTTAATGAAACCATTTGAAAAGTATCAAAAAAGTTGTCAGCTACTTGATACAGGATTGGTCGCCCAGGTGTATCAAGTCGTCCTGCCTCACTAATTAGTTCAGCAGCCAAAAGCTTGCGCAAAGTAATTTCAGATCCAATGCCTCGAATTTCTTCAATTTCAATTCGTGTCACTGGTTGTTTGTAGGCAATAATGGCTAATGTTTCTAATTGTGATTGAGATAGTTGTTTAACTTTGTTTAAATTTAAAAACTTTGAAATTGTTTCAAAGCATTCAGGTTTAGTTATAAAGTGATATTTTTCTCCATAATCAACCAATTCTAATGCAGAATTACTATCTTCATGTCTTTTTTTGATATTATCTAATCCTTCTAAAACAGCGTCATCAGTCGCCTCAGTAATGGATATAATTTGTTTTAAACTGACACCATCGTCTGCCGATATATAAATTAATCCTTCAATTTGTTTTTCTAGTAATTCCATGCTTATGCTCCTTTTAAGTAAATCTCATCATCACTTACATGATAATTAATTTCTTTCATTAATATCATGTCTAAAACAGCTAAGAATGTCACTATCTTAAATTCTAAATCATGATGTTGATTAAATAATTCATCAATACTAAATTTGTTTGTTTCTTTGAAAATGTATTGTCGTATTTGATCGATTCGCTCATCAATTGAATATTCAGTTTTAGTATAAACAATTTCTGACATCTGAATTTGTCGCTGACGAGCAATAACTTTGTTCATTGCTTTAATTAAATCGTAGATATCATGTTGATAAAAAACTTCTATTTCTTCTTTAGACTCAAATTGATACTGTGTATTATACAAATTCAATTGATATTGTCGCTCAATGAATCGTCTTGATAAATCAAGCGAAGCATCTTTAAAGCGCTGATACTCAATTAAGCGTGCCACTAATGATGTTGGATCATTTAAATCGTCTTCAAATTCATCTTCTATTTTTGGTCTTGGTAATAATCGCTTGCTTTTGAGTTCAATCAGACCTGCCATTTCACTTAAATATTCACTTGCAATTTCTAGATTATTCTCTTGAGCTTGATGAATAAAAGACACATATTGATGTGTCAGTTTAACTAAATCCAAATCAAATAAGTCCATTTTATTATCTCGAATAAGATACAACATTAAGTCAAGTGGCCCTTCAAAGTCTTCAATAGTGATTACAAAGGCCATTAACTGTCTTTTCGCTTTCTCTTTAAATGGTATAAAGTAAATGTGTCATAGTCAATTGTTTGCTCATCGAAGTCATGAAGTGCAACTTCTGGAAAGAAAGTATCTGCTGGCCCAGAGTAATCAATCATTGATAAATAAAATTCATCAGTATATGGTAAAGCTTGTTCATAAATAGATTCTCCGCCACAAATATAATAAACATCATCACTTTGCTGATGTTCCTGACAAAATGCTTTAAAGTCTTTAATAACAGTAAATTCATCACTTTGTAAGTCTTTGGTTGTGACTAAAAAGATCTCACGTCCCTTGAGTTTTTTTGGAAGGTTTTCATAGGTAACACGACCAAAAACAACTTTCTTATCCATGGTCAAGTTTTTAAAGTGATTTAAATCTTCAGGATTATGCCATGGCATCACTTTATTTAGCCCAAGTTGTCCTTGCTTACCAATTGCGGCGACGATGATTAACATTAGACTGCAATCGCTCCTTTAATTGTTGGATGAGATTGATAGTTTTCAAATACAAAATCTTCAAATTTATAATCTTCTATATTGTCATGAGAATTTAGAATTTTCAATTGACCAATTGGATAAGGTTCTCTTGTCAGCTGCAATTTAATTTGATCGATATGATTTGAATATATGTGAGCATCCCCTAAAGTGTGAACAAACTCCCCTACTTCTAAATCACATAAGTCAGCAATCATGGTTACTAATAATGCGTAACTAGCAATATTAAATGGCACTCCCAAAAAAACATCTGCTGAGCGCTGATAAAGCTGACAGCTTAGTTTTCCATCAGGCGAAACATAAAATTGCATCAAGACATGACAAGGAGGTAATGCCATCTGATCAATTTCAGTTGGATTCCAGGCATTTAGCATGATGCGTCTTGAATTTGGGTTATTTTTAATTAAATCAATGACATTTTGAAGCTGATCAACTCCATTAAAATTACGCCATTGTTTACCATAAACTGGGCCTAATTCACCATGGATACCCGCAAACTCATCATCTGTTTTTATTTTTTCAACGTACTCATCCATTGTTTCGTTTTGATAGTCTGCATGTTTTTGATAGCGCTCAAATGCCCATTCATTCCAAATTCTGACATTATTTCTAACTAAATAAGTAATATTGGTTGAGCCTGAAATGAACCACAAAAGTTCATGAACGATGGCTCTGGTATATAATTTCTTTGTTGTTAATAATGGAAAACCTTCCTGAAGATCAAATCTCATCTGATGACCAAAAACTGAAATCGTTCCGGTTCCGGTTCGGTCTCCTTTTTCAAGCCCTTCATCTAAGATTCTTTGACATAAATCTAAATATTGTTTCATAATTTATCACCATTAAAATTATATCATAAAAAGAAGGAGTGCTACACTCCTTCTCTATCGAACTATCGATACATTTTCTGCCACAATCTCAGTATTGTACTTTTGAGTGTCATCCTTAGCCATATAGTTATTGGCTTGAAGACGTCCTCGCACAATGATTGTGTCACCAACTTTGCAAGTATCAATCACCGTTTCAGCAACTGCTCGCCAGATTGTACATGAGAATCGTTCAACTTCTAAATCACCATTTTGACTTCTGAAATTTCGGTTGACATCTAAAATTAAATTAGCCAATTTCAGTCCTGTTGAAGTTGTTTTAAGTTCTGGTTGTTCAACTAGTTTTCCAACTAAAAAAACTCCATTCATACAAATCCCCCCTTTCATTTCTTGTATGAAATAAAACCCTTATTTCCTAATTAGTACTTCCGAAATATTTTCAACACTGATTTGTGTTCTTAAATGTTCCAAATCATCGATGGTAATATTCTCTAGAATTTCGATCACTTCAAATGCATCACTATCTAAAAAATGAGCCCTAAAGTTTCCAATCGCAAAGGTTTCAAAATCTGATAAATCAGAAATACTCTCACCTAAATATCGTTTCTTAATTTGATTTAAACGATCTTCATCAACTTCTAAATTACTCATTTTATTTACTAATAAGGATTTAAGCTTATCAATCTGCTCTGTTTCGGAAACAAATTGAATATATCCATAATCGACCCCAAAATCACATTGATACACAAATAAATCATTAATGATTTGTTGATTGATCCAGTTTTGATACTCAGGATTTAGTTTTGAAAAATTAATATCTAATAACATCTGTGTCATTACATTTGCTTTATAGGCGTCTAATTCATTTAAAAATGGAATGCTTTGTTTAAAAGCAATCGCATATTTTGTTGCGTTCACTTTCATATCAATTTCATGATACTTTCGATTAACCTTACTTGGTTCATTAATTGATGGTGTTTCCACATTGCCAATTGGTAAGAATTGTTTCTGTGATTGATTATCCTTGATGATATTTAGAACTTCTTGTGGATCTGTCGGTGTTACAATACTGAGTAACAACTGACTTGGATGATAATTAGTTTTATAGGCGAGTTCTAGTTCTTCCTTTGTTATTGCCATAACACTATCTCTTGTGCCTGCGATATCATATCTTAATGGATAATTTACAAATAGAGATTCTAAAAGATCCATACTTAATCTAAAAAATGGCATTTCCTGATACATTCGCAATTCTTCAATAATGATTCCTTTTTCTTTATCTACTCCAACCTGAGTTAAATCAATACTCATCACAAAATCTAATAAAGTTTTAAGTGGTTTTTCTAATTCTTTGGTTGTCTGAAAATAATAAATAGTTTCATTATAAGAAGTAAAGGCATTAGCCTGTGCGCCCATATTTGTAAAAACCGAGAGAATATCTTCATCTGGTTTTTCAAATAATTTATGTTCTAAGAAATGAGCAATGCCGCTATTGTATGTATGAAGCTTTCCATTTACACTTTGAGTTAACTGTTTAGCACCAAAATTTGTCCCTAACAAAGCGACACTGTTTCTGAATTCAGGTTTGTGAACAAGTATCACAGTTAAACCGTTATCTAGTTTTGTTTTATAGATAGTTTCATCAAAACGTTTATTGACTAATTGTTTCATCTTGAGCTCCCTTTAACTGAAATTGAAAGATTGATTGGACATTTTGAAAGGATTCAACAATCATTTGCTTAGTAATTTGTTGATAGTTTTCTTTATGGACATTTAAATCAAATGATAAGTTTCGATAGGCACTATCAAATATGAAATTACACAGAGCATATTCGTCATCATATACACCATCTAAACTGTTTATCATCATCTGCTTGGCTGCCTTGAATTGTGACTCGCTAAAATCACCAGCTTTAATTCTTTCAACTTGATGTTTCATTAATCTAGAAGCAAATTCAATGTTGTTTGCGTCGAGTGATGTTGTTAAAAGCAGTAAACCTTCATAGGCAATAATGCGGCTTGAGGCTGAATAAGTGAGTGAATTTTTTTCTCTAACTTCTTGAAAGAGATGTGATGTGGGCAATTGACCTAAGATTGCATTTCCTAGTCTATAAGAAAAATAATATGGGGATTCAATTGATACACCTGATTGATAAACTTCAATTAATGTTGCTTGATTTACAGGACGAGTTTCGATGACTGGATCATAACCAATGCTATTAAATAAATTATAGTTCTGGGTGTCATCTAATGGTTGATGATATTTAAAGACAATGCCAATACTATTTAGTAAGCCTGGTTTGAAATTACCACTTATTACAATCTGGGCTTGAGCATTAAAAATGATATCCTGATGAAATGACATCATATCATCGACTGTGATAGTGTCTAAGTCATCAATATTTCCTTGTGTCGCAATGCCTAGTGTTGAGTGATTTCCAAGTTCTTCCAATGTTCTTAGGACTGAATAATTCATTGGATTCTCTTTGGCTCGATTAATTCGATCAGCAACTGTTCTTTTGGCTTCGTTTAATGTTTCCAGATTAATGAGTGGTTGATAAATTAAATCGGCTAGTCCTGAAAGCTGTTTAGCCTGGAGTGGTTCATTGACAAAACGTTCTGAAATAGCCCCTAAGCGTACTTCTAAGACTTGTGTGGGACCATATCCAAAGGTTCGACTAGAAACACTTGCGCCATAAAGATGGTCTTTAAAGGCCTGCATTTGAGCCTTTGTTGAATATTTTTTATTTCGATCCTTAATAAGTTGTGCCAATAAAGCTGTTTTTGTGTTATTGACTGGGGCTAATGGAATAAAAAAACGAATTGACATAACCACATTCTTATACTGTGTTGATTCAATCGCATAGCCTTGTATCGTCTGGTTGATGTTTATAATCTTCATACTTTACCTCAAACATAATAATAGCATACTTTTAATTTGTTGTTAGACTTAAAAGATTATATAATAAAAGTACGGAGGATTGCTATGATTAAACAGCATGTAACAATGCTAGCCGATTTTTATGAATTTACAATGGCTTATGCATACTATAAACAGAACAGACAAAATGATATTGTCTATTTTGACTTGTTCACACGGAAACATCCAGATGATAATGGATATATTATATTTAATGGAATTACACGTATAATTGAGGCTGTAAAAAACTTCAAATTCACTGAAGATGAGCTTGAATATCTTAGAAGCCAAGGTTTTGATGATGATGGTTTCTTAGATTATCTTAGACATATTGATTTAAAACTAGATATTTACGGAGTTCCAGATGGAACTGTTATGTTTAAAAATGAACCACTTTTAACGATTCGAGGTCCTATTATTGAGTGTCAATTAGTGGAGACCCTTTTCTTGTTATCAGTTAACTACTCAACATTAATCACAACTAAAGCATCGCGCATCGTAAAAGCTGCTCAAGGACGAGCAATTCTAGAGTTTGGAGCCAGACGTGCTCAAGGTTATGATGCTGCGGTTGAAGGTGCCCGTTGTGCAGTAATTGGGGGCTGTGTTGGAACATCTAACACATTAGCTGGCTATCAATATGGGGTACCAATGGTTGGTACACTTGCTCATTCTTATGTACAACTTTTTGAAGATGAATATGATGCATTCTTATCGTATGCGAAAGTCCATCCTGATAACACGATTTTATTAGTTGATACGTATAACACGCTAAAATCAGGTGTTCCTAATGCTATTAGAGTTTCGAAAGAATTTTTAGAACCTAATGGCTATCGCTTAAAAGGAATTCGTTTAGATTCAGGTGACTTAGCCTATCTTTCTAAAGAAACACGCAAAATGCTGGATGAAGCGGGTCTTCATGATGTTGATATATCTGCTTCAAACTCATTGAATGAAATCGTAATTGATGATTTGATTCAACAAGGAGCTAAGATTGACACCTTCGGAGTTGGTGAAAACTTAATTACGTCGGCCACCTCCCCTGTTATTGGTGGTGTGTATAAAATTGTTGCTGATGAAAAAGATGATGGGTCAATAAGACCGCTCATAAAAATCTCAGATAATGTCGAAAAAGTAACCAATCCCGGATTTAAACGAACGTATCGTTTCTATGATAACGAAACTAATAAAGCATTAGCTGATTATATAGCACTTTGTTACGAAGTAGTGCCTGAGGATGAAATCACAATTTTTGATCCTCTTGCTCCATGGAAAAAGAAAACTCTAACTAATTATTCAATTCGAGAATTACATGTCCCTATTTTCAAACAAGGAGAATTAGTTTATGATGTGCCTAGTTTACAAGAGACAATCGAGTATACTCAAAAAGAACTAAGTACAATGTGGGAAGAGGTATTACGACTTCGTAATCCACATGAATACTATGTTGACTTAAGCCAAGATTTATATGATTTGAAGCATGATCTTATTGATACAAACATTAAGAAACTTAAAAAGAGAAAGTGAGGATTTTATGACTAAAGATCAAAAGAATTTAATTGCGGTTGGACTGGTTATTTTAGGTGGATGGTTATTTTGGAACTATGATGATTCAAAAGACAAGGCTAAAAAAGCAAAAAAACAAATAGCCAAAGAAGTAAAGACACAGAAAAGAAAAGCAAGTGCTGCTCGTAATAAATCGCTTGTCGATGTGCTTCGTGTCAGTGCTCCATTATTGACACCTGTTGTAAATGTCGCAGTCGATGAATTTAAAGCTTATCGTAAAAGATAATTTGTTATTTTAGAACTTTCAATGCGAAAGTTCTTTTCTTAACCAAATTGTGAGTAAATAGCATAAACTAGTGTATTTACAGGCTTATACTAAAAAGCGATTCATTGTATTGAATCGCTTTTTAATAGATAACTATCGTTTGCCCTTGTCGAAAGGCTCACCTAGTGCAGCAGGTGCTGCTGATTTCTTAGACGTTAAGACTAAAACAACAAGTGTTGCTACATAAGGTAAAATTTGATAAATGACTGGTGGTAAGCCAAGACCTGCTAGGAATGGTATTCCACTATAAGCAGCTGAGATTGTTTTCATCAATGCAAAGAATGCTGAGCCCAAGAAAATATAAATGGGCTTCCATTGACCAAAGATAAGTACAGCAATTGCTAAGAAACCATATCCTGCAACATCAGCATTAAAGTTGGTTGAAATTGGTAGAATATAGATTAAACCACCCATACCAGCTAAAATACCAGAGATTAAAACGCCTGCATATCTCATTTTCTTAACACTAACACCAGCAGCATCAGTTGCTTGTGGGTACTCCCCTACTGAGCGCAACCTTAAGCCAAATCTCGTTCTATAAATAACTATTTGAGAAATAATCAGAATCAAAATTCCTAAGAATGTGGTGAAATATGTTTGTTGAAAGAAGAATGGCCCAATAATAGGAATGTCACCTAAAATTGGCACTTTTGATATTCTAAATTCATTAAAGAATTGTACCTGTTGAATACCAATTACAGAACGCGCAACAAAGATTGCGAAAGCTGGCGCAAATAAGTTTAATGCTGTCCCTGAAATAGTTTGATCAGCGGACATATTAATCGATGCATAAGCATGGAATGCTGAGAAGATTAGTCCACTAACTGCTGCGACCAATAAAGCAGCAAATAGTAATGGATAGCCACTCAGTGTTTCTGATGCCTGCATTTGGTTGATAAAGAGTGTTCCAGTAAAGGCACCAACAATCATAATCCCTTCCATCGCAATGTTGACAACACCTGATCTCTCAGAATACATGGCAGCAAGAGCAACGACTAATAATGGAATCATGAACATCATCATTTGTTGAATTAAAAATGTTAAATTACTCATTGACGACCGGACCCTCCCTCACTATTTGTTCTTTCTTTGATTTGCGTCTACTTAGTAGATTATTGAATAACACTGATAATGCTGAAATATAAAGTATTATGGCAATCATTAATTCGATAATTTCAGGAACAAATCCAAGTGTTTGAATTGCTTGGCCACCCAGTTTAATATACGACATAAACATGGACGAGAATATAATTCCAATAGGGTTATTTAACCCCAATAAAGCAACCGCGATACCATTAAAACCTTCTGCTGCTAAAACATTTACAACAGTGATGTGTCGACCAGTAGAGGCTAAGAAAGTAATCCCTCCAGCGATACCTGACAAAGCACCAGCAATTAACATTGAGTAAATAATACTGCGATTTTCATTAACACCTGCATATCTTGAAGCAAAACGATTAAGACCTACCGCTTTTAGTTCAAAACCAAAAGTTGTCTTATTTAAAATAATATACATCACAATCGCGAGTACTATCGCAATAACAATTCCACCATTGGCAAATGATCCTGGGAATACAGTATCTAAGCCAAAACTTGGAATCGTTACTTTGACACGCTGTGTTTGGTTTCTTAATGAATCATAAATACCTGAAAAACGAATTAAGAAGTTGACCATATACATTCCAATATAGTTCATCATAATGGATGTAATAACTTCATTAACATTTCGCCAGGCTTTTAATAAACCAACTAAGAACGCCCATAAGGCCCCAACTAATGCTGCTGCTAATAAAGCAACAATCCAAAGTAATGGAGCAGGAATAAAGGTCCATTTAATAGCAATGTATACCGCAACAAAGGCCCCAACAATAAATTGACCAGAGGCACCAATATTGAATAAACCCGTTTTAAAGGCGAATCCAACAGATAAACCAGTTAATAAGATTGGAGCTGAATAATACAGTAAATCCCCTACTCCCTTAACTAGACCAAAGTTAAATGGTCCTTTGAATAAACGAATCATTGCTTCTGTGGCATTTGATGGATTAGAAATAAATAAAACTATTACACCAATAAACATACCGATAACAATTGAAATAAGTGACGGAAGAACAGGTTTTATGTTAAACCTACGCTTTACTTTAACTTGTTTAGTTTCCATAACTTACCTCACTTCTTTTGGCACCTGACATGTATAAGCCAAGTTCTGTTTCATCGGTTAGATGAGGATCTAATTCTCCAACAGCCTGTCCTTCATACATTACAATTATTCGATCTGATATACCCATGACTTCACTAAGCTCTAATGAAATCAGAAGTACTGCTTTTCCTTCATTACGAGCCTCAATGATTTGAGAATGGATATACTCTATAGCTCCAACATCTAAACCACGAGTCGGTTGAACAGCAATTAATAAATTGTGTTCACGCTTCATCTCGCGAGCTAAAATTGCTTTTTGTTGATTTCCTCCAGACATAGAACGAGCTTTAGTGATAGGCCCTTGTCCTGATCTAATGTCAAACTGCTCAATTAACTCTTGGGCATAATCACGCATCTTATCAAAATTTAAAAATCCACCATTATTAAATTCTTTAGTAAAGTATGTTTGAAGCGCTAGATTTTCTTCTAAAGTATAGTCAAGTACTAAACCATATTTATGTCTATCCTCAGGAATATGTGATATCCCATGCGTATTTCGATAACGAATCGATTTAGTAGCAACATCCTCACCATTTAAGATGATTTCACCCGTTGCTTCTGGATTTAAACCTGTAATTGTATACACAAGTTCTGATTGTCCATTACCCTCAATTCCAGCAATACATAGTATTTCACCTGCATGTATATCAAAACTTATATTCTTTAGTTCTTTTTGACCAAAGCCTTTTGAGGAAAGTGTTAAGTTTCGAACAGAAAGTACTTTTTCGCCTTTTTCTTTAGGATCAAGTGTAAAGTTAAGATTAATCTTACGTCCAACCATCATTTCCGACATTTCTTCAACACTTAAATCTTTGACATCAGCGGTACTTACATGCTTGCCCTTTCTTAAGACCGTTACTCTATCACTAACCTGTTTGATTTCATCTAATTTATGCGTGATAAAAACAATGGATTTACCTTCACTCACCATTTGTTTGAAAATCAACATTAACTCATCAATTTCCTGAGGAGTTAAAACAGCAGTAGGCTCGTCAAAAATTAGGATTTCGTTATCCCTATATAACATCTTAATAATTTCAACCCGCTGTTGCATCCCAACACTAATTTCTTCTATCTTTGCATCAGGATTAATGTTGAAATTATATCTTTCAGATAATTCCAACACTTTTTTTCTAGCATCACTCAGTTTTAGTAATCCGTTTTGAGTATCTTCAGCCCCTAAAACAATATTTTCTAAAACAGTGAAGTTTTGTACTAATTTAAAATGTTGGTGTACCATCCCAATCCCATAACGATTGGCGTCATTAGGATCTTCAATTTTTACTTCATTACCATGGACTTTAATTATGCCTGCTTCTTGAGCATAAAGACCAAATAAAACAGACATCAACGTAGATTTTCCTGCACCATTTTCCCCTAGTAAAGCATGAATCTCACCCTTACGTAATTTAAGAGTTACATCATCATTTGCAATGATTCCAGGAAATTCCTTGGTAATGTTCAACATTTCTATAACATATTCCATCTCTATCTCCTTAACCTGTACAATTATTATAACCGATTTGTAAGCGTTTTAAAATGAATATTTACAAATCAAAGACATTAAAAAAGGTGTGAGAAGTCACACCTTTAATTTTCTACTACTCAACTACTTCGATAGTAACTCTTTCGAATTCTAAAGTTGAAGGATCATCTGTAGTTTCCAAAGTAGGAATTCCTGAAGCTAATCCATCTTTATCATCAATTAGATCTTGATACACTTGATCGTAATCTTCTTGTGTAAAGTTTTCAAAGCGACTGAAATCATCAGAAATTTGAGTACCTTCTTCAGTAACGCCTAAGTTAAGCACTTGGCCACCTAGCCATTCACCTTCATAAGCAGATTTAACTGCTTCATAAACAGAACCTCTTAAGTTCTTCATGGCTGAAGTTAAAACACGAGGACTTTCATCCTTTTGGTCAACGTCAACACCAATCATCCATTTGTCAGCAGTTTCAGCAGCAGCCATAACAGAGTTACCAGCACCACCAGCAGCAGCATGGATTACTTCAACACCTTCATTGTACCAAGAACCAGCTTGAGTTTGGAACTGTGGATCTGGGTTGAAGCTATTTAAATAAGTGTATTTCATTGTAACATCTACATCTAATTCTTGAGCAGCATAGTCAGCACCAGCAGCAAATCCGTATCCAAAACGAACTACCGCAGGAACAGCCATTCCACCCATAAATCCTAAACTAGTGTATCCTTCTTTAACTGCAGCATATCCTGCTAAGAAACCTGATTGTTCTTCTTTATAAAGAATAGATACAGTGTTGTCTCCAGTTTTTTCGACATAGTTTTCAGGCTCAGGTGCACCATTATTAGGTGTTGAGTCAACTATAACGAATTTAACATCTGGATATTGGTCTTGAGCTTCAAGCACTACATTAGCAAATAAGAATCCTGGAGTAACAATAATTTTCGCTCCAGCATCAACTGCTTGAGAAATAGCAGTTGTGTAATCAGCATCTGATTGGTCTAATGGTTGAATATAATTTGCTTTAACTCCAACTTCATCAGCATACATTTCTAATCCTTCCCAAGAACCTTGGTTAAATGATTTATCATCAATTGTTCCAACGTCAGTAATTAGGTAAAGATCGTTTTCTCCAACTGTACCATCAGCATCAGGTGTTTCATCCGGCGTTTCGTCTGGCGTTTCATCCGGTGTTTCGACCGGTGTCTCGTCGTCCGGTGTTTCTGTTGGTGTATCAGCTGCACAAGCAACTAATGCGAACGCTACTAATAACGTCAACAGTAATGTCCATAATTTTTTCATATTTCCTCCTTGTATGTCTATGTACATACCTTTATTTTACTTTTAAGTAATTATATTGTCAATGTAAAGGGTCTTTAACTTTCAGTTTCTTCATCGTCAACTGGTTTGATATATACATCACGTGGTTTGCTGCCCTGAATAGGTCCAATGATAGCAGCTTCTTCTAATGCATCAATCATCCTTGCCGCTCGATTATAGCCAATCCCAAAACGTCGCTGTAATAAAGAAGTACTCGCCTTTTGTTCAGCAATAACAAACTCCTTCACCTCTTCATATAATGGATCATCGCTACTTTCAACAATGCCCTCATTATCTTGCACCCCATCTAAATTCATAAATGCATCATCAAAGCGAGGCTTCATCTGTGATTTCGCTTCATTTGCAATTCTTTCAACTTCATCATCCGAAATGAAAACACCTTGAATACGCACAGGATGTGGCTCACCAAATGGTTGATACAACATATCACCATAACCAAGCAAACGCTCAGCACCAGTACTATCTAATATCGTTCTGGAATCAGTACCACTTGATACAGCAAAACTTATACGAGATGGAATATTAGCCTTAATAACACCCGTAATAACATCCACCGATGGTCTTTGAGTTGCCACCACTAAATGAATACCAGCAGCTCTAGCTAGTTGAGTAATCCGTTGAATACTCGCCTCAACTTCTTTTCCAGCCACCGCCATTAAGTCAGCCAGCTCATCAATAACAACAACAATATTAGGCATTGGTTTTAATAAAAGATTTGTTTCAGCCATTTCATTGTATCCAGCAATATTGCGTGCACCTTCTTGAGCAAATTTTTCATAACGATTATCCATTATTTTAACAATAATGTTTAAAGCCTTTGCAGCTGAAACTGAATCATCTACCACAGGCGCAATTAAATGTGGAATATCATTAAAGACTTGAAATTCAACTTTCTTAGGATCAATTAAAAGTAATTTAACCTCATTAGGTTTTGTCCTTAATAACAATGTCGCAATCATTGAGTTTATACAAACAGATTTACCAGACCCAGTGGCTCCTGCCACAAGTAAATGGGGCATTCTATTTAACTCACCATAAATATTGCGGCCCATTAGGTTTTTACCTAAAGCAACGAGTAATTTTTCATTTTGTTTCTTTTCAGGAATGTCTTTAAGTAATTCAATAAGACGAACAGGTGTCATTTCAATATTAGGAATCTCGACTCCTACCGCATTACGGCCAGGGATTGGAGCTTCAATACGAATTTCCTTGACAGCTAATTCCATCATTAAGTTATCTTGTAAAGAAGCAATTCGACTAACCTTAACACCTGAGTCTAATTTAAGTTCAAATTTAGTGACAGCTGGACCTATATGAGTACCAATTAATGTCGTTTCAATTCCAAATTGATGCAAAATATTAATTAAATGCTCACCCTTCTGTGCTGCTGAAGAAGTATTAGCGGGAGAACCACTTACACTCTTGGGATTATCTAGTAAAGTGATACTGGGTAAAACATAAGAAAAATTTTCTTCTTCAGTTAAAGTTGATTCAGTTTCTGATGTTTCAATGGGTTCAATTTGTTTCTTAGGTTCTTCAGTTTTTTCATTAGCATCAATAAAAATCGACTTTTCATTTTTAATCGCTTGGGCCATATCAATAGGTTCAAATTCTTCAAATTCTTTGGACTCAAACTTCTGGACATCTTTCTTTTCTTTAAGTTGTACTTTTTGAGGTTTTATAGCAAGTTTCTTAGGTTTAATTTCTTTATTCCAAATATTCTCTTGAAGTTTATTAACAGTGGTTGGGTTTAATAAAATTATCGCGATAATCACAAGTAAAATAGATACTAAAATAGTTCCCGTGCGATCAAATAACAGGCTAAATAAACTATAGAAAAGTGCACCAAATAAGCCACCCTCACCATCAATAGTACGTCCATAAATATTATCTATGTTGTTGAAATACTGCTCAAACACAGCTCCAGCTTTAAGCTCATTACCACTAAAGAGAACAAGACTCATCTCTAAAACTATAAACAATAATACCATTGCGATAATTTGTTTATAGGAAATCTTGATTTTTTTGTGATATAAAATCCAAATAATACACCCAGCAATAATTAGTAAAAAGAAAATCTCAGGCAGAGAGCCAAATAAGATTCGGAATGTTGAATTTAAAAAACGGCCAATTATTCCGAAGTCTAAAAGCCCGATGAGGGACAAAACCAAAGTTGTTAAAACAATGATTAATCCAACATAAGGAGATAGTTGATTTGTTTGTTTTTTCTTTCTAACAGTTTTTCTTTTCTTTGACATAGTCTATACATTTATCTCTATGATAACAGGTAAAATCATTGGCCTCTTTCCTGTCATCTTTAATACATACTTACTCATATGTTCCCGTGCTTCATTTCGAGCTGAAACATTATCATAACGATTTTGTTCAACTGCTTCATTAATTACACGTTCCAATATATTCCCACATTCTTTAACAACATAATCAGCATCTTTTAAATAAATGACACCTCTAGACTGTACATCTGGCCCACCCAGTATTTCTTTAGTTTGATGATTAATCACCATACCAACAATAAGTGTTCCATCAGTCGCTAAAATCTCTCGATCTTTTAAGACTAAGCCTGTTGAGTCAAGTGATTCCGAGCCATCAATAAAGACTTCTTCAGTTTCTATAAATTCACTTTGTGCCTTCAGCTCTCCATCTTCAAAATAAGCAACCTGACCATTATCTAAAACAACGATGTTTCCAGCATAATAACCACGATTTAAGGCTAAATTCGCATTTTCTATAAGATGACGATATTCACCCTTTAATGGGACATAATATTTTGGCTTAAATAGAGTAAGCATCATCTTTAAATCTTCAGACGATGGATGCATGGTTAAGAATTCTTCACGAGACAATGTTTCAACTTGAACACCATCTTTAAATAATTCATCTTCCATTCTTGAAGCATCCTTTTCAGAACCAGGAACAATTGGAGAAGCGATAACGACAGTGTCACTTTGTCTTAATTGGATAAATGAATGATCACCCGTTGCGATTGTATGCATCAATCTAAAAACAGTTGGGCCCTGATCTGCAACGATTACAATGACATCTTCGCGATTGTTATCAAAACGATTTGGTCTTATCTCTAAATCATCTGGTACATTGTAGTATTTTAGTTTCTTTAAATAATTAATGTATGATCTATGATTCTCACTCGCAAAGACAATCTTTTTACGATATTTAACAGCTAGTTCAAACACTTCAATCAGTCGATACAAGTTTTGTTGATATAAAGTTATGACTACACGATTTTGTGAATTTTCAATGATTGGTTCAAGGGCTGATTTGATTCGATGTCTTGGAGAAGTAAAACCAACTCTTTCTGAGCTTCTTGATTCAGTCATTAATGCGAAAACACCCTTTTTACCTATTTCAGCAAATTCAGTAATGTCACAATCAAAGGCTGGAATATTTAAATCAAAATCGATAAGGTATTCACTGGCATGAACAATGTATCCATGTTGTGTTTGAATAGCGATGCCCATCGTGTCACAAATTGAATGGGTTAAGCCGAAGGTTCGTATTTTATGTCGGCCAATGGAATGATTTCCAGCTCTTTTAATCCGATGCAATTTGTAATCAGATATTTGATGTTTTCTAAGAATATCCTCAATTACAAGTGCAGTAAAAGGTGCCGCATAAATTGGCACATTACATTCTTTAATAAAGTATGGTAAAGCCCCCATAACATCATCATGTCCATGTGTAATAATAATTCCTAATACTCGATCTATTCTTTCAGTTAAATATGAAAAATTAGGGATAATGCTTTCGACACCCAGTAATGAATTATCGGGATACTTTAATCCAGCATCAATTACTATGATATCATCATCTATTTCTACGATGCTCATATTACGACCATCTTCATCAAGACCACCTAAGGTCAAAATTCTTACTTTTTCCATTATATTTGCCTCCAAAACTTACACTATCATTATACACTAAATAGAACTCTTAACAATTAAAAAAAAGCAGCTAATCAACTAGCTGCCCAATTAAATACCATGTTTTGGCTGAAGTGATATGTACTTTCACAAGACACCCTTCTTTTGCGTCATGCGCAGTGAAGTTAACCAATTTTTGTTGAGGCGTATATCCTGTAAAAACAGTTTCATCTTTCTTAGATGGACCTTCAACTAGAACTTCAACAATTTCATCAACATATTTCAAATTATTCTCTAACGAATACTTCTTAACAAGCTCATTTAATTCTTGAAGTCTTCTTCTCTTAGTTTCCATATCAATATGATCCTCCAAGACAGCAGCTGGTGTTCCAGAACGCGGACTGAAAATAAAGGTATAAGCATTATCATATTTACACTCATTAAAAACATCTAGTGTTTGTTGAAACTGCTCATCTGTTTCATTAGGGAATCCTACAATAATATCAGTTGAAATGGAACATCTAGGAATAGTTGCCTTAATTTTATTAAAGACATCCATATATTCTTCAATCGTATAACGTCGTCCCATCCGACGCAAGACATCATTGCTGCCACTTTGAAGTGGTAAATGAATATATGGCATGATATTGTCATAATCTGAAATGGTTTGAATCATTTTGCTCGTAAAATTCCATGGATGAGACGTCGTAAATCGAATACGCTCAATTCCTGTCTTAGCAACTTCTTCTAGTAAACTAGCAAAGCCATCATCAAGACGTAAGTCTTTACCATAGGCATTAACATTTTGTCCTAATAATGTTACTTCTTTATAACCATTACTCTTAAGTTCATTAACTTCTTCAATAATATCTTCTATTAAGCGACTACGCTCTTTTCCTCTAGTAAAAGGAACAATACAGTATGTACAGAACTTATCACAGCCATACATAATGTTGACCCATGCTTTAATAGTGTTGAATCGTTTTGTTGGAAGATTTTCAATGATGTCCCCTTCTTTTGAGAACACTTCAACCGTTCTTTCTTTTGAGAAATGTGCCTGATGTAACAAATCGGGTAAACGATGAATATTATGTGTCCCAAAAATTAAATCAACTTGATGATGTTTTTGTAGAATGCGTTTAACAAGATCTTCTTCCTGAGTCATGCATCCACAAACGCCGATAATAACATCAGGATTCTGTGTTTTGACATGCTTAAGATTGCCAATCTCACCAAAGACTTTATTATTGGCATTTTCTCTGATTGAACAAGTGTTTAATAAAATAACATCCGCTTCATCAATAGTTTCACTAGGTGTATAGCTCATTGTTTGAAGGATTCCAGCTAATGTTTCAGAATCTCTTTCATTGGCTTGACAACCATAAGTTTTAATAAAGTATGTTTTATTCATCCCAAGTTCTTTTTGTTGTGGTGTTAATTCATATTGATCATATAAGACTTCCACCTCTCCCAGTCTTTTTTTGGCTTGGGTGGTGTCAGGTAATTTCCATTGTGTTTTCATAAACTAGCTCCATTCGCTAAAAAAACCAGGTTATCCTGGCTTTTTAGGTTCTTAACATTTTAGATTTCTTCTATTGATGATACTGGACAAGTTGGGATGCATGCACCACAATCGATACATAAATCTACATCGCACTCAGCTTTTCCATCAGCATTCATCTCAAGTGCACTTGTTGGGCATACGCTAATGCAAGCTTCACATCCAATACACGTATCTTGATCTACTCTAACTGGCATAAAATCTACCTCCTTGACGAATAAAATTATACCAGTATAACTTTTTTAATTCAATAGGTTTCTTGAATAATTTTAATTCTTTCTATATTTGTTGCCCTTTTGTCAACAATTGTGACCAAAACAGCACTTAAATGAGCTTGACCACTGGCAACTTTGTAAAAAGTTTTCTCACCTTCTAGATTTAGAATAACTTCTTCGATATCACGACCTAGTATTGATTGGGTCACACCAGTCATGCCTACATCTGAAATATAGGCACATCCATCAACAACCATTTCATCAGCAGTTGTGACATGGGTATGAGTCCCTAAGATGGCTACGCATGAATCTTTAAACTTGTAAAAAAAGGTTTGTTTTTCGGCAGTTGCTTCAGCATGAAAATCGACTAAATGCATATCTGCATTAACTTCTTGTAAACTTTTTTCAAAGGCTATAAAAGGAGATTCTGATACATTGTTCATAAACACCTCACCTAATATACTGTGAACCGCTAATGTCCCCTCCTTAGTTTTGATTACTTTTACATATTTACCAACATTAGTTGGATTCATATTACGAGGTCTAACTAAACTATCACAGCAATCAAGCTCATCAAGAATTATTTGTTTCGCAAAGGCGTGGTTCCCTAATGTAATGACGTCTATCCCTAATCGAATAAATTCTTGATATATTTTTGGCGTAATACCTTTTCCATGGGCCGCATTCTCACCATTAATAATAAGAGTATCAAATTGATACTCTTTTTTTAATATTGATAAATTGTCTCTTAAAATATTTCTTCCAGGTCGCCCAACAATGTCACCAATAAATAAAATCTTCATTACTTGGCAATCTCTTGTTTTCTAACTTCACGAATAACAGTGACTTTAATTTGTCCTGGATAGGTCATTTCATTTTCTATAGCATCTCTTATCTCTCTAGCTAATAATGTTGCTTGAGCATCTGAGATTTTATCTGGAACAACCATCACACGAACTTCACGACCTGCTTGAATAGCATACGTTTGTTCAACTCCTTCAAAGCGGTTAGAAATTGTTTCTAGTTGTTCTAAACGTTGAATATAATTTTCATACGATTCAATACGAGCACCCGGTCTTGCGGCTGAGAGTGTATCTGCAGCAGCCACTAAATTTGATATTAAATGATTCTTAGCTACATCACCATGATGACTTTCAATCGCATTTAATACAATTTGATTTTCACCATACTTCTTGGCTAAACGAACACCAAGTTCAACATGGGTACCTTCTAATTCAAAATCAAGAGCTTTACCAATATCATGGAGTAATCCAGCTCTTTTGGCTAAGTTTTGGTTTAGCCCTAATTCAGCAGCCATCATCCCTGCCATATGAGCCACTTCAACACTATGTTGTAGAGCGTTTTGACCATATGATGTTCTGAATTTTAATCGACCTATATTTTTTACTAATTCTTTATCCATGCGATGAATTCCTAAGTTAAAGGTAGCATCTTCACCCGCTTTAACAATTGTTTCATCAATTTCCTTGGATACTTTATTCACTACTTCTTCAATTCGTCCTGGTTGAATCCGACCATCTTTAATAAGAATTTCTAAAGCTTTACGAGCTATTTCACGGCGAATTGGATTGAAGCTTGAAATTTGGATAACTTCAGGTGTATCATCAATAATTAAATCAACACCCGTAGCGGCTTCAATGGCACGAATATTTCGACCTTCTCGGCCAATGATTCGGCCTTTCATATCCTCATTTGGTAAGTGAACAACAGACACCGTTCTTTCGCTTATTTCATCTTGTGAGAATCTCTCAATAGTTGTCGCAAGAATGTCTTTTGCTTTTAACTCCGCGGTGCGCTTGGCTTCGTCCTCACGATCTCTGATGTAGTTCGCAATTTCTTCGTCCATTTTGTATTCTACTTTTTGAAGAATTTGTTGTTTTGCTTCATCAATGCTTAAATTCGATACTCGCTGAAGCTCTACGATTTGTGAATCAATTTTTTCTTTTAATTCATGTTCCATCTTCTCTAATTGAAGATATTTTGTATTTAAATGTTTTGTTCTATCCTCTAAACTTTTTTCATTTGTTAAAACAACTTTTTCGCGAGAAATAACTTGATTCTCTCTGCGATCAAGACGAGATTCATAAGCACTTAATTCTGATTTTCGCTCTTTATTCTCTTTCTCTGCTGCTAATTTTAACTCATAAACGGCTGTTTTTCCTTCAAGCTGTGCTTCTCGAATAATAGTTTCAGCTTTTAGGTTGGATGTTTCAATCAATTGCTCAACTTCTCTTTTAGTTTTAATCAAGTTTAAACGACTGAATATCATAAAGATAACAAATCCAAGTATAATACCAATAAATCCAACTAGGACAGAAAATAACTGATCTGGCATACTTTCCTCCTACTTAAAATATAATAAAACAGAATGCATATAGCATCCTATTAACTAATTATAGAGGATTTATGTCAAATGTACAAGAACATACACTCTATAATCTATAAAAGAAAAACCCTTTCAATTTATGAAAAGGTTCACTTTTTATTCTTTATTAATTGGAGCAAATAAAATCTCTTTTAATTTGCCTTTCACTGTTTCGTAAATCTCAGGATTCTCTTTTAAGTACGAACGAACGGCTTCACGGCCTTGGCCAATGCGTTCTTCCCCATAGCTATACCAAGCACCTGCCTTATTAATTAAGTTGTGTTCAACACCTAAATCAATCACTTCTCCAGTTTGAGAAATTCCCTCACCATAAACTATTTCAAGAACTGCTAACTTAAATGGAGGAGCAACTTTATTCTTCACGACCCGTACATTTATCTTATTACCAACTAATTCAGTCCCCTTCTTAATTGATTCTGAACGTCTCACATCAAGACGAATACTAGAGTAGAATTTTAAAGCTCTACCACCTGGCGTTGTTTCTGGATTACCAAACATAATACCAACTTTTTCACGTAATTGATTAATGAAAATAACAGTCGTATTACTACGATTCATAACACCAGAAAGCTTACGCATTGCTTTTGACATCATTCTAGCCTGTAGACCAACTTGTTGGTCACTCATTTCTCCATCGAGTTCTTGTTGTGGGACCAGTGCCGCAACTGAGTCTACGACGACTAAATCAATTGCCCCTGAACGGATTAACACTTCAGTAATTTCTAAACCTTGTTCACCACTATCAGGTTGTGACAAGATTAAATCATCAATATTAACCCCTAAGTTTTTGGCATAATTTGGATCAATTGCGTTTTCCGCATCAATAAAGGCTGCTTTTCCACCTGCTTTTTGCACCTCAGCAATTGCATGCAAAGCTAATGTTGTTTTACCACTTGATTCTGGTCCGAATATTTCGATAATACGACCTTTAGGGTATCCACTGACGCCCAGTGCATAGTCTAAGGCTAAAGAACCTGATGAAATTGCGTCAACATCAACTGCTGCACGATCACCAAGTCTCATAATAGCGCCCTTACCAAATTGTTTTTGAATTTGTTTTAGAGCATCTTCTAATAATTGATCATTCTTTTTTTCGCTCATAGTTTCCTCTTTCTATTACATTGATTCAAAGATCAAATGTTTTGCGTTATAAATATATTGGAATCCAGAAATCAATGATATAGTTGTGGCTGCTACAACCAGTATTTGATCCATCGGAATTGATATAGAATTAAATGGGATGTTTTTTAAACTTATTAAGATGATTGCAATCATCTGTAAAACAGTTTTTAATTTACCTAAATTACCAGCAGTAATAACTTCGCCTTTACTTGCTGCTAACATTCTTATGCCATCTACAAAGGTATCCCTAAATAACATTAAAATAAAAAAGATTGGATGTATTCTACCGTCTACCGCAAATAATAGAAACATTGTATTTACTAATAACTTATCAGCGATTGGATCCATAAATTTTCCAAAAGTTGTAATCAAGTTATTTCTGCGTGCAATTTGACCATCCAAAAAATCTGTAATTGATCCAATAATAAAGAGCAATAAAATAACAAGTTCATTGACAGTAAAAGCTTGACCTAAGAATGTCAAACTTTGATTGAATATTGGAACAAAAAATAAGAATAAAATGACTGGAATTAATAATATTCTAATCGTTGTAAGTTTATTTGGTAGATTCATGTTTATTCCTTTCCAAAAAAGAAGTTTAGCGTAACTGATGTGCCTAATATTGCTTGCTGATTTAATTCAACTGGTTCTCCATTAACTGAAATACTACTGCCATCTAAATTTCCAAATAAGATCGTTATTTTATCTGTTGTTTCAGTGATTGGTATTTCTATAAATTCATCTGCGACATAAGTTCCTGTCAGAGGATCATTGACTGCTTTATCATTGATGTAAGTTTCGACCCACGTATCATTTGTAAAATCAATACGAAACACCATTTCATTTTTTTCAATCCCAAAGATACGGTATTTATCATAGCTTTCTTCGGTAATGGTTAAACCTTCTTCAACCTTTGGTCTTTCAACAACAATATCGGGATCGGGTGTTGGTTCATCATTAATATCTGGTTCTTGAACTTGAGCTGGCGGTTGATTATTATCAACAGGCTCTGATGAAAGATTTGGCAAAATAAGTTTAAAGAAACCAAAGACTAATACAGCTAAAATAACCAAAACAATCCCAATTACGATTAGTGTTTGATGGTCAAGCTTACTGAATTGGATATTAGTTTGACCTTTAGCTTTATGATATTTCTTTTGATTGTTTTGAATTCGTCTTTGAATATTCTCATTACTTGCTTGATGACTTTCCTTCTTCTTTAGTAACTGTGTTTCATGATACACATCTAATGTCTTTTTAAATTCTTCTTCGAAATCTTCATAATCTAAATAGACGGCTTGACAATAATATTGAAGAAAAAACTTTAAATATGAGATATCATGACGAAAATAGTCCAAATCGCCATCTTCGATAGCTTTGATGTGGACTTCTGATAATTTCGTTTTCTCATGCAGATCTTCAATACTATATCCTAATTCAATCCGCCTTTGTTTTAGCTTTTCGCCGATTGATTTCATGCGCTGCTCCTAAACTACTTATAAAATAAACAAAAACATATAAGCCATGTTCTGTCCCTTATAAAATAAGGTGGTAACCATTTATCTACACAGTGTGTCTTTTCCTTGTTTGAATTCACTTGGAAAAGTTCCCCTACCAATTTTGGGTTTCTCGCTTGTGGGGTTTACCCGTTCCAGCTATTTATTTCTAAATAGATCGTTTCTGTGGCACTTTACGCTCTTAACCATAGCTAAGCCTTAGGTTAAGAGTTCGCCGTCATCCATTGGATGCCTTAACTTATTTTTTCGTTAAGCACAAACACTACCATCATCTCAGATGGTGCGAGCATGGACTTTCCTCTACAAATCTCGTTTGCAGCGATTACCTAGTTATTGTTCATTTGAATCTTTTAATACAATTTCTTCAAGACGTGATACTCTACGAATCAAATCTAAGGTTGAAGGTTGAGTTGGACTCAAGGCTTCACTTGACGCAATCTTTGCTTTAAGGTGTTGATTTTCTTGAGATAACTCCGAAATAATATTCTCATAATGCTTGTTTGAATCTTTGAGTCGTTTAATCTCTGATTGATAGATTTGAATATCTTCCATGACATCATCTAAAAAAACATCTACATCATAGGAGCTATAACCTTTAAAATCGACAGAAAAAACTTTGTTTTCAATTTCATCAAGACTTAAGTTTAACTTTTCCATATTCCCTCTCATCATTGTATCATTAGTATGATATCAAAAATACGAGCTTTTTCCAAGCACTAAGAGTCATTGAGATCTCTAAAAAGCATGTAAAACGATATAAAAATTGGTATAATGAGGGTGGTGATTAGAATGATTGGATATCCCAATGGGAAAAGAAAACAAACTTTATCTAACAAAGTTGCTCAGAAAGCAAATTTAGGTCAGTCTTTGGAACAAGATTTAAATGCAACCAATGATTATTATCGAGTACATAATATTGCCTTGGTACATAAAAAACCTACCCCAATAACTGTTGTTGAGGTTGATTACCCTAAGAGATCCGCTGCTAAGATCACTAAAGCGTTCTATCAATTACCCTCTACAACTGATTATAATGGTGTGTACAAAGGCGTTTATATTGATTTTGAGGCAAAATCAACTAAGAATAAAACGAGGTTACCTCTTTCAATGATTCATTCACACCAATTAAGTCACCTGGATCATGTGTTAAAGCATCAAGGCTTCGGTTTCTTAATTTTACGTTTTAGTGTAATTGAGGAGACATATTTGGTAGAATATACAATATTGAAGAAGTTTCTAAAGGAAACATCTTTGAAATCTATTCCTTATGAATGGATTAAATCTAATGGTCATTTAATACCTATGTCCTATTTAAAGCCATGTGATTATATTCAGGTTTTAGATAAGATTCTAATAAAAGGAGAATAAGATTATGAGCCAACCAAAAAGAAAGAGATACTTTGTATTTCGAAAAACTATTGCGGCAGTTCTACTGACTATTTTAGTAGGTGCCCTTTTAGTTGTCGGTTTTGGATTAAATATGTTAAGAGATATGATTAATGAGCGTCCAGAACTAAACTTAGCTTTATTAGAAACAACTGAGTCATCGATAGTTTACGATGCTGATGGCGTTCAATTTGCTGAATTAGCATTAAAGCTGAGTGACAATATTACATATGAAGAATTACCTAATGCCGTTGTTGATGCATTCATTTCAATTGAGGATGCTAAATTCTTTGATCATGAAGGATTTGACTTAGCTCGATTTACAAATGAAGGGATTCAAACTATCCTTAGATTTATAAGAGGTGGTGGCTTTGGTGCTGGTGCCTCAACTATTACCATGCAGACAATCAAGAATTCGCATTTTGCAACAGATGAAGAGCAAGCTGAAGAATCAATTGATCGTAAGGCTCAAGAGATTTCTTTGTCTATGGAATTGGAAGAAATAATTGATAAGAAAAAAATTCTTGAACATTATTTGAATAAAATTAACTTTGGAGTCCCTAATTCAAGAGGGATTGCTAAAGCGTCACTGTATTATTTCAATAAATCTGTGGGAGAACTTAATATAAGTGAAGCAGCTTATTTAGCTGGTGTTATTAATGCTCCTGCTGATTACAATGCTTATACTGATATCGAAGCAGCCACTGAGAGAAGAAATGTTGTTCTTGATATGATGCTAAGACATGGATACATTACCGAAGAAGAACATTCCATTCATACAAAAGTTAAACTTGAAAACCAATTATATGGAGCAGAAAAATATTATGGAGATATACAGCCTCATCAAGAGTATTTAGATGCTGTCATTGATGAACTTGAAAATGTCTATGGACTAAGTCCTTATACCCAAGGTTTAAAGGTTTACACCGCTTTAAATCGTAGTCAACAAGAAACGATTGAAACACTTGAGGAAGGACGTCATGACTTCTACTTTGATGATGTTATTGATGCTGCCTATGTTTCTTTAAACCATACCAATGGGGAGATTATTGCCCTTGGTGGTGGGCGTAAATTTCATCAAGAAGATCAAGAAGATGTTGCTGCAAGACAATTTAATAATGCGCTTCAATTAAGAAGACAACCTGGATCGGTACTAAAACCAATCCTTCCTTATGCTTTCTCTTATGAGCATTTAGGATATGCAACAACACATACAATTGAGGATGGTCCATATGCTTATATTGGATCTCCAGTCTTTGTTTCAAACTTCACTGTTGGACTTTATCAAGGTGATGTCACTGTCAGAGATGCCGTTGCTGGATCATTAAATATCCCTGCCATTAAAACAATGGATGAATTATTAGTAGGTCCAAATGCCGTTGGCTATGAGCGTATGACTCAGTCTTTGATTGATTTAGGCTTTGATCCAGAAATTTCTGAATATATTAACTCGGCCTATGGTATAGGTGGTGGCATATTTGAAGCATCTGCTGTTCAGATTGCTGGTGCGCATGCAACAGTCATGAATGGTGGTCAATATATAAAACCACACACTATTACTCGAATTGAGATTGAAGGAAGAGAACCAATTGTTCCAAATTTTGAACCAGTTCAGGTCATGTCTCCTCAAGCTGCATATATGGCGGCTTCAACGATGCGTTATGCTGTTGAAACAACTACTGGCTTATCGACAGCCGCAAGACTTAATAGAATGCCCTTCCCTGTCTATGCTAAGACAGGTACAAGTGACCACGATGCAGCATTTGTTGGCTGTGGTATTCCTGATGGAGCGACTAAAGATAACTGGCACGCAGCATCAACCAGTGATATAACAAGTGTCGCATGGTCAGGATATATTGACTATTGTAACAATGGTGAGAGTTCAAATTATATTTATAATAACGCAATTAATGCGAATAATCTTGGGTATCAATTAAATATACTATTGCAGAATGTTGCTACATTTACTGAACCGACAGCTATTGCTAGACCTGAGGGTATTGTTGATTTACGTCATGTTGTTGGTGTTTACCCTTATGCAACACCAATTGAGGGGATGGATTCTTCCTATATTGTTAACGGAATGATTATTGATCGATTCTCTCGTTTAACGACATTAGAAACCCAAACACTTGAAAACTTAGCGTCTCAACAGGTTGAAATTAAAAACTTTACTGATGAGGGCTTAGAGCTAGAAGTTAAGTTATCAGAATATCCTGATGAAGAAAAATTAGAAGTTGCTGAAAAAACAAAAGTTATGACAGCAACCAACTCATTGGGTGAAACCCGGAGTGCAACTGGTAATCGTCTCTTTGATCCATCATGGATTTATGGCGCAGTCCAATATGTAACTGAGATTCGTATTGATGGAAATGTTGTTGAAACTGTTGAAAGTGATGAAGCAACTAGAACGATTACTTTGCCTGACATTAAATCAAACCAAAATCTACAGGTCTGTTCTTATTACAATTGGTCAGAAAATGAGATTGGTAAGAGTAATGAGATTTGTCAGACGATAAATTCTGGCAGCCAGAAGCTGTCAATGCCTGACTTTGTTGGTAGAAATGTGAGTGAAGCTCAAGAATGGATTACAGCGAATACTTCTGCTGGTATCACCTTAAGACAACAAACGCCTTCTTCAACAGATCAAGTTGGCCGAATTATTTCGATTTCACCAAATTACTCTAATACTGATACAACACAAGATGTATTTGATCGAACAAACTTTGTTATCGTTTATTACGATGGCGAAATAACAAACCTACAGTCGTATGTTGGTAAACCTGTTGCTACATTAGTGAATGATTTATCTGGATACTTTACACTGGATGGTCCAACTGATGATGTCGGCGCAAGAGTTGCGACAGTGAGCGTTAATGGTCAAGCTGTCAATAGCGTCCCAATAAGACCTGGTACGGTTATAACATTTACTGTTGAACAAGCCCCTGATCCAGGTGAGGGCGATAACTAAAATATTAAAAAAGAATTCATACCTTAATTGGTGTGAATTCTTTTATTTTATTCTATACTATCTTATTCTATTCTCTTCTTAGAGCATCAATTGGGCTTAAATTAGAGGCCTTGATAGCTGGTAATAAACCGAATATTAATCCGATTACCATTGAGAAGAATACTGAAATAATAATGATTGGCAGTGAGATAGCGGTTGGCATACCAGCAAATTGAGAGATTAATTGCGATAAACCTATACCGGCTAAGACACCAATTAAGCCACCTATAAATGTTAGAACTGCTGCTTCGGTTAAGAATTGACTCATAACATGAGACTTACGAGCTCCTATGGCTTTCTTTAGACCAATTTCTTTAGTTCTTTCTGTCACTGAGACGAGCATGATATTCATAACACCAATACCACCGACTAGTAACGAAATACTGGCAATCCAAATTAATTGTTGATTTGTTGCATTTGATAACTCTTGAAGTCTTTGGGCTTGCTCAAGCAAGTTCTCTGATTTATATGAGATAGATGACTCTTCAGAATTAATTGATTGAATTGTACCATTTAATATGTCTGCAGCCTCTTTACCGGCTGTTGGCATTGCGTCTGTTTCAACAGCTTGGATAATTAGATTGTTTGGTTCATCAAATTTGTAAATGATTGGCCAACTTTGAAGTGGGACAAAGATAGTTCCACTTTGTTCTTGATTATACATCATGTAGTCATTGAAATTATTGATGACTGGTGTAAATTGTGTTTGTACTTCAGCGACACCAACGATTTTGAATGGTTCTGATGAAATATCGATAAATTTACCTACTGGGTCTTCCGTTGGAAACAGTGTATTTGCTGCCACAGAATCAATGATAGCTACTTTTGAGAAATCGATATATTCTTTAGGCATAAAGAGTGTCCCTTGATTTGCCTTATAATTAGTTACTTCGAAGTAATTGTTATCGATTCCTAAGATTTGACCATTAAATTGATTCTTTTGATAATATACATTTTCAGACCATTGTCTTGAACTATATACTGAAGCTTTTCTTACTTCATCAATTTGTTCTATTTCTTGGCGAATGTCCTCAGATATTGGACTAACTCCTACCAGAGGTTCTCCCCATTGTGGATCATATGGGTAATCGCCTTGATTTAATTGAACTTTAACAGTATTGTTTCCAGCCCCAATAAGGTTTTGTTTAATTTGATCATTAGTGCCTTGGATGGTTGAAACAATAGCGATGATTGCGGCAATGCCAATAATAATACCTAACATCGTTAGAATTGAACGAAGCTTATGACTCCAAATACCTCCAAATGCTAATTGAATATTTTCTATCATATGTTTAACCTCCTAATGGGTTGTAGAGGTCTTCATAAGTCCCCTCCTCAACCGGTTGTCCCTCTCTAAGAGACTTACCATATGGGAAAGCAACCATGTCATCCATTGTTACATCATCGTTTAGAATCTGAATATATGATCCTTGAATGGTACGACCAATTGTTACTGGTTTTTTAACTAACTTTTCATCTTGAGCAATCCAAACATATGGATCACCATCATCGGTTCTTACAAATGCATTCATCAGCGCAAAGAATTGTTCAGGTGACTCAGATGTATCAATCCTTTGAATTTCAACCCACATACCAGTTTTTAAATCAGCACTTTTATCTACAGATATTTTAACTGGATAGGAAGATTGATTTTGAGGACCATACCCAAAGTACATGGAATTTGTTGTTGGATAGGGTGAAATTGACATCACTTGACCCTCAACATAAGCCCCAGATTCATATGAGAATATTGACATCGGATCACCAATCTTAATTTGTTGCAAATCAAGTTCTGTGATAGTCGTTTCTACAATAAAACTTCCACTACTAGATACTTGGAATAATTGTCGACCCTCAAGTTTTGCTGTTTCTTCATCAATCACTTCGCTAACAACACCATCTAATTGAGCTAAAATGAAGTTATTATTAATTTCATTTTCTAAATCACTATACTCAACGGTTGCTGTTTTGATACTTAAGTTTAGGTCGCGTATTTCAGCTTCTTTTTCTGTTCTCATTCTAAACAGCTCATTAGCAGTGTAAGTAATTGTTGGTGGACCTGGATCAATTGGAATCCCTGGATCTTCTCCACCTGGTTCTTGTTCATCTGGATCTCCTAGGCTAAGGTCTAAGAAAGTGAATAAGTTTTCTACAGTACCATTTTCTTCATCAACTAGCTTGTCAAATCGCATCGAGAATGTTTGAAGAACCTCTAGTGCTTCATCATCATCAAGGAATACATAGAACTTAGCAAACACTAAATTTGTATCACTCATAAGCTCTTCCATAAATGCAGTATTTATACTCATTTTGTCATTATACTTGAAAATATAGGGATCCTCTTGAGTACCGCTACCAATTAGTAAGTTTGGGTACTTAGGTTCTG
>DUUI01000052.1 GCA_012841625.1 Erysipelothrix sp. | reverse complement strand
CCATTCCCCATAGCGACTCCAATTTTAGCCAATTTTACCATATTCACATCATTGGCCGAGTCTCCAAAAGCGATCACATTGTCCCATGTGATATTGAGATGTTTTAATACTTCATTGAGTGCTATTTCTTTACCACTTTTTTGATCAAAGATATCATAAGCTCCATCATAGGCAACAACGAATGTTGTATGTTTCATATGTGGAATTAAGGCTTCGACTTTTTCATTATCACCAATAATAAATGCCCCAACTGGTTGTGAGTCTTCATCGGTTAAATACTCTCTATGAGTAAAATCTATTAGAATCTTTTCATTTCGAAAGCCATGTAAATATTTTTCAGAGTATATATCATAATCAGTCATCACATAAACAGCATCAGCTGCTTTAAAACCAATCGCTAGATCAAGTTCTCGGCCTTTTGTAATGATGCTGTTAACATCTTCTAAAAGCATGGGTGTGTGATAAAATAGCTCACCATGTTTATCGTAGATGGCCCCTCCATTGATGGTGACTGTGTAATTTGGTTTTAGTTCGTTTTTTATTTCATCGACAATAAAATAATAGCCACGTCCCGTTGCGACTATTGTTTCTATCCCGTTTGATTGTAATTGTAAAATTGCTTGTAAAACTTCTTTTGGCATATTTTCATAGCCACGATCGATCAAAGTGTTATCGATATCAAAGATTGCTGCTTTAATTGACTTCATAATTTTCCTCCAATGTGTTCAATTATATCAAACTTCCGACTAGGATGATATAATTGATGCAAAGACGGAAAGGAACCATTAATATGAAAATAAGAATAATAGGAGCAGTTGCTGCTGGAACATCAGCTGCCACAAAAGCAAGAAGAAACAATGAAGAAGCAGACATCGTCATCTATGAAAGAGATACTGACATCTCTTATTCTGGCTGTGGACTTCCATATTTCATTGGTGAAGAAATTGAAAGCATGGAAGTATTAACACCAAGAGATCCTAGTTTTTTCAAAAACGAACATAATGTTGATGTTAAGATTGGCCATGAAGTTTTATCAATTGACGCAAAGAACAAAACACTTGAAGTTAAGAATCTTGAAAGTGATGAAATCTTTACTGATTCATATGACAAATTAGTCATTGCCACGGGTGCCTCAACATTCATTCCGCCAATAGAGGGCAGACAACAAGACCATGTTTTTGGATTAAGAAATCCAAGAGATGCTCGCGCGATCAAAGAGTATATCGATACACATCAGCCCAAGAAAGCAGTGATTGTGGGGACAGGATTTATTGGTTTAGAATTATTAGAGAATCTTGTTCATTTAAATATTGATACAACTTTAGTAGAGTTAATGCCTAAGATTACACCAAATCTTGATGAGGACATGGCTAAATTACTTGAGAGTAAATTAGAAGAAAAGGGCGTTAAGATTTTAAAAGAAACATCCATTCAAACGATTCATAAGGATCATGTGACACTTCAAAATGGTGATGAATTAGAGGCTGATATTGTCTTAATTGCGACAGGAGTTCGTCCAAATACACAATTAGCTCAAGAAATTGGGGTTGAAATTGGGCCTACTCGAGCCATTAAAGTCAATAGTAGAATGGAAACTAATATTAAAGATATCTATGCTTGTGGTGATGTTGCTGAAACATTTAACTTAATCACTGGCAAACCACATTGGCGACCATTAGGTTCAACGGCTAATAAAATGGGACGTATTTGTGGGGATGTGATGACTGGTGGAAATTTAGAATTTAAGGGAAATCTTGGAACTGGTATATATCGTGTCTTTGATATAAGTATTGGCTCCAGTGGTTTATCTGAAAAAGAGGCAAGAGAATTAGGTTACGATATTGAAATTATTCATAATTCAAAAGAAGATCGTCCAACCTATATGGGTGGACAAAGAATGGTCATTAAGGCTATTGCTGACAAAGCGACTCATACTTTATTAGGAGTTCAAATTGTTGGCTATGAGGGAGTCGATAAACGCTTAGATGTTCTTATCACTTTAATGACATATCGCGTTCCAGTTGAAGATTTCTTCCATATTGATTTAGGATATGCACCTCCATTTTCGACCACTAAAGACCCAGTTCATTACACAGGTATGATTTTTTCAAATATCTTGAATAAAGAATTACCATTAATTAATTGCGCTGATTTAGCGGATTGTAAAGACAGGGTCACCTTAATTGATACTAGAAGCAAACAGGATGTTGAGAAACATGGCATGATTAACAATGCGCAGCATATTCCATTAGCAGAGCTAAGAGAAATGTGTAAACACCTAGATCCAGACCAGCACATTGTTGTGTATTGTAATTCTGGAACAACTGGAAATATTGCTCAGAACTTGTTAAAGAATTCTGGATTTAAAGAAGTGTCAAATCTCTCAGGTGGACATTCATTATACAAAGTGGTGACCAATGGCAGTCATCAATGAGATAAAGAAGAAGTTAAGTGGCCGTGAAATAGGATTTACGGCTGAAGGCGTTGTGCGTCACTTTTCAATCCTTGTCCCTTTTGTCTTAAAAGATGGTGAGTATTATCTCTTATTTGAAGAGCGTTCTAAAAATATATCACAATCATCAGACATCTGTTTTCCTGGTGGACGAGTTGAAATCAATGAAAGCTATGAATATGCGGCCATAAGAGAGACCCATGAAGAGCTTCTTATCGACATGGAAGATGTTGAAATACTAGGTCCGCTTGATTTGTATATCGCTCATGACAATATTATTGTGCATCCATTTCTTGGAATCTTACATAATTATGAAGAAACATTTTTTGAGGATGAAGTTGCCAATATTCATTATGTCTCATTGACAGAATTACTGAATCATGAGCCTGATGTTTATGGTGGGAAATTAACCTTACAACTTGATGAAAACTTTCCATACTCCAGAATTGCGGGAGGTCGAAACTATGCGTGGCGAGAAGGGAGTCGTAAAATACTCTTCTATAATTTTGATGACTTAACGATTTGGGGCATGACGGCTATGATTCTTAGGAATGCTTTAAACCTGATAAAGTCAATATAGATATCTAAAAAGCCTTCCGTTATTGGGAGGTTTTTTATCAATAATCTCATTTTAGAATAAATAATAAGTATTAAATAACAAAATATTGTCAATTGTACCTCATTTGCAATGAATGATTTCATGTGTTAAAGTTATTATGTTGTGAGTTTGACAACTGAATCGCATCGTTTAATTCTGTTAAAGAAGCGGGGGAACCATTTATTTGGGGTTAATCATAATATGAAGGACTACCCTTATGTCCTAACCCGACAGCTAACCTCGTCTACGCAAAAAGGGGCGTCATATTGTACTATATATATTTGTTTATATTAGGCTATGGTGTCTTGCCATAGTTTTTTTACGCGTATCCTTTGATTGTTAAATTGATGTCTCACTCGTTTTAGCTCACTACAACTTAAAAGGAAGGTGTAAAAAATATGAAAAAAGTTAAAAGACTCGCGATACTTTTTGCTATTACCGCACTTGTTTTAGTCGGATGTAGCACAAGCGATAATAACACAAGCGATTTACCTTACGCAGGTGAAGAAATTGTCTTTGCTAATGCAGGATGGGACAGCATCCAGTTCCATAACGCTGTCGTAGGAACTATTGCACAACAAATATGGGGTTACTCTTGGAGTGAGGTACCAGGCTCAACACCTGTAACTCATGAAGGAATCATCGCTGGCGACATCGATGCCCACACAGAAGTATGGACCGACAACATTCCAACCTATGGAGAAGATCTTGAAGCAGGAAAACTTATTGAAGTTGGTGTCAACTTTGACGATAACTATCAAGGTGTTTATGTACCAAGATATGTCATCGAAGGGGATGAAGAACGAGGAATTGAGCCAATGGCTCCAGATCTTCAATATATTTGGGATCTAAAAGACTACCCACATATATTCCCAGATGATG
>DUUI01000004.1 GCA_012841625.1 Erysipelothrix sp. | reverse complement strand
GTTGTTGTAAACAATGATTTGATGGTCCATGACTATCACGATACAGATATTGTCTTTCACTTAAATACACATTATTATCGTGGTGTTGATACTATTCAACAAAAGCTAACCTTTATTAACAACATTGAGGCAACTGTGATCAGTGTTAATGCTGTGGGAATAGTTAACTCTAGCCGATTTTTTGGTTTGCTTGATGGCCAAAGCATTATTAAACATAAACAGGATATAGAAATTTTAAATAGTAATTTTTTAGAAGAATCTAAACTTGTGGACTTAGATGACTTTGTTGCAGAAAACAAATATGTCTCAATTCCTTTAATTGATGCATTGTTGTTTGGAATTAAACAGATTGATGAAGAAATTTTCCCGTTTAAACCAAATTGGATTGTTGGTTTATCAGGTGGTTTAGATTCAAGTGTGGTTGCGGCATTATTAGTTATGGCATTAGGAAAAGATCGAGTCATTGGTTATAATCTAGCGACTAAACATAATTCAGAGACAACAATAAACAATGCTCAGCATCTAGCTGATGTGCTAGGCTTTGAATATCATGGTTTCGATATAACAGCCCTTGTTGATGCTACAAGTGAGACGGTCGGACAAAAGATTGATGGTTTGGCTTTAGAAAATGTTCAAGCTCGAATCAGAGGGCATGTCTTGATGACGATGGCTTCTCTTCAAAATGGTGTTATTAGTAATAATTCTAATAAGATTGAATCAGCACTTGGTTATGGAACACTCTATGGTGATACGATAGGCGCTTTGGGCATTCTAGCGGATTGTACTAAGATGCAGGTTGTGGAGCTGGCACAAGCCATTAACCAACGATTGAACAAAGAAATCATTAATTATAATTTACTTCCAAGGATAGATAATGATGGAGTTCATTGGGATTTTGCCCCAAGTGCAGAGTTAAAGGATAATCAAATTGATCCGATGAAATGGGGCTATCATGATTTTTTAATTGAATGGTTAATATCCAAACCTAATGGGATTTTAACTCTTTTACAATGTTATCTAGATGGGACCTTACTAGATGGGCAACTTGGTGATATAATGAGGTCATATAATTTAGATGATTCTGAATTGTTTCTAGAGGATTTAAATTGGGTCATTAATTCGATTAATAAGTCCGTCTTCAAACGAGTTCAAGGAGTACCAATTATTGTTGTAAGTAATTGTGTTCTTGGTTTAGATCGTTTAGAGAATCAAATGCCTATTATTATTTCAGATGAATTACAAGAGTTAATTGAGAAAGTTAGGAGGATGTAGTGTATGAAAAAATTATTAGGATTGCTTGTTGTTGCGCTAGCTTTAGTTGCTTGTACAACAAATGAAGAACCTGAGGAAGTCGAAGAAGTGGTGGTTGAAACCCCTCATGTAGATGCAGTTCCTCAAATGAATTTAGAAGAGTATGAAGCGTATTTAGCAGATGGTAATAGCGGAATTGTTTACTTTGGGTGGATCACTCGTTGTGGTGACTCCACCAATTTCCAAGAAAACTATTTAGAACAGCTTTTGATTGACCATCCTGAATTAGATGGTAATTTCTATATCGTGGACTTAGATAAAGAAGCACCCGATGCGCTTATTGACAAAGAATTGCGTGAACCACTAAAAGAGAAGTACAATGTCGAATTCTCGCCAACATTATTGTTAATTGAAGATGGACAGATTGCTGATAAGATTGAATGGACACTTAAAGAAAGTGACGCAGAAACAGCTATCGCCAGAGATATCTTAGATGGATTCTTTAATGATTCAGGGTATTTAAATTAGATAAAAGCCACATGTTAAAATGTGGCTTTTTTAGGGCACTTGACACGTATGGTATAATATATTAGTGGAGGTGTAAATGATAGACGATATTAATAGAGTCATCGAAGGTGAAAAGATTTTATTACATAATCCAAGACTCAATGAATTGTGGTACCGTAAACAATTGTATAAAGATGAAAAAACTATGGAGTTTGCGGATGCTTGTAAGCATGAAATTGATAATTGGCCACCTAAAGATGAGAGCGAAATTAAAGAATGGTATGTCGAGAATAATGTTAATATGAGTAATTTCTATTCATATATTGTCGAAAAAGAAACCAGAACACCGATCGGTGAAGTGGCTATTTATTATCATACAAAATTTAATAAATACATGATTCACATTATAATTGAGCACAGTCATCGCCATAAAGGATATGGGAGTGAGGCTGTTGAATTACTTTTAGAATATGTGTTTAAGGTCATGAATTTGGATGCAATCTATGAAATTAGAGAACCAAATCGTGTTGAAGTAAAAAATCTCTTTACTAAATTTGGTTTTGAAACCATGGAAGATGAAAAAGAATTACTATGGCTTACGAAACGAGAGTATAATGCCAAAAATTAAAAAAGATTAGGTCTCTAATCTTTTTTTTGAATAATTATTCTACAACTCGTACTTCAGTTACTTCAGGAATTTCATCCATGAGGATAGCCTCTATTCCCATTTTAACTGTAACATCCGCTAAACCACAGCCTACACAAGCTCCTAGCAAGTTCACGTAGACAACTCCGTCATCATCAATACGGTCAAAGGCAACATCTCCTCCATCACCTTGGATATATGGTCTGATTTTATTTAGTGTGTAGATTACTTTTTCTTCTAATGTCATTAACGATCACCAACCTTCTTAGTTATTATAAACTAACTTTTGTAAAATTTCATCTATTTTAATTAACTATTAAATAATTGTACAATCGTTTATAATAGAGTCGAGGTGAAGATGAAAATGCATTATAAAAAAGATGACATCGTAGAAGGCATAATTACAAACATAGTTGCTTATGGAGGATTTGTCTATATTGATCATGAAACAACAGGATTAATCCATATTTCCCAACTTTATAATGGGTTTGTAAAAGACATCCATCGTTTTTTAAACATAGGACAGCGTGTGTATTGTAAGGTTATTGAAGTTGATGGTGATAAGAAACAATTAAAACTATCTTTAAAGAATATTCCAAAGAATGCGAAGCCTAGAAATCAGCGGCGCGAAAGATTAAGTTTAAAACCTCAAAGTCTTTTGCCTCAAAGTAAAATTGGATTTTCATCGCTTGCATCACAACTACCACAATGGATAAAGGAGAAAACAGAAAATGATTAAATTAAACACTGACCATTTGTTATTTGAGCCGGATTTTAATCAATACCAAGACGAAGTAAGTCGTATCCACAGAATGATAATTGACAAAACAGGAAAGGGAAATGATTTCTTAGGATGGGTCGACTGGCCATTTGCGTATGACAAAGAAGAATTCGATAGAATTAAGGTTGCAGCTCAAAGAATTAGAGAACAAGCAGATATTTTGTTAGTTTGTGGAATTGGTGGATCATATTTAGGTGCTAAGGCTGCGATTGATTTTATTAAAGGAAACTATGCTCAAGATGATTTAGAGATTATTTATGTGGGAAATACTTTTTCTTCAACTGAAATAGTTAGAGTTTTGAAATATATTGAGGGTAAAGATGTTGCGCTTAATGTTATTTCGAAATCTGGCTCTACAACTGAAACTGCTCTTGCTTTTAGAATCTTCCGCCAGCATATTGAAAAGCAATATGGAAAAGGCGAGGCAACTAATCGGATTTATGTGACAACTGATAAAGAAAGAGGCTTATTGAGACCTTTAGTTAATAAAGTTGGTTATGAGAGCTTTATTATCCCTGATGATATTGGAGGACGATTCTCCGTTATTACGGCGGTTGGTTTATTGCCAATTGCGGCTGCTGGAATTGATATTGATGCAATGATGAATGGTTTACAGGATGCTTACAAAGCATTTACTGTTGAAAATGTTAACCATAATGATGCATATAAATATGGTGTCTTAAGGAGAGTTCTTCAGGAAAAAGGACTTGATGTTGAAATGTTTGTAACTTATGAGCCACATTTATCATTTGTTGCTGAATGGTTAAAACAATTAGATGGTGAATCTGAAGGAAAAGAAGGTAAGGGTATACTTCCGCATTCAGTGACCAATTCAACTGATTTACATTCAATGGGACAGTATGTTCAAGAGGGTAAGAAAATCTTATTTGAAACAATCTTAACAGTTCATGAGCCATTGGAAGATATGGAGTTCCCTAGTGATAATGATGATACAGACCAAATGGAATATTTAGCTTCAAAATCATTACACTGGGTCAACCAACAGGCAATGTTAGGAACTTTAGAGGCTCATACAGTTGAAGGGCAGGTTCCAAATATTGTTTTAGAGATTAAAGATAATAGCGCCTACACTTTTGGTTACATGGTGTTCTTCTTCTTTATGGCATTGGCGATGTCAGCCTATAAATTAGATATTAATCCATTTGATCAACCTGGAGTTGAAGTTTATAAGCGCAATATGTTTAAGTTATTAGGTAAAGAATAGAAAAAAGCCGGATTCAGTCCGGCTTTAATTATGGGGTAACGACATGGGACATTTCTCTTAGTCCATCTGTCATTGCTATTTTGTATGGTTTTTCAGGAATACTCATAAAATCAGGATGATCTTTGTATTCTTCGTTGTCTATATCAATGACCCAGTGTGCTTCTAGATGAAGATGAGGGTTTCTTTCGTTGTGTTCTTTGATCCATAAAACACCTTCTTCATAAGGAAGTAAGAATAATACGGTTGAGTACATATCAGCATAAGTTGAATCTTCCATAACGACTGTTACTTTTCTAAAATGATGTAGCGGGAATAATGAATCAGGATCGATTAAATGATGATAGGTTTCATCATTTGGTCCGATGTAATATCGTTGATAATCACCTGATGCTACAATTGAAAGTTCCTCGTTAATTCTTAGAATGTCTGCATATTGATCTATAACGATTAGAGAGGGTTCTCCTACTGCTATATTCCATCCTGAACCATCTGGTTTTAAGTCATACACTTTAACATTGCCACCGGCATTAATGCTGAAGTGAGTTAAGCCTTCTTCTGCTAATATATCCATAATTTCTTGGGTTGCGTATCCTTTAGCAAGACCCCCTAAATCTAGTGAAGCACAGTCTTTTGTTAAATAGACGGTGTTTTTCTCATCATCTATCTCAATTAAATCCCAACCTGTGCATTCTTTTGCTTCTTGAAGCATCTCTAGGGGTGGTACTTCACCTGGTTCGTTGCTGTAATTTGCAATTAATCCATCTTCTCGATAGTCGTGCCAGATACTTAAAACAGATCCCATTGTGATATCGAATTTGCCTTTGTTATTGTCAAATTCTTCTCTAGATAATACTAAAGTATCTATGATTCTTTGGTCAACTTCAACTGCTTCTTTTCCTGCCATATCATTAATCGTTTTTAGATTGTTGATGCCTTCATAATTGTTGTATTTATCAAAAAGAATATTGTATTCATAATACAATTCTTTCATTCGATCGAAGTATTTTGTAAACTCAGATTCGCTTGTTGTATAAGCCATTAGAGTAATTTTAGTATCAAAACCACTTGTTGAGGTATCTGCTTGATATCGCTGATACTCTGGTTTACTTGTACAACCTGTTAATATTAATAGTCCTAATAGGACGATAGTTAGACTCTTTCTCATATAATCACCTCGAGAATTATAGCATATTTCTTGACTTTTTAATTAAATATACATTAAATCCTAAATTTATGGTTTTTTAATTAAGTTAGCGTGGTATAATAAAATACGTAGTTGTTAAACAACGAGTAGAAGGAGAGAAGTAGTTATGTCTTTTTTATTAGGACCTTTGCGTAAACATATACCCGGTTTTAAAGAACTTACTGACCATAACGAAATTCTAAATATTGAGACTCCTAAGGAAATCGCTATTCCTTTAATGGCGATGGGCTCAACTAATTTAGAACTTTATGTCAAAGAGGGTGACCGTGTTTTAGTCAATCAAAAGATTGCCGCAAGAAATGACCATTTTGTGATTCCTCTGTTTTCACCTGTATCTGGCACTGTTACTGGGTTTAAGGATGAGTTTCACGGCTGGGGTGGTCGTAAGTCTAAACATATTGTAATCGAAAACGATAATCAATATGAGGCTGTTGCCCCAACACCTTTAGATTATGTAAGTGCTAGTAAAGATGAAATCATCGAGCACATTAAAGAAATGGGTATTGTCGGATGTGGTGGAGCTGGTTTCCCGGCTTATTTGAAATACAAACCGATGACAGAAACACCTTATTTAATTATTAATGCGGTGGAATGTGAACCATATATCACTCAAGATTATCGTAATGTAAACGATTATTTAGAGGATCTTGTTAATGGTGTTCATATTCTTAGAAAAGCTGGTAATGTTCAAAAAACATTAGTGGCTATTAAGGAAGATAAGAAACAAACAATTGCTCGTCTTAAAGAAGCCTTTGGTGGATTTAGTGACATTGAGGTTGTTGGTGTTCCAAATGTCTATCCAATGGGATGGGAAAGAACATTAGTCTTTGAATTATTAAAGAAACGTTATGACAGACTTCCAAGTGAAATTGGAGCTGTTGTTAATAATGCGACGACTGCGATTATGGTTTCTAGAGCCTTTAGATTAGGAGTTCCTATTACTGAGAAAATGATTACTGTTTCTGGTGATGGAATTAAGGAACCACGAAATGTCTTAGCGAAAATTGGTACACCGATTGGGGATATTGTTGAAGCCTGTGGTGGTACTACTGATGAAAACGTTCATGTTATTCATGGTGGACCTATGATGGGTAAAACTATGCTTTCAAAGAATGTGACCATTAATTTTACTTCCAATGCATTAACCGTTCTCATTGAGCGTAAAGTAGATGCGATTGGATGTTTGCGTTGTGCAGCCTGTGTTGATAATTGCCCGGCAGGATTAATTCCGGTTAAGATTCAGGATGCTGAAATAGCTAAGAATTTAGACATGATTGAAAAATTAGATACCAATGCATGTATCGAGTGTGGGCTTTGTACTTATGTATGTCCATCTAAGATTGATGTAACAGAAAACATGCGTCGTGCTAAAAATGCATTACGTTTGAGAAAGGGGTAAGACATAATGGATTATAAATTTAGATTCGCGCCTAGTATTAAGATTAAGCGAACAACCTCTCAAATTATGTTTGAACTGTTAATCGCTTTACTTGCTGTACTAGCATTTAGTTTAGTTTATTATCAAATGGAATATGGATTAAATTATGTTATTCATATTCTGACAATGTTAGCTGCGTCATTAATCACAGCTTATGCGATTGAAGTTTTATATGCGGTTGCTACAAAGAAGGATATTAAGAAACATTTATCTTCTTCATATCCTTATATAACTTCGATCATTCTTGTTTTGATCACATCAGTGAATGTACAAATATATCCAATAGTTATCTCAACCGCATTTGCTATTTTTATTGGTAAATTGGCTTTTGGTGGATTTGGACAAAATATCTTCAACCCAGCAGGCGTTGGTCGGATTGTTCTTGTGACTGCCTTTGGTGGTCATACACTGGCTGATTTAGCTGTGGGAGCTACTCCTGTTTCAAGTGTTAATGCACAGTCATGGACAGTTGCTGCTGGTGGCTTTGAGAAGTTTCTTGAAGGCTTTGGTGGTTGGACTGGTTTATTGACTGGTTGGCATCCTGGTGCGATTGGAGAAACACCTGCTATTCTGATGTTAATTCTTGGTGTTGTTTTAATTGTGCGTCAAGTTATTGACTGGAGAATTACAATTTCTTATTTAATTACTTTATTTGTTATGGGTCTTGTGTTTGCTCTTATTGGTGGTATGGATTTAAGTTATGGCTTATTCCAAGTCATTAATGGAGGAGCTATCTTTGGTGCTGTCTTTATGTTAACTGATCCAGTGACATCTCCTGTTCATCCTGTTGGACGAGCTATCTTTGGGGTTGGGGCTGCTATCTTAACATTTATCATTCGTTTATTTGGACAAACTCCTGGTGGAGTCGTCTTTGCGATTGTGTTAATGAATATTTTAGTTCCAATGATTGATTATCTATTAGCTGGTAATCAAATTAAAACTTATAAGAAAGCCATGATGAGTCTAGCTGGAGTGGCTGTTGTTGCAGTATTATTTTCAACTCTTGCTGGAAATGTTGTTCAAGTTGTTTCTGCTCAGGATGAAAATGTAAGTGTTTTAGATGTGACTGATGAGGGTAGCTCTAAAGTCTATCGTGTTGAATCAAAGGGCTTTAATGCAGGTGATAAGAATATTGTGTTGGTTCAAATTTCTGGTGATGGGACAGTTGAATCTGTTTCATTTGAGAAGTTTGCTGACTCAGATGCTGAGGGTGCTCCGGCTCGATCAGATGATTTCTTATCTCAATTTGTTGGTCTCGATGTAGTGAGTGAAATTGATGTTGATACGTCAAACTCTGCTACATTCAGTTCTAATTCAGTGCTTGAGGCAGTTAAGGCTGCGGCTGCTGAACATGGAGGTCAATAATGAATAAAACAGTTAAACTTACTTTGTTTTTAGCTATTATCTCTGCTTTAGCGACTGGCGTCTTGGCTGCTGTTAACTCTGTTACTGCGCCAATTATTGCTGCTAATGAAGCAGGTGCTCAAACGGCTGAGATTGAAAAACTTTATCCTTATGCTTCAAGTTTTGAGGCTATTGAATTTGAAGCTGATGCTGATGGATTAGTGAGAGAGGCTTATAAAGTCGATGAAGATGCTTATGTCTTTCAAGTTGCGGCTCGTGGATATGATGATGATATCGTATTCTTAATTGGGTATGATGTTGATGGAAGCAATTCAAAGTTTCAAATTTTAAGTAATAATGATACACCTGGTTTTGGTCAGCGTTTGATGGAAGATGAATATCATCAAGGGATGACTGGTAAATCAACAAGCGATCCTGTGGATATGATTTCTGGTGTTACTGCTTCTTCTGATGCTATTAAAAATGGTGTTGATGCTGCAGTGACTGTCTTTAATTCTTTAACTGGATCAACTGCTACACCTGAAGAGGTTGAGCCTGATTTACCTCAAGTTTCAACAGCTGATTTAGTGGGTGATACAATTACTTCTACAAATCAAGAGGGCGATGTTATGACTTATGTTGTCGAGTCTGTTGGTTATGTGGGAACGAATGAATATGAGATTAAAATTGATTTAGCTACTGGTAGTATTGAATCGGTTATCTTTACGCAGTTCAATGACACTGTTGGATTGGGTGATAAAGCAGATTCTCCTGAATTCTTAGGTCAGTTTGAGGGCTTGAATATTAATGAAATGCCTTCAGAAGTCGATGGGGTTTCAGGTGCTACTAAAACCGTTGAGTCAGTCATTAAGGCTGTCAATCTTGCTGTTGAAGATGCAAGAAACCAAGAATAGGAGGATTTAGAATGAGTCAACCAAAACGTAGTCGTATCGATATACTTACTTCTGGATTCTTTAAAGAAAACCCAGTGTTGGTTTTAATGTTAGGTTTGTGTTCAACCCTTGCTATTACGACTAATTTAAATAATGCGATTGGAATGGGGTTATGTGTAATCTTTGTTCTTGTTGCTTCAAATGTAGTTATTTCATTAATTAGAAATATTACGCCAGATGATATCCGAATTCCTGTTTATATTGTTGTTATCGCAACTTTAGTTAAGGTAGTGGATCTATTCTTACATGCTTATGTTCCATCTTTATATAATGCTCTAGGTACTTTCTTAGGGTTAATTGTTGTTAACTGTATTATCCTTGGTCGTGCTGAAGCGTTTGCGAGTAAGAATTCTGTTTTTGATTCTTTTTTAGATGGATTAGGAATGGGTATTGGTTATTCTATGATTATTGTGATTATTGCTTTCTTCCGTCAATTGTTGGCGACTGGAGCAATTTCAATGTATAATCCGTTAAGTTTAGAGACATTATTCTCTTTACAAATTATTCCTGATACTTTTACTATTGCTACATTTAGTTCTCCGACAGGGGCGTTTATTACCTTTGCTGCGGTGATTGCGGCATATGTTGGATATACCAATCATAAGGCTGCTAAAGCTAAGAAGGGGGCTAAATAATGGCTGATTTACTTACGATTGCTTTTGCGGCAATCTTTATTGAGAACGTTGTATTGACTAAGTTCTTAGGAATGTGTCCGTTGATGGGTGTTTCTAGAAACTTAAAGTCTGCGATTGGGATGAGTCTTGCGGTTCTATTTGTTATTGTGGGCTCTTCTATCTTAACGTGGGCTGTGTATGAGTATATTTTAGATACTGCTCTAAACTTACAGTACATGGATTTACTTGTCTTTATTCTAATCATTGCGGCGTTTGTTCAATTTACGGAGTTGTTTATTAAAAAGTCATCACCTTCGCTTTACAAGAGTTTGGGTATCTTTTTACCACTGATTACAACTAATTGTGTTGTTTTATATGTTGCTCTTGAAAACATTGTGAATGGATTTAATTTTGTTGAAATGCTTGTTTATTCAACAGCAGTTTCTTTGGGCTTTATGTTGATTCTAGTAATCTTTGCTAGTATTCGTGAGCGTTTGGATAGTTCTGCTACTCCTAAAGCCTTCTTTGGTTCGCCGATTGCTTTAATTACATTGGCAATTATGGCTTTAGCATTTACGGGATTGGCGGGGATTATTTAATGCCTTTTCTATTTGGATTAGTTTTAATTGTGGGACTTACTGTCATGTATTCTGTTTCATTCTCTGAGAACGCTAATACTGGTGTTCCTGCGGGATGTGAACATTTACTTGCTGAATGTGGTTCATGCCATGATGTCAGCTGTGGACACTATGGTCGTACTAGAAATGAGGAAAATTAGATGCAAGATATTTTAATACCTATGCTTATAATTGGAGCTATTGGTGCTGTTTTAGGTTTAGTGCTTGCTTTTGCAGCAAAAGTATTTGAGGTTATTGAGGATCCTAGGTATGCACAAGTTCATAACTTACTTCCTGGATATAACTGCGGAGCTTGTGGTTATCCTGGTTGTCAGGGTCTGGCTAATGCTCTTGTTGATAAAGAAACAGACGATGTTAGACGTTGTACGCCTAGTAATCAGGATCAAAGAAATTCAATTGTTGACTATCTTGCCAGTACTCCTGGACTAGATGGAGAAACACTTGTGGTGAGAGGATAAGGGTAAAACCTTATCTTTTCTTTTGTTTTCTTGTATAGTAAAGTTGAGGTGCAAAATGATGAATAAAAAATTAGAGCTTACAAAATCGTGGTTGTCAAGAATTAAAGAGATTGTTGAGACTGAGTTAGACCTTGGACTAGAAATTTCTACCAAGTCACATGAGTATGATATTGTTACTCAGGTTGATTCAAAGGTTGAAGAATATTTAGTGGGACAGATTAGAGAGTCTTTTCCTGAGGATTTAATTATTGGAGAGGAAGGGGACTATGGTGTGAGTAATCATGAGGACTCAAACTGTTGGTTTATTGATCCTATTGATGGTACAACGAATTTTGTTAAGCAGAGAGATGGTTACTGTTCAATGATTTCGTATTTTGAACAGGGTGTTGGTCAGTTTGCGATTATTTATGATATTGTGAATGATGATGTTTATTGGTCATTAAAAGATAGTGGGGCTTTTATGAATAATGAGCCACTACCTAAACAACTTCTAATGGGTTTAAATGAGGGTTTAGTGAGTGTTACTTACAACTTTAAAGATAATGAGAGCTTCTATACTAAACTTTATGAGTCTTCTTTTGGTTTCAGATATTATGGATCTGCTGGTTTGGATTCGATAAAGCTCTTTAAGGGCCAATTAGCTGCTCTAGTCTTTCATAAGAGTGAAGCATGGGATATTGCTCCTGCGGTAATTTTCGCCTCTGAGTTGGGCTACAAGCTTGTTGACTTTAAGGGTGATTTGATAACATATCCATCGAATAGTGAATGGATTTTAACGAATCAGAAAGCTCTTAATGAATTACTGGAGATTATTAAATTATTTAAGTTCTAAAAAAGTAAAAAAAGCTCCACAGATAATGGAGTTTTTTAATAACATGTCTGAAAATATCTGAGTAAACTAGAGTTTATTGTCTGGGTGAGCTTGGGTTTCAAATAACTTTGGGTTCAATTAATTCTAGTCCAAATAGATTTGTCCAAATAGTTTTTGTCCAAATAACTTTATGGCCAACATGAGTAAAAATTAGATAAGTAATGTCAAGAATTAGTATCATCATTTTAGATCTGTTGATGACCATACTAAAAACAACTTACTAACATACTTCAAAAAAAAGCTCCACATATAGTGGAGTTTATTTAATAAATGGGGTGGCCGACGGGACTTGAACCCGCGAATGCCGGAGCCACAACCCGGTGCGTTAACCACCTTCGCCACGGCCACCATTTCTTAGCGCTAATATATGATACATCATTTCAAAAAATATGTAAAGCAAAAATAAGAAAATGGTAACCTCATTCTTGGGAACAAAGCATACTTGTTTAAATAACAGAGGTTACTTTTCTTTACCAAGCTATCCCCGCATGTGTTGCGGTTCTTTTTAATCACAATTACAAGTTAGAATTTCTGTTTAGAGAATCTATTTATTAAATTGTTTGCATCTCACTTCCCTCCATCTCTTTCAGCCTGCCTAAGACTTTATAGTTTACTAACTCTCTTCTTCCTAAAATAAATTTATGTTTTTTTTAATTTCTATGTGGTTACAACAAAAATTGAGTTGAAAAATATTTTCAAAAATGTTAAATTTTGGGATTGATTATTAATATCATTATTAGAATATGGATATAAAAAGAATGCTTTATCATGTGTATATTTTTGATTTAAAAAGGCACTTTAAATTCTTTTAACTCTTAATTCTTTATGATATTATTATACAGTAGGTAGGAGGTTCGTAATGCGAAAAGAGATATATGCAGCACTCCAAGTTGCGAATCATGAGATTCGTATTCTTGTGGGTGAACACCATAACAATCGATTGCATATTTTAAAAGTTGAACGTGTTGCTCATACCGGAATGCAGAACAATGAAATAGTTGATCCTGAATCAATTATTGAAGCAATTACTAGAGCTAAAGCCAATATCGAAAAGAATGTTCGAATAAAAGTATCAAGAGTTCTATTAGTCGTTCCAAACATTAATTTAGAGCGTGTCAAACGTCAACTTCATTCCGATATAAACGATCCATTAAATCGAATCCTAAAGGAAAATATTCAGCAAATTTATCAAACAGCATATAATCAAAGACCACTTGAGAATCTGGAGTTAGTTAATGCACTGATTTACCAGTATAAAGTGAATGGAGTTCAGTTAAGAAAACCTCCAATAAATGAGAAATCAAGTCGATTGTTTGCTGAAATGGATTTATATTATGTTAATCGTAAAACAGTGTATCAATTAGCTACAATCGTTGAGCAATCAAATCTAGAAATACTTGATGTCTGTGTCGATCAGATTGGAATTGCGAAGGAAGCATCATTATTGGATTATGATAATGAGAATTATCGGGTAATTATAAATATTGAAAGACAAGCAACATATCTTGGTTTAGTGTATAAAGGTCGAGTCATGCATAGTGATATCTTGAATATTCAAACTCAGGACTGGATTGATATGATTACTAAGAGCTTAGATATTCCTATAGAAATCGCTACTAAATTAATGTTAAATAATGTTGATTTAGACAATGATAAGCCAGGCATGGAGCCAATCTGCTTATGGTCAAAAGACAAGAAATCATATACTTGTTCTCAAGCAGATATTATGGAATTGCTAAGCCCAATAATAAATCGGGATATTGGCTTAATTAGAGAAGCATGCTTAGGAATTATAGAAGCGGGTCCAACTGATTTCATTGTCGTTGGAGAAGGATCAATGATTCGAGGGATTGCTTCAAGGCTTCGTAAGGAGTTGAACAGTGAAGTAATTACTTACTTACCAAATACCTTAGGAGCTAGAGATGGAGCCTTAGTCGCACTCTTAGGAGCGTTCTATAATCATATAGATATGCGACAATGGCAAATGCCTTCGGTTCAGGAAGAAGAAGTAGTTGAATCAGAAGTTGAGCCAGTAAATAAACCAAAAGATATTAGAATAACCAATCGATTAAAGAAGATATTAAATCAATCTCATGATGGAGGAGAATTAGATGAGTAACAATTACGAAAGATACGAACAAGTTGCCAGAATTAAAGTGTTTGGTATCGGTGGAGCCGGAAACAACGCTATTAACCGAATGATAGATGAAGGGTTGCAGGGTGTTGAATTCTATGTCGCCAATACTGATTTACAAGTATTAAATGTATCACTTGTAAAGAATAAAATTGTTTTAGGTGATGATGGATTAGGAGCAGGTGGAGATCCAGCAAACGGACGCAAAGCTGCTGAAGAAAGTGAAAATGAAATCCGTGAAGCAGTAAGAGATGCAGATATGATCTTCATTACAACAGGATTAGGTGGAGGAACCGGAACAGGTGCTGCACCATTATTCGCTAAGCTTGCACGTGAAGCAGGGGCTTTAACAGTAGCAATTGTTACTAAACCATTTAACTTTGAAGGATCGCGCCGTATGGCTCAAGCTGAGGCTGGTCTTGAAGAATTAAAACAATACACAGATTCTTTAATCGTTGTTTCAAACAATAATTTATTAGAAGTAATAGGACGCATTCCATTTAGAGAAGCATTTAAAGAAGCTGATAATGTCTTAAGACAAGGCGTTCAAACAATCACTGACTTGATTGCTGTTCCAGCTTTAATTAACTTAGACTTTGCGGATGTTAAGTCAGTAATGGCTAACCAAGGTCGAGCTTTAATTGGTATTGGTATGGCAAGTGGAGAGAATAAAGCTTCTGAAGCAGCAGAAAATGCGATTACATCACCATTACTTGAATCACAGATTGAAGGTGCTTCAAAAGCAATTATAAATGTCACTGGTGGAGAATCTATTACCATGTATGATGCTAATGACGCAGTCGAATATATACGTGAGCGTTCTGGTCGAGATATTGATATAATCTTTGGGGTTGCCATTAATGAGCAATTAGGAGATTCTATAATAGTAACTGTTATTGCGACCGGATTTGAAGATCCAGTTGCTCCAGAAAGACAAACGGTAGGATTTAGAACACCACCTGTCATTGAGGATTCAACGCCATCAATATCTGAGTCATTTGAAGTTTCACTTAATGAAAATGAAGAAGATGACAATACTATTCCAGATTTCTTTAGAAGACGATAGAATATAAAAAATGAGGCTTTGACCTCATTTTTTATTTATAAGCTCTTTTATAAGCAAATGGGATTAAATCATCTCTGTTTGCTTTTTTAGCAATGTCTAGTAATAAGTTGGGATTTCTTAACAGTTCACGGCCACTTGCAACTAAATCACAATGATCTAATTCAAGACTAGCCTGCAATAATTCATGATCATTAATCAAACCCACACCTATCGTTATATAATCTGTTTTATTCTTTATTTCTTTAGAGAGTGGCAATTGATACCCAGGGTATACATTAATTTTAGTTGAAACAAGGCCACCGCTTGAGACATGGATACAATCTACTAAGTTTTTATTTTCGTTTAAGAAATTAACCCAATCATCTACACTAAGTCCATTCTCAATATAGTCAGTAGCAGAGATTCTAAGCAAAATTGGTTTTTCATTTGGCCAGACAGTTTTAATTTCACTAATTAATTGTTTTAGAAATAAGAAACGATCTTGTCCATATTCATCACTTCTGTGATTAGAAAGTGGACTAATAAACTGATGGATTAAGTACCCATGAGCTCCATGAATTTCAAGTGCATCAAAGCCTGCATGATTAGCTCTTTGAGCTGCATCTTTAAATGATTCAATAACTTCATTTATGTCTTGTTTAGTCATTTCATCATAGTTGAATTCATTTTTATTAAATTTAATTGCAGATGGCCCAATATGTCTTAGATTAGTTGTTTCAGATTTTCGACCTGCGTGATTTAATTGAATTGCTATTTTTGATCCTTGACAATGGACCGCATCAACAATTTCTTTTAAGGGTTCAATTTGTTTGTCGTTGTATAAACCAAGGCAGTGATCTGTAATACGACCATTATTCATGACTCCAGTCGCTTCAACAATAATTAGTCCAACTTGACCAATAGCACGAGCAACATAGTGCGATTTATGAAATGAGGTTGCAACCCCATCTTTATTATAAACTTGATACATACACATTGGTGCCATAACAATTCTATTTTTCAACTTTAAATCATTTATAGAGTAATTTTCTAGTAGTTTCATATTTCCTCCTTAAATAATTATAACTTAATTTTAGGAACTTTGTTATATAAGGTGTACTAAAGAAAAAGGAGGTGTCATATGTCTACAGCAGTTATTGCATTAGGAGTTGCGGCTGGAGCTGTTGCTGTTTATAAAATGCTAACATCCAGTTCAGGTTCTCTTTCTGTCTTTTCATTTAGAATGACTTGGGGTCGATGAGAATTAAAGAATTACCAATTGAATTAAGACCTAGAGAAAAAGCATTAACCTTAGGAGTTGATAAATTAAGTGATCATGAACTCTTGATGTTGGTTCTTCGACATGGTAATTCTCAAATGTCTGTTAGCCAAATTGCTCATAATGTTTTGATTAAATCGTCAAACCTAAAAAAATTAGGTGCAATGACTTTGGAAGAGTTAATGTCAATTGATGGGATTAAATTAGCCAAAGCGTTAGAAGTAAAAGCGATTCTTGAATTAAGTAAAAGAGTCGGACGAGCTGAGGTTCATAATCTAAATGTAATGGAGAATTCTTCTTCAGTTATTGAGTGGCTTCAAACTGAGATAGGTCATGAAAATCAGGAATGTTTTCTTGTCATTTATCTCTCAGTCGCAAATAAAGTCATAAATTATGAGATAATTTTCAAAGGAACTCTGGATCGCTCATTAGTTCATCCACGTGAAATATTCAATCGAGCGATTAAGTATTCCGCAAATTCCATTATTGCCGTCCATAACCATCCAGGAGGTACCTTAGTTCCTTCTGAAATGGATATTGTTGTAACAAATGCGTTAGTTGATGCAGGTAAATTACTGGGAATTTCAGTAATCGACCATTTAATAATCACGCGTGAAGGTTTTTATTCAATTTTACATCAAATAACGCGATCATCTACTTAGTACAGTTACTTTAAATCTAATCCAAATCAAGGTATAATATCTTAGGTGGATTTATGAAGAAAAAAAGCGGACTGACTAAAGTATTAAGAATAATATTAGGGTTAAGTATTCTCTTAACTCTCTTTTTTCAATTTATTAAACCAAGTCAGGTTTATGAGAGTTTTGATTTGTCATTATATACATTTACGTCATATATTAAATATGCCTTGTTTCAATCACCAGCCCAATCATTAAGTGATGCTGTTGATGGATATACAAGTTTACATCTAAGTCAAAAAGAAAATTCTGTTTTAAAACAGAATTTATCAGAAGTTAATCAGCTACAAACTCAACTAATTGAAGCTAATAAAGAAATTACAGAACTTAAAGATTTGTTAGACCTAAAACAAACACTTACTTCGGTAGAGAATATTAGCGCAAATGTAATTGAAAAAGATTCTACTAATTTTAATAATAGCTTATTATTAAATGTTGGGACGAATGATGGGGTTGGTTTATATATGGCTGTAGTAACTCCATCAGGTCTTATTGGTCAAATAACTCAAGTGAATGATAATTCATCAGTCGTAAAACTTTTGACCTCTCAAGAAGGTAAAAATGCATTTGCCCTAAAGGTACAATTAGATAGTCAAAACAGCGTTGAAGCGCTATTAGAAGGCTATGATGTTGATACCAAAGAATATATTGTAAGACTTTTAGATTCTACTCAAAATATTAAAGAAAATATGAAAGTCGTCACTTCAGGTTTAGGTGAAATAGTACCTGGAGGTTTACTTGTTGGAGATGTGGTTTCATTTGAATCCTCACCAGCAACTCTTTCAGTTATTTTGCGAGTTAAACCTGCTGCATCTTTTTCAAACATTAATGCTGTTACGGTTGTGAGTAAACCATGAAGCAATTTTTAAAAAGATATGGATTGTTTTTTTTAGGAATCATTTTTGACTTTTTTGCCTCAGGATTACTCCCTAGTTCCTTTGGTTATGATGGGTTTATTGTTGTACCATATTTTGGATTTGCGGCTTTAATCTTAGTGACTCGAAAACTTGATTTAGTAAGAAAATTAGTTATTAGTTTTTTATATGGAGTGTTTATTGAAATGCAGTTGTTTGATACATCATTTGTACCAATTATTTCAATTATGCTAATTGCTTTCTTAGCACATCTAGTTCAAGATATTTTCAGTAATACTTTCTTAGAGAAGGGTATTTTGTTATTTTTTGCGATTTCATTATTAGAAATCACAATTTATGTGATTTCAACAGTTATTAATAAGATAAGTATTGGTTTTGTATCATATCTAACATATCAATTTATTTTAACAATGATTTTTAATATTGTTGTAATTTTTATAATGTTATTAATTGAATCATTGTTTATCGACCGACAGATTCAAAAACAAAGAATAAAGAAAAAGCGCGAACATATCTCGCTTCTAGAATAGGAGAATTATGGAAAAAGTATTATTAATTGACGGTAACTCTATGATGTTTAGAGCTTACTTTGCAACAATGAGACAAAGAATGACCTCCAAAGATGGACAACCAACCAATGCTATCTTTGGTTTTTCAAATATGCTAACGAAGGCTATGGATTTAATTAAACCAGATTATTGTTTAGTTGCTTTTGATACAGCAGCTAAGACCTTTAGACATAAGCAATATGAGGAATATAAGGCTCAGCGAAAACCATTGGATCATAATCTAATCTCACAGTTTCCATTAGTAAGAGAATTTTTGGAACATTACCCAATTTACTATAAAGAACTAGAAGGTTATGAAGCTGATGATATTATAGGAACATTATCAAGACGATTTGAAGGGAAACAAAAGATAATTCTGACCTCTGATCGAGATATGCTTCAACTCATCAATGATGATGTCCATGTTTTATTAATGAAAAAAGGAATAACAGAAATGCAAGAAGTTACACTTGAAGTTCTAAAAGCTGAATATAATTTAGAACCATCTCAAGTCATTGATTTAAAAGGATTGATGGGTGATCCTTCTGACAACATTCCTGGAGTTGTTGGTGTTGGGGAAAAAACAGCAATGAATTTGCTTGAGAAATATCAAGATTTAGACACAGTGTATACCAATATTGATCAAATAAAAGGGAAACTACAAGAGAGATTAATAACTCAGAAAGATCTTGCTTATCTTTCAAAAGATCTTGCAACGATTTATTGTGACGTTCAATTTGATGTTGATTTAAAAGATACAACGATTGAAATGGATCCACAGCTCTTGTCGAAATTTTATCGAAAATATGATATGAATTCTTTACTAAAAAGAATTGAAGTGGCTGTACCAGAAGGTGAAGGCGAAACAATTCCTGTTGTTGGTTTTGATAATTCGTTTTTACATGATGAAGTTATCATTAGTCCAATAATTAAATCAGGTAACGGTTTTGGTGTGCAACTTGAAGGTTATTTAATTGGGGATAAGAAACATATATCATTCATTGATTATGAGAGCAGTTTAACTGATTCACTCTTTAAGAATTTAATTGAAGGGAATTTTATTAAAAAAGGAATTGACACTAAAAACTTATTTCATGCGTTAAAAGCAGATGGTTTTAAGCCAGATGGTTTTAGTGATGACTTATTAGTTTTAACGTATCTTGTTGATTCTTCACTTTCTTCGTTAGACAAACTTAAGGATAAACACGATTTATGGAAACAGGATTTAGATGGAATTGGGCAACAGATTGCTTTTATGAAAGATTCAATCCTCTTGTTTGAAGAATACAAGGAACTATTAGAGCAATATGAAATGGTTGATTTATATGAAGACATAGAACTACCACTTGTTGAAGTTTTAGTTGATATGGAAAGAATCGGAGTTAAAGTTGATAGTGATGCACTACACGATTTAGCAGACACGACTCAGGCTCAGGTTGATGAGTTAAGTAAACAAATTCATGACTTAGCAGGAAAAGATTTTAACATCAATTCACCTAAGCAATTAAGTGGGATTTTATTTGATGATTTAGGCTTAAAAACTGGTAAGAAACGAAGTACAGCAGTTGATGTCTTAGAAAAACTGATTAATGATCATCCAATAGTTCCACTTGTCTTAGAGTATCGTAAGTATCAAAAGTTTTTAAGTACATATGCTGAAGGCTTACAAAAGTATGTTACTAAAGAGGGCAGAATTCATACAACGTATTCTCAAAGTGCTGCTCAAACAGGAAGACTTAGTTCATTAGATCCAAACTTACAAAATATTTCAGTTAGAAATGAAGAAACGAAAATTGTAAGAAAAGTTTTTGTTGCTGATGAAGGATACAAATTACTAAGTGCTGACTATTCTCAAATTGAACTTCGCGTTTTAGCACATATGGCAAACGAAGAACATATGATTGACGCCTTTAACTCTAATGTAGATATTCATAATAATACGGCTCAAAAAATATTTAATCTAACTGATGATAAAGAGGTTACTCCGATTATGCGAAGACAAGCCAAAGCGGTAAACTTTGGGATTGTGTATGGGATTTCAGATTTTGGGTTATCTCAACAATTAGATATATCACCAAGTGAGGCTCATAGCTTTATTCAAACATATTTAAATACATTCTCAGGCATTCAAGAGTATATGGATTCAATTGTTACTTATTGTGAAGAACATGGGTATGTTAAAACATTATATAATCGTCGACGCCAAATGCCAGAAATTAATGAGAAGAACTTTGTTATCAAAGACAGAGCGAAAAGAGCTGCGATGAACTCTCCAATTCAGGGAACAGCGGCTGATTTAATAAAGATGGCGATGATAAAAGTAAATGACCAACTTCATAAAATGAAAGCTAAAAGTAAAATGATTTTACAAGTTCATGATGAATTGTTAATTTTGGTAGCTGAGGATGAAATTGAAGAAGTCACAAAAATGGTCGTTGATTCATTGAAAAATATTGCTGATTTGAAGGTTGCTCTTGATGTATCATATGATATTGGTGATACTTGGTATGAGGTTTAAAAATGCCTGAAGGACCAGAAGTAGAAACAGTTGTTAGGACATTAGAAAAACAAATCAAAAACAATAGAATTACAGATGTCAAAATATTTTATTCAAAGATTATTGAAACACCTAATTTTATTGAAAATGTGTTTAATAAACGATTTGTTAGTTTTGAAAGAAGAGGCAAGTTTCTTGTTTTAGGGTTAGATCGTGGATATTTAGTAATCCATCTAAGAATGGAAGGTAAATTTTATATTGACACTAATGACTTGGTTGATAAACATACACATGCTATCTTCAAACTTGATGATAATCGATACTTAAAATACCATGACACTCGCAAGTTTGGCCGAATTGGTTATGTCTTAGAGATTAGTAATCATCCGGGTATAGCTAGATTAGGGTTGGATGTGCTTGATGATAAATTTACTGGTAAATATTTAAAAGAAAAATTATCGAGTAAAGTAATCCCTATTAAGTCGTCACTCTTAGATCAAAGTATTGTCAGTGGGATTGGAAATATTTATGTCAATGAAATTCTATTTAAAGCCAGAGTCCATCCTAATCAACCATCCAATAGCTTGTCTACGTTTAAAATCAATCAGATTGTAAAAAGTTCAAAAGAAGTGATAGCAGAAGCAATTGAGTTGGGCGGTACAACAATACGATCATATACCTCATCACTCAATGTACATGGTCGCTTTGATCAAAAACTTTTAGTTCACACTAAGGAAGTTTGTAGTGTTTGTGAAACACCGATTAAGAAAATCTATGTAAATAAAAGGGGAACATATTATTGTCCGAGATGTCAAAAACTAAAAAAATAGCAATTACAGGATTAATTGGCTCAGGGAAATCATCAGTACTTGCATACTTAAGAAGTAGGGGGTACACCGTTTTTAGTGCGGATGAATATGTCAGTAATCTATATGAGACTGATAAAGAGTTAGCCAAAAAGATTCAATCGCTAACTTCAATTGATGTGCTTAGCGATGGATATATCGACAAGATAAAATTAAAAGAAATATTCTTCTTAGATCTTAATCTAAAACAAGAAATTGAAGAAATTGTCCATCAGGTGGTTTATGATGCTATCTTTAATGATAAAATAGAAGCAACTTTTTATGAGATACCATTATTATTTGAGACAAATCGCCAAGCTATGTTTGATGAAGTAATACTTGTGGTGACATCAAGAGAAAACCAGTTTGAGCGATTAATGAAGTTTCGCCATATGGGTCAAGACGAAATAGAACAAAGACTTAATGCTCAAATAAGTGTTGATGAAAAGATTAGAGTGAGTGATGTACTATTGATTAACAATTCAAGTTTAGAGCATCTGTATTATCAAATTGACCAGTATCTAGAAAGGCGGGGACTATGATTTTAGAACAAACAACAGTTTCAATACATGGCATTGATGGACTTAGTAGTAAACAGAACCATGTTCTTAATTTTTTATATGCGCCATTAATAAAGTCAAAGGGTCTTCGTCTGTATCATTTACTCATCAGTATGAATGATTTAGTTTTATCAGTGGATTATAAGATGATTTCCGAAAGCATGAATTGTACACTGGATGAACTTGAATATGCTCGTCAAGAATGCGAAAAGTTTTTATTAATTAAGACTTATGCCTCAACAACTCACCATCAAATTGAATTAGTTGCGCCTAAAACATCGCATGATTTTTTTGCGCATGACTTATTAGGGCGATTATTTTTACAAGAATTTGGTCCAGATAGAGTTAAATATATTAATTCAATTATTCGTGAAAACACAAAACCAAAAGAATCATACGAAGACATAAGTCAACCCATTCATCTGTCTCATTTAAAAAACTATAATGAGAGTTTAGAAACTGTGTATCAAAATGAGATTCATGATTTAACCAATGATGCATTTGATATGAAAATATTCTTAACCAATTCCTCTGAGGTAACATTTCCTAAAAGGCTACACACTCAAGAAAATCAACGAGTCATCCAGAATTTGGCTGATACCTATCGTTTATCAAATGACCAAATGCGAATCGAAGTTGCTAAGGCGTTAAATTCAACAGGAACCAATTTAGATCTTAATAAATTAACCAAAGGTGTAAGTGAACGTTTAATTCCAATTACATCCAGTGATACTAATCCATTAAATTGGCCAACTAGTGAGTTCTTACAAATGAGAATGGGTCCAGTCGCAATCAATGAGTCTGTTTTTGATGCCATTGATTACATACGACAAAAGTATCGTTGGTCTGATAAAATTTTAAATGTTATTGTTGATTATGTTATTGAAAAGAGAAAGGCCATCTTTACTCGTAATTCACTTGATCAAATAAGTAATTCATTGCAATTAAAACAAGTTAAAACACAACAACAAGCGATTAATCATTTCGCGTTTGAAAAACCACTATATAAAGCGAAACGGTCATCTAAACCTGTGATTAAACGACAAGATGTGCCAAAAACAAAAGAGGATGCACCAGATATTGACAAGCAAAAAGAAGAATTGAAGAAGGTGTTGGAAGGATGGAAATAAAAAACTATTTACCAGATATTAGTATTGATGCTAAGAAACTTAAACAATCTTTATTAAAAGAAAGTCATATTAAGAAAGTTATCAGTGACTTAAATCTAAGCGATGAAGTAATTGATTTAAATCTGAATACTTTAAATCAGTATCATCGTCTAAAAATTAAAGATGAGACACTGCCACCAAATATGGATTTAAAAGGTTTTGATGTTATTTTAGTTTTACAAAATGATTATTTATCACTGGAATACCAAATAAAACCAGAAGAAGCGAAGAAACAACAAGCTTTGTCTTTTACTAAGAACTATTGGATAAATCATTTGACGACAAAACAGTTAATGGTTTCCATTGAAGATATTAATTGGGATGTTTATACAGGTTATTCTGATGTTATCTCATTATTAAGTTCAACTCCTAAGTCATTTAGTAAAGGATTGTATTTACATGGTGATATCGGGATTGGTAAAACATTTATTATGACTGCTTATGCTAATCAACAAGCTAAACTTGGCTATTCTGTCTGTTTTGTGAATATGAGTCGCTTGCTTAATGAGATTAAACAAACATTTAATCAAAGTTTCCAATCAGAATTTGAAAATATTATGTTTAAGTTAGTTAATTGTGATTTATTAGTAGTGGACGATATAGGTGCCGAGGCCGCAACCGCATGGTCGCGTGATGAGATTCTATTTACTGTTTTAAATCAAAGAATGGAAGCAGAAAAGTTAACCTGTTTTACGTCAAATCTTTCAAAAGAATCATTACAAGATTTTTATTTAAATGCTGGACAAGTTGTTGATGAAATTAAATCAGACCGCTTAATGGAGCGTTTCGTAGTCTTGTCTAATTTTTTTGAATTGGTGTCAAAAAAAGGAAGTTTCAGGAGGGCTGCATAGCCCTTTTGCTATATATTTGGTAAAATGACTATGGAGAACAAAAAATGAAAAAAATTGGAGTTTTAACATCAGGTGGTGATTCGCCTGGAATGAATGCAGCCATACGGGCCGTTGTACGATCCAGTGTGGCTAGAGGATTAGAAGTTTATGGTATTTATGATGGCTATAAAGGGTTAGTTGAAGACCGTATGGTAAAGCTAACTAGGTTCTCAGTCTCAGATATGATTATAAAAGGCGGGACGATGTTAGGCTCTGCCAGATTACCTGAATTCAAAGAGCCTGAAATTATAGATAAAGCTGTTGATATATTGAAAAATAGAGGCATTGATGGATTAGTTGTTGTGGGTGGTGATGGAACCTTTAGAGGTGCTCAAGCGCTGAGTGAGCGTGGTATCGCATGTATCGCATTACCTGGAACTATTGATAATGATATTGCTGCAACTGAGTATTCAATTGGATTTGATACAGCGCTACAAACAGTCATTGAGAATGTGGATAAATTACGTGACACTTCATCGTCACATCATCGATGCTCTGTTATTGAAGTGATGGGGAACCGTTGTGGTGATTTGGCCTTGTATTCAGGCATTACAACTGGTGCTGAAATAATTATTACTAGTGATTCTGAGTTTAAACTAGAGACAGTCATTGAAAAACTCAATTATTTTGATTTAGTCAAACAAAAGAATCATGCCATTGTGATTATTTCTGAAAAGATAACAGATGTTTATCAATTAGCAAAGGAAATTAGCAAACAAACTGGATTCTCAGGTCGAGCCACTGTCTTAGGACATATTCAAAGAGGTGGATCACCGACTGCATTTGATCGGCTCTTAGCAACACGGATGGGTGATAAAGCAGTTGAGCGCATTGTTGAAGGATTTAAAAGTGAATGCATTTGTTTAGTAAACAATGAAATTGTTGCGGTTGATATAAATGAGGCATTGAATACACCAGAACCAAATAGGAAACAACTAGTAGAATTACATGAGAGACTAGTTTAATAGGAGAAAGAAAAATGGAGATTAAAAGAAAAACAAAAATTGTATGTACCATAGGGCCAGCCTCTAATAATCCAGATATGATTCTGAAATTAGCTGAAAGAGGAATGAACATTGTTCGTTTAAACTTCTCACATGGTGACCAAGAGCAACATACAAATAATATTGCCATGATCCGTGAAGTAAGTGATGCATCAGGGCATCTATTATCAATTATGGCTGATACTAAAGGTCCTGAAATTCGCTGTGGGGATATGGAAAATGGTGCAGTTGAATTTAAGACTGGTGATGAAGTTAACATTTTAAGAGAACATGTTTTAGGAAACAAGGAACGATTTTCAATTTTAGTGCCTGAATTATTTGATGATGTTGAAGCAGGCGATACACTATTAATTGATGATGGTAAAGTTCGTTTAACTATTCTAGAGAATAATGGAGCAGGTGAACTTAAGTGTCGTGTTGAAAACTTTGGTGTTATTAAAACGCGTAAAGGGGTCAATGTTCCTGATACTAAATTGTCTATGCCTTTTGTTTCAGAGAAGGATGAAGGTGACATTCGTTTTGCGTGTCAACAAAACCTGGATTTTATTGCGGCATCCTTTGTTAGAAGAGCTCAAGACATTAATGAAATTAAAGCTATTTGTATTGAAGAAGATCGACCAAATATGCAAATTATTGCTAAAATCGAAAACCAAGAAGGTGTCGATAACATAGATGAGATTTTAGAAGCATCTGATGGAATAATGGTTGCTCGTGGTGATTTAGGTGTTGAAATATCACTTCAATTAGTTCCAATTTATCAAAAGAAAATGATTGCGAGAGCCAATGAATTTGGAAAGCCAGTCATTACAGCTACTCATATGCTTGAATCAATGATGTCAACACCACGTCCAACACGTGCTGAGGCCAGTGATGTAGCGAATGCAATTCTTGATGGCTCTGATGCCATTATGACATCAGGTGAAACGGCTGCAGGATCTTATCCTCTTGAAACAGTTGAAACGATGAATACAATTGCTACTACGATTGAAGAAATTATTCCATATCATCTTAATTTAACGCGTGCTAAATTATCATCATTAGAAACAATTCAAGATTCTATTGGAATATCAGTTGCTGATACATCTCTACAATTAGAGCAAGTTGATGCTATTGTCGCCTTTACTCAATCAGGTGCAACGGCGCGTCGTATTTCTAAATTCAGACCATCTGTTCCGATACTGGCCATCACATTTACAGATGAAGTAGCAAGAGCTTTACAATCGTATTGGGGTGTAATTCCAATTAAGAGTGATATTCAAAATAATATGTACAATGATGATGAATTAGCATCAATCATTGCCAAAGGATATGGTGTTGAGCCGGGTCGTTTTGTAATAATTACAGCTGGATATCCAACAGGTGTTGGGACAGCTAATATGATGAAGATTATTGAGGTGAAATAATGAAGAAATATTTGGGGATCGATTTAGGTGGAACAAATGTTCGTGTTGCTAAAATCAATACAGAAGGAGAGATTGAACAAGTTGTCAAAGGACCATCTTATGGTCTTGAATCTGCAGATAAAATAATTAATAATCTATTTTCATTAATAAGGTTAATAGATAATTTAGATGAAGTCGTAGGGATTGGTTTAGGTGTTCCTGGACCAGTTGATCAGAAAAAAGGTTGGATGAATATGGCTTCTAATATTCCTTCTCTTGGTAAATATCCACTTGTTCATGTAATTGAAGAAGAGTTCAATATCCCAGTTGCGATGGATAATGATGCAAATGTTGCTTGTTTAGCGGAAGCTTATTTTGGAGCTGGTAAGGACAAGGATGCTGTTGTCTATGTCACTCATTCTACTGGAATAGGGTGTGGTATTTGTATTAATCGTCAAACAATTTCTGGGGCTCACGGGTTTGCCGGGGAAATTGGTAATATCATTGTTAATCGTGAGGGTGATAAGATTAATCATTTAAATCGAGGAGCAATTGAAATTGAAGCTTCAGGGACTAATATAGTTCGGAAGGCAAAAGAACGAATTGATGAAAATATTGAACATGCTGGACAAGTATTTAATTTAGCGTTCAAGGAAGATAATAAAATTGCCTTAAAGATTATTGATGATATGACAACTGATTTTGCGATTGCATTAGCAAATGTTGCACATGTTATTGATCCAGATGTCTTTGTTATTGGTGGTGGAGTTACTAAATCAAAAGATTATTATTTTGAAGCATTAATTGATAAGTTTAAATCAATGGTGCATGAAGGCATGAAAGAAACTGAGTTTCAGGTTGCTCAACTAGAGGAACCTGGGTTAATTGGAGCAGCGATGCTGCCACGTTCAAAAGGAGAATAAGAAAATGGATATTAAAAGAAAATACGCAAATTTAGCAGTGACTGTTGGGGCCAATGTTCAACCAGGACAACGTTTGTTTTTACAAGCAGATGTAGAGTCTGCTGATTTTGTTAGACTATGTGTTGAAGAAGCTTATAAAGTTGGGGCTAAAGAAGTAATTGTTCAATGGAATGATCAATATTTGGGCCGACTGGAATATGAATATATGACATTAGAAGACTTACAGGAAGTAAAGCCATACTCCTTAGATAAGCTTCAATATTTAATGGATGAAAAAGTCGCAAGACTTAATGTGCATGTTCCTAATCCAGGATTACTAGAAGGCATTGATCCAGACAAAATCCAGAAAACAGCAATGGCTCAATCGGCTCCTGAAATAAGAAAGAAATTCAGACAATACTCTATGAATAACACCACACAGTGGTCTTTAATTTCGATTCCATCAAAAGCATGGGCTAAAAAAGTGTTCCCTGATCTTTCTGAAGAAGAGGGCATTGATGCAATGTGGAGTGCGATTTTAAGTGCCGTGCGAGTGAATGAAGAAACAGACCATGTTTCTAATTGGGAGCAACATAATAAAACTTTACATGCACATAATAAAAAGCTAAATGATTTTAATTTTAAATCGATCCATTTTAAAAACTCAAAAGGAACAGATTTAGTAGTAGGCTTAGTGCCTAACCATATTTGGTCTGGTGGACAAGAAACAGCTCTAAATGGTGTCGTCTTTAATCCAAATATGCCAACTGAGGAAACATTTACAATGCCTGATCGCAATCACGTAGATGGTGTTGTTTATTCAACCATGCCTTTAAATTATGGTGGCGTTTTAATTGATGAATTCTGGTTAAAGTTTGAAAATGGTAAAGTAGTTGATTTTGATGCCAAAGACAACAAAGAAATGTTGGGTCGTTTATTAGACTTTGATGAAGGATCTAGACATATTGGTGAAATAGCATTAATTTCTCATGACTCTCCAATTTCAAATACAGGGATTTTGTTTTACAACACATTGTTTGATGAAAACGCAAGTTGTCACATGGCATTAGGAGCCGCATATCCTATGAATATAAAGGGTGGCTCGTCAATGTCTCAAGAAGAGCTAAAAGAAAATGGTGCTAATACATCTACACAGCATGTGGACTTTATGTTTGGAAGCAGTGATATGAGCATTATGGGATTAACTCAAGATGATCAAGAAGTCGTTGTCTTTGAAAATGGCAACTTCGTATTTTAGTAACATGATTTATTTAGGTTCATATACTCGAAACACGTCAAAAGGTATTTACCAATTCGAAAACAGTGCTGTTAAATTTCGTTATGAATTATCCAATCCTACTTATATCACTCAAACTGATGATTATTTATACTCAATCTTTGGTGGTGATGATGGATGTGGCATGGCTGTTTATGACAAACAAAAAAACGAGTTAGTCCAAAAGGTCTTTTCTGATGAGACAAAAGGCCCATGTCATATTATGGTTGATGAAGAATTTGATGTAGCTGTGACATCCAGCTATCATGAACACTCATTTCATGTTTATCGTAGATTAAATGGTATTTGGCAAGAACCACTTAGGGTTGATACTTTTAATGAAGCATCTAAGGTTCATTACTCATATTTTGCTAAAAGCACTCAAACATTGTTTGTCGTTGATTTGGGTCTTGATAAAATTTATTTATATCACTTAGATAATTTATCAGAGCCTTATCAGACATTACTATTTCCTGAAGGAGTGGGTGTGAGGCATTGTATTTTTAGTCAAGATGAAAAAATTATGTATGTCTTAAGTGAATATTCTGGTGAAATCTTCTGTTTTTATGAGAATAAGTTACTGTCACAAGTTAAAACCGATCCCAATCACATGTTTGATGAAGCTGGAGCGGCGATCCGCTTGTCTATGGATGAGAAATATTTAGCTGTATCACTTCGAACTAAAAATCAAATCGTTATATATGAAGTTGAAGAGGGGTATCTGACAGAGTTTCAACGGTTGAATACTCATGGTGAGCATCCTCGTGATTTTAATTTCATTGATGATGAAACACTTTTGTGTGCTAATCGTGATACGAATAATCTAGCTGTTTTTAAATCACATCCAGAGTCAAAGAAATATGAATTTGTTGAAAGTATTGATGCACCAGAAATTGTTTGTATATCAATTTAAGAACTCCATATGGAGTTCTTTTTCACTATTTCAACTAAAAAGTTGATTTTTTAAAGCAAAATGATTTATAATGAGTTCATTAATAACTGAAGTAAGACATGAATATCAAAATCCTTGATAAAGAGAGCTAAGCGGTTGGTGAAAGTTTAGAGAAGGTTTGATGTTTACTACTTATGAGTTGGGTAAAGGAAATGTTACCCCGTATACTTGCGTTAAAAGTTTGAGTGAAATAAAGGTGGTACCACGGATCTTCGTCCTTTGATGAGGATTTTTTTATTTATTAGGAGGAAAAACGATGAGTTTTGGAATTGATTTTAGAAAAGATGAGAATTTAAGTGTTTTAAACCACTCTTGTGCCCATGTTATGGCCCAAGCTGTTAAGCGAATTTACCCTCATGCTAAATTCTGGGTGGGTCCTGTTGTTGAGGAAGGATTTTATTATGATATTGATTTAGGGGATGATGTAATTTCGGAAGATGATTTACCACGCATTGAAAAAGAAATGAAGAAAATCTCTAAGGAGAATAAACGAATTGTGAGAATCGAATTATCTAAAGATGAAGCATATGAAATGTTTGAAAAAGATGAATATAAAATCGATTTAATCGATCGTTTAGATGAAAATGAAGTCACTATTAGTGCTTATAAGCAGGGAGAGTTTATTGATTTATGTAAAGGCCCTCATGTTGAATCGACTCGAAAGGTTAAACATTTTAAACTAAATAAAGTTGCTGGTGCATATTGGAAAGGCGACTCTAATAATAAAGTTCTTCAACGTTTGTATGGTTTTTGTTTTGAAGATCAAGAAGGTTTGGATGATTATTTACAAAGAATTGAGGAAGCCAAGGAAAGAGATCATCGTAAGATTGGTAAAGAATTAAAATTGTTCAATATAAATTCAAATGTTGGCTTAGGTCTTCCTTTCTGGTTACCTCGAGGGGCAACTATTCGACGTTTAGTGGAGCGTTATATTACTGATAAAGAAATTGAACTTGGTTATGACCATGTCTACACACCGATCATGGCGAATGTTGATTTATATAAAACATCTGGTCACTGGGATCACTATCATGAAGACATGTTTCCACCAATGGATATGGGGGATGGGGAATTATTAGTCTTAAGACCAATGAATTGTCCACATCATATGGAAATCTACAAGCAAGAGCTTCATTCATATCGAGAGCTACCAATTAGAATTGCTGAGTTAGGGATGATGCATCGTTATGAAAAATCAGGAGGTTTATCTGGACTTCAAAGAGTTCGCGAGATGACGCTTAATGATGCTCATATCTTTGTTCGACCTGATCAGATTGAGGAAGAATTTAAGCGTACAATTGATTTAGTGATTGATGTCTATAAAGATTTCCAAATCGATGATTACTCATTTAGATTGTCTTATCGTGATCCTGAAAATAAAGAAAAATACTTTGATGATGATGAGATGTGGGATAAAGCTGAAGCAATGGTTAAGCATGCTCTTGATGCCTATGGACTTGAGTATGAAGAAGCAGTGGGTGAGGCCGCATTCTATGGTCCTAAATTAGATGTTCAAGTTAAAACAGCCATGGGTAATGAGGAAACTCTATCAACGATTCAATTAGATTTCTTATTGCCTGAGCGCTTTGAATTAACATATGTTGGTGAAGATGGTAAGAATGAACATCGTCCAGTAGTTATTCATAGAGGCGTTGTTTCTACGATGGAGCGTTTTGTTGCGTATTTAGTTGAGCGTTACAAAGGTGCATTCCCACTTTGGTTGGCGTGGCAACAAGTAACAATTATTCCTGTTCATACAATCAATCATTTAGATTACTCAACTGAGGTGTATAATAGATTAAAAGAGGTTGGAGCTCGTGTTGAAATTGATGATCGTAATGAAAAATTAGGATTCAGATTACGTGAAGCCCAAATGTTAAAAATCCCAGTCCAAATTGTGATTGGTGATCGTGAAGCAGAAAGTAAATCAGTGAATATTCGTCCTTATGGCTCAAAAGAACAATTAGAGTTCACACTTGATGAGTTTATTGATTGGTTTACACAAACTGTGAAGGAGAAACGCTGATGAAGAAAATACTTGTAGCCATACTTGCTTTATTTCTAGTTGCTTGTCAGCAATCAGCACCTAATAAAGAGTTATCGATTCTTTCACCTACTGGTGCACCGGCTGTTGCTTTGATTCCAGAATTACTTAAGGAAGAAAACTCTATTGAATTAGTGAGCGGACCTGAAAATCTACAAGCAGCCTTGGTCAATGAAAATCAAGAGTATGATGTGATAATTGCGCCTTTAAACTTAGGTGTCAATTTGATGTCACAACAAAAAACGAAATATCGTTTACATTCTTTAGTAACTTGGGGTAATTTATTTGTTGTTCAAAGAAATGAGGATGTTAAGAAAGTGGCTGCATTTGGTGAAATGGCAGTTCCTGGGTTAATCTTTAAGAATGTTCAAGAAAATTTACCATTTGAAGCTGAAGTTGTTTGGGTTCCATCAATCAGTGAGGCTCAAGCCTTATTACTTTCAGATCAAGTTGATGCTGCTCTTTTAGCTCAACCACTTGTTGCGGCAACGATGGGAAGGGCTAATCAAGAGGGAATTGAGTTAAGTGTTGTGTCTAATGTTCAAACTCTTTACAATGAAAAAAATGGAGTCGAATCTTACCCACAAGCTGCTTTATTTGTAAGTGAAAATGTGAGTCAGTCAGATGTTGATTTGTTAGTTAATTCAATGGTCGATTATACAAACCATGTAACTGATAATGAAGATCAGTTTATAACTGATGTTGATTCACTGAGTACAGAAAAGCTTGGTATACCTAGTGGTGAGCTTGTGTATAATGTCTTTGATCAAATGGGAATTGATGTTGTTTTGGCTAGTGATAAAGTCGATGAAATGACTAAGTTCTTAGAGTTGTTCAATTTAGAGTTATCCGAAGATTCAATTATTAAATAATGAAAAAGTCTGTTCTTTCTTGGGTTGTTGTTCTATTGTTATGGCAAGGGTTAGCGCTTCTTGTAGATAACACAATTTTGATACCTGCTCCAATTGAGGTCTTTTTGAAGATGTTTGATCAGCTTCAGGATTTCAGTTTTTGGAATCATTTAGGACAGACTTTCTTTCGAATTTTAGTTGCTTTTGTGATGTCTCTTCTTGTATCTTTCATTTTGGTTGTATTAAAACTTAAGAATAAGTATCTAGATAATTTTATTAATCAATTATTAATGATTTTAAGAGTTGTGCCAACTGCTGCTATTATTTTAATGGCTTTAGTTTGGCTAACTCCTCATAACAGTATCATTCTTATTACACTACTAGTTATGATTCCTCTAATGGTTGATTTACTGCAACAACAGTTTGATCGCATAAAAAAAGATTATCGAGATCCAATCGTCATCTATGGCTCTTCTACTATGGATAATCTTTTAAAAGTATTTATTCCTTTATCCCTTGAATCTTTTTTAACATTGTGTAGGTCAGCTGTGTTATTAGGACTAAAGGTTGTTGTAAGTTCTGAAGTATTAGTTAGTATTCAGGTAGGTTTGGGGCGTCAGTTACAATATGCACGTTTTGATTTAGATATGAATCGTTTGTTTGCGATTACGATATGGGTGATATTGATTGCTGTTGGCGTGACTAAGGTCTTTGATTATTTAATCGACAAGAGTCGATATTAAGGCCATTTGTTTGAATTCTTGTTTGTCTTTTCTAAATGAATGAAGTCGATGATCCTGCAGTGTTGATAGATTTATAAAATGTCTATTTTCAAATGGTATTTTTTTAAAATCACAAAAGTAGTGCGTAATTTTATTCAAGTCAATATGATATTTAGAGCCTTGTTGAATAACGAGGTTTTTTATTTGGCTAAATTTTTTAATGAATAGTTTAGCGACATCATAATCGACTTCAAAATCTTCAAACAATAAATGTGGCCCGCTTAAAACATGTATGTCATTTGTTTCAAACATATTTAAAGCATTTAATAGAATTTCACTTAAATATCCACGCCATCCACTGTGGCAATTGACTTGGACTTTATTGATTGGATCAAATATTAAGAAGGGTGTGCAGTCAGCATAAGTACTTAAAAGAAGTTGGTTTGTTTTGTTGGTATAAAGACCGTCAACATTCTCTTTTAAATACCCGTGTTTTGTTGGTATTAACTCACTTTTATTTATGTCGATAATTTTATTTGTATGTTGTTGATGCATATAGAAAACAGGAGCCTGGGTATTCATTGCTTCTCTGATTAATGTCATGTTTTTGATTAAATCTTCTTCTGATTCGCGAAAGAATCCAAATCCTAGTGGTTTGGTAGTAAAAAAATGATGGCAACCTAAATTATATAACTGTTTGTGATAAATAAAGAGTTGGTTCTTATATTGAAGAGTTTCCATTTTATTTCCTTTCAAGAATGTTGTAAAATAAGGGTGAAAGAGGTGAAGATATGTTTAAACCTAAATATGCTCCTGAATTAGATGAACTCATCCGTGAGAAAGATGGTGACATTGATGAGCAACCACATCTTATCTTTGAATCAAAACTTTCTTTTGCTGATAAATATAGAGAAAGTCAAGAAAATTTTGAATCTAATAGATATCGTGAGTATGACTCGAGTAAAAATAAGCGTAAAGCAGTTCAACAATACCCAAGACAATCACAAAGAACTAAGTCCAGCTCAGCTTTCAGTGGCTTGATGAGTGAGATGCGTAATATCTATGATGAGGTTAAAAAAGAATTAGAGAAATAATCCCTAATTCTCAAATATTTCTTTTATTTTTTCGACAACTTCATCCAAACTAACAAGATCAAATCCGTCTTGGCCAATTGTTTTAAGTTCAACCATGTTGTCCTTAACTCCTTTGCCAACGGTTATTCTTGTGTAAGCACCGACTAGTTCCATATCATTAAACTTAACACCTAAGCGTTCATTGCGATCATCTAAAATGACATCGATGTTCGCTTTTTTTAATGCATCATATAGTTGATTGGCAGCTAGAACTTGTTGTTCATCCTTCATATTGGCGATAACAATAGCGACCTCAATTGGTGTGACTGCTTTTGGCCACAAAATATGTTTTTCAGTATGATGTTGTTCAACGATTGCTGCTAAGCAACGTCCAATGCCAATTCCGTATGACCCCATTATAACTGGTTGTAGTTTGTTGTTTTCATCCGCATAATACAGATCCATTGCTTTTGAGTATTTATCGCCTAGCTTAAAAGTGTTGCCCACTTCGATTCCTTTTTCAAAGTGAACTTTCTGTCCACCTGTCGTTAAATCTCCTTCTTTGATATTACGAATGTCAGCTGAGTGAATAACTTCAAAGTCACTATTATTTACATTAATAATATGCTTATCTTTTTCATTGGCACCAACAGTGAAGTTAAACATGACTGATACTTGTTGATCGGCAATTATTGGTAAATCTAATCCAATTGGACCAGCAAAACCGACTGGCGCATTAGTGGCTTGTACTACTTCTTCAAAGTCTGCCATTTCAATTTCAGTTGCTTCAAGTAGTTTTAAAATCTTTGTTTCATTGACTTCATGATCTCCGCGTAATAATAATGCGTATAATTGTCCATCAATTTTGTATACAAGTGTTTTGACAAATTTCTTTACATCTTGATTTAAGAATGCAGAAACCTCTTCAATTGTTTTTGCGTCAGGAGTATCGACAACTTTTTTTGGATAAGGTTCTTCAACAGGTGTCTCTTCTATTAAGCATGGTGCTACCTCAATATTGCTGGAGAATGATCCATCTTCATTTAGAACTAAGATGTCTTCACCAATTTCTGATAGAGCTTGGAATTCTTCTGAAAGAAGTCCACCCATAACACCTGTGTCTGCTTTAACGACAACATAGTTTAAGCCAATACGTTTAAAAATACGGTGATAGGCGTTAAACATCGCATCATAAGACTTGTTCATACCTTCTAAATCACTGTCAAAAGTATAGGCATCTTTCATGACAAATTCTCTGACTCGTATGAGTCCAAAGCGAGGTCTTGGTTCATCTCTAAACTTAGTTTGAAACTGATAAAGAGAGAAAGGAAGATTCTTATATGATTTAATATACATTTTTGCGGCATTTGCGAATAATTCTTCATGGGTTGGTCCTAAGACAAAATCCTTGTTGTTTCGATCTTTTAATGCGAACATGCTTTTGCCGAAGTTTTCACGTCTTCCAGATTCAATATAGACTTCTTCTGGTATTAATGAGGGCATACTGACTTCTTGTGAGCCAATTGCGTTCATTTCTTCGCGAACGATATTTTCAATTTTATTGAAAACTTTTAACCCTAATGGTAATAACATATAAACGCCCGATGAACTTTTCTTAATGAGTCCACTTCGTACTAGCAGATTCCCACTGTTTGAATCTTCATCTTTAACATTTTCTCGTAATGTGTAAAAAAAGTTTTGACTTAATTTCATATTCTAAATCTCCTTTGATTGCTATGAAATTATATCACATTAACAAAAAAAGGCACAAAAAAGTGGTATAGTTTGACTATGATTACATATTTAAAACCAAATAAGGTTGAAAGAATTGTTTTATTGATTCATGGGATGCAAGATCATAAAGATCGATACTTAGAATTCGCGAACAAACTAAAAAATGAAAACTGTCTTGTGATATTACCTGATTTAAGGGGACATGGTAACAATAAACCAAGAGGTTTTTTGGGGGGTTACAAAGAACAAACACATGAATTAATTGAGTTAGTTAACAAAAATAAATGTATTGATATTCCTTTTGTGATTGTTGGACATTCCATGGGGTCATTATTTGCTAGGAGTATCATCAAACAGGAACCTAATCTTGTCGACTTGATTATTTTAAGTGGAACTCCATCTTATAATCCAGCAGCAAAATTTTTGGCTATTGTCTTGGATTGGTATAATCGTTTGTTTAAGCGTGAATTGCAAGAAAACAAATTTCTTAACTGGGCTATTATCAAACAATATAATATGAAGATTAAGAATCCACATACAAGCCATGACTGGTTATCATTTAATGAAGACAATGTTAATAGTTTTCTTGAGAGTCCTGATTGTGGATTTATGTTTACAAATAGCGCATTTGTTGATTTGTTTAGATTATTAGTTGATGTAAATAAAACTGAAACATATAAATCTTTAACTCCAGTACTTTTACTTTCAGGTATGCATGATCCATGTGATAGCGATAAGTTAGAAGGGGTCAGTAAGGTTCTTAAGAGTAATGGACATAAAATAAAAATGAAGCGATATGCTAAGTCTAGACACGAAATCCTATTTGATAATGAAAAGGAACGTGTTGAGATGGACATAATAAATGCAATTAAAGATATAAAGATATTAAACAACTCCAATTGAGGTAGTTAAGACTTTGATGTTTATAACAATTTTGACTTAGAAAACCATATTGTTAAAGTATTATCAATATTAGTTTTGATTAACATTTAGAATAATGCTTGTATAAACAGAAAAGGAGAAAGCAAAAAGAATGAAATTTGAGAAGTTGTTTGAACCGGGTAAAATTGGTAGTACAGAATTAAGTAACAGGTTTGTTATGCCTCCAATGGGGACTAATTTAGGATCTAGTGAAGGATATGTGACCGATGGGATGGTTGAATACTATCGCAGAAGAGCGGCGGGTGGTTTTGGTTTAATTATTATTGAAGTTTGTGCTATTGACAAAAAAGGTCGTGCTATTACGAATCAAACAGGTTTATGGGATGATGATCAGATTCCAAAATATAAAGAATTAATTTATGCTATTCATAATGAAGGGTCAAAAGTATTTATTCAGCTTCATCATGCTGGACGCCAAACTGTACCGGTGCAATTTTTGGATTAACTCCTGAAGCGCCTAGTAAAATTGCTTGTCCAATCATGGGTTCTATTCCAGAACAAATGAGTAATGAAAGAGTTTGGGAAATTATTGGTCAATTTGGTGATGCCGCAAGACGCGCTAAAGAAGCAGGTGCTGATGGGGTTGAGGTTCATGGTGCTCATGGTTATATGATTGCGCAGTTTATGTCAACTCATTCAAATAAGCGTTTTGATGAATTTGGTGGAGACTTCAATGGAAGAATGAAATTCCCACAAGAAATATTTAAAGATATTCGCAGTAAAGTTGGAGATGACTTTACTATGACATTTAGATTCAGTTATGATGAAAAAGTACATGGTGGAAGAACTTTAGAGGAATCATTATCAGTTGCTAAAATGGCTGAAGAATATACTGCTGATGCTTTACATGTGTCTATGATGACATATGCGAGTATGCAATATATGAGTCCAACACCAGCAATGCCTGCTGGCTTTAACCAATTTCAAACAAAGTTTATCAAGGATACTGTGGATATCCCGGTAATTTCTGTTGGTCGCTATGATCCACATAGTGGTGAAAATGCATTATCAAATAATTGTGCTGATTTCATCGCCTTTGGTCGTTCATCAATTGCTGATCCAGATCTTCCTAATAAAGTAAAAGAAAATCGTTTGTCTGAAATTATCCCTTGTATTGGATGTACCCAATCTTGTATCGGTTATATTTTTGTTGGAAAGAGCACATCTTGTTTAATTAATCCATTGACTGGTAATGAATTAAAATACCCAATGGACAAAGTAGAGGATCCTAAGAAGGTATTAGTTGTTGGTAGTGGTCCAGCTGGTCTTGAGGCTGCACTTGTTGCTGGCCAAAAAGGACATGATGTAACAGTTGTTGAAAAAGATGCACAATTTGGTGGTCAGTTTAGACTTGCTTCGATTCCTCCGACAAAACATGAAATCGCTACTGCTTTGAAATATTATGTTTCAGTTGGTCAGAAAAATGGTGTTAAATATGTTACAGACACTGAAGTAACTAAAGAATATGTTGAACAGTTTGCACCAGATACAGTCATTCTTGCGACTGGTGGGGTTCCTTCGAAACTTCCAATTAATGGTGTTGACAATGACATGGTTGTTGATGCTTTAGATATTCTTGATGGAAATGTTACACCTGGTGGAAATGTTCTCGTTATTGGTGGCGGATAAACAGGAGCTGAGACGGCAGACTTCCTTGGTGAACATAATAGACAAGTAACTATCCTTGAAATGCGTGAAGCCATTGCCTTAGATGAAGAAATAACTCCAAGAGCTTTCTTAATGTCAAAACTTGCTGATCGAGGTGTTCAATCAATGACAAGTGCTAAAGTAAAAGAGTTTACTGAAGATGGCGTAGTTTATACTAAGAATGGTGAAGAGGTTACTATTGGTGGATTTGATACGATTGCATTAGCTACTGGTGTTAAGGCATACAATCCACTTGAGGAAGAATTAAAAGACTTTGCAGTAAAGTCATTGTTGTTGGTGATGCAAAAGTTCCTGGTACTGCGAATCTAGCTACTGAGGCTGGACTTGCTGCTGCTTTTGAGATCTAAATTTAGTCAAATCAAATAATATTATTAGTTAAGAACCCTAAGTTAGAGAATTTTTAATTTAGGTTTTTTTTATTGATAGTGTGACTTTTATTTGAAATATGATAAAAGAGCAGCTTTAGTTGACTTTAAGTATCAAATTTGATATTCTAAATAGGCAATAGAAAGTAGAAGCAGACTTCTCACCTGATGACCTAAGTCTTGGGTATACGCTATGAATCAATCTTATATTGAATTATGACGTAATTTGAAGTGCTTTCTAGGCACTTTTTCACATATTATAGGAGGTGAAGACCATATCACGTAGAAGAAACGAAGATCTTGTCAATCAACAAATCAGATTCAGAGAAATGTTAGTCATTGGTCCTGAAGGAGAACAACTTGGGATTTTAATGCGCCGTGAAGCTTTACAAGCAGCAGCTGATGCAGAAATGGATTTATTCTGTGTTGCACCAAATGCTAAACCGCCGGTCTGTAAAATTATGGATTATGGGCGTTACCGTTTTGAACAGCAAAAGAAAGCTAAGGACGCTAAGAAGAGGCAACATGTTACTGAACTTAAGCCATTACGATTGTCACCGGTAATTGATACTCACGACTTTGAAACAAAGTTAAATCAAGCACGTAAATGGCTAGAATCTGGTAAAAAAGTTAAAGTAGACATGCGTTTTCGCGGACGTCTTATTACTCGACTTGAAGTTGGTAAAAAGACAATGAATGAATTTATTGAAAAGACATCTGATATTTCAATTGCTGAAGCAAGACCTAAACTTGAGGGAAATACGATGTCTGTAACTTTAACACCACAGAAGAAGAAAGAGGAATCAAAAAATGCCGAAAATGAAGACTAAAAAAGCTCTTGCAAAAAGAGTTAAAAAAACTGGTTCTGGAAAACTTAAGAGACATCATGCATACGTGTCTCACTTTGCTGGAAACAAATCACAAAAACAAAAAAGAAAATTACGTAAGGGTACTTTAGTTCATCCATCTGATTACAAGAGAATTAAGAACTTATTACAAGGTTAGATAAAAGGAGAGTTTAAAGATGCCAAGAGCAAAAAATGCTGTCGCGTCAAGAGCGCGTCGTAAAAAGGTTTTAAAATTAGCTAAGGGTTATTATGGGTCCAAGCATTCATTATACAGAACAGCAAATGAACAAGTAATGCGTTCATTACGCTATGCTTATAGAGATCGTAAGAATCTTAAGCGTGAAATGCGTAAATTATGGATTACTCGTATTAATGCAGCTGCACGTTTAAATGATTTGAGCTATTCACAATTAATGCATGGACTAAGACTTGCTAATATCAATATTAATCGTAAAATGCTATCAGAAATAGCAATCGCTGATCCTAAGGGATTTGAGTCAATTGTAAACCAAGCCAAAACAGCACTTAATAGCTAATTATGGAAAATAGTCGTGAGCTCATCAACGAACTTATTGTAGATATTTTCTGGAAAATTTTAATGATGCAAGAGGAAGCGATTCGAAGTAAGGGTGTTAGTTTATCCATTACTGAAATGCATACTCTGGAAGCGATAGATAAAGCGAAAGAAAACAATAAAATGAGCGATATAGCGAGTGATCTAAATGTCACTGCGTCCACTTTAAGTATTAATATCACCCGATTAGTAAAAAAAGGATATGTTCAAAAAGTTCGAGCTGAACATGATCGTCGGGTGACACATTTACAGCTAACTGACAAAGCTCATGATGCTTTGCAAGTTCATCATCTTTTTCATGAAGAACTGATTGATAGTCTCATTTCTGATTTGAAAGTTAATGAAGATAAAGTGTTAATTGAATCACTCAATAATGTGTTGGTTCACTTACGACAAATCCAAATGAAGTAGAATTATTAGAGCTATAACATATTACAATGTTATGGCTTTTTTTTGTTTATATTTCTTTCTTTTTACTCAAAAGGTGACCAGTCAAATGGCACCCCTTACATGTGAACATCTGGTATAATTTAACTATACAACATAGAAAGAAAGGGAATTAATATGAAAGATGTAATTGTAATTGGTGCAGGAATTATTGGTAGCACCATCACCTATGAATTATCAAAAACTGATTCAAAGGTTCTTGTTTTGGAGAAAAGAGAAAAACCTGGCCTTGATGTCACAGGACATAATAGCGCAGTTGTTCACTCTGGAATTGATCCAGTTGAAGGAACACTTAAAGCAAAATACAATCTGTTAGGAACTAGAATGTATGAGGAATATGCTAAAGAACTAGAAACTCCATATAAAAAGATTGGAGCTTTTTTAATTGCAACAACTGATGCAGACCATGAAATATTTGAACATTTAGTTAATAATGCAAAAGAGCGAGATGTTTTTGTCGAAAGACTATCACGTGAAGAAGCTTTAAAAAGAGAACCAAATCTTCCAGATAATACCTTTGAAGTATTAAGCATGCCAACAACTGCAGTCGTTGATCCAACACATGTAGCTCAACAAGCCATTAAAAAAGCTGCTGAAAATGGCGTAGAAGTTCACTTAAATGAAGAAGTTACAGCGATTCATGTTCATGATGGGTATTTTGACGTTGTAACAAATAAAGGAACTTATCAAGCTCGCAAAGTTGTCAATGCTGGTGGACTTTATGCACCACATATTGAAGCGATGGTATCTGAGCCTACATTTGAATTAACATATATTCGTGGAGATTATATTACTTTAGGCAAAGAAGCACGAAATATGTCCGATGGAGCACTGTATCCAGCACCAACTAATATGGGTAAAGGAGTTTTAGTAATCCCTCAAGTCGATGATTCTGTCTTAATTGGTCCAACTGCATTCACAGTAACAACTCTAGATGAGCCAGTTGTCCAAGACGCAGATATTGAAATCATCAAAGAGAAAATTAAGATGGTTGCACGTCATATTCCGTATGAGCATCAAACAGGAACAATGTCAGGGATTCGACCAAAAGAAGTCAATGATGACTTTGTGATTGGAGAAAGTCCTCATGTTAAAGGATTTTACAATGTAGCAGGAACCGACTCACCAGGTATTGCGTCAGCTCCAGCCATTGCCCAAGACTTTGTCCATAATATTTTATTAAAATAGTAACAAAAGGAGCCATAACGAAATAGACAGTTAATCCAACAATCTATTGAGCTACGGCTCTTTTTTATTCATTACAGTCGATTTTTTATAAGTTGTTGATACTTTGTTTGTGCTATTTCTAAGTATATTGGATCATCGATTAAGCTAGCCTGCATCTGTGCCCATTGACACCATAGTAAATCATGAATTAATTCAAAGAATAATAAATCATCTTTATCCTTTGAAGTAAGTGACCGATTAAGATATGTTTCAAAGAATAGTTTGCGGATTTCTTCATCATGAATACTGTTTTCAGTAATAAATGATAATAAATCAAAATAGGGATGATTATCACTTGAATATTCATAATCGATTAAATATACTTTGTTTTGATACGAAACAACATTTCCATTAACAAGATCATTGTGACACAAAACTCTTTGAGGATATTTAGCCAGCTTTTGTAAAAGGTATTCATAATCTTCTAAAGGATAAATCTGAAGACTATTAAGCTCTTTAAACTGAAAATATTTTGACTTAACATCAAACTCATGATTAACAATCTCTGTTGAATGAAGCTTCTGTAAGTCTTTAGCAACCTGAACCGCGGCTTCTCTTAAATCGAGTTCATCAAGATGCTTAATGCCTTCTAAATAAGGACTAATTTTGACACCTGTTTGAGGATCTAAAGAAATGTATTCTAAATTAATCTTCAGAGGTTTGATTTGACGATAAATCTGTTCTTCTAACTCATAATTAAATAACGCGTAATTATGTTTATACGGAATTCGAACAAAATATTTTTCATCATTTTGTAAGGTCATAATGTAGTTTTTATTGGTTAATCCTAAATCAGTAAGCTCAATACTTTTGATTTTTGATTCAAATTCAATTGTTTTTAACATGCAAATATCATAGCATAATGGCATGTTTTTTGGTATGATAACTACTGTTATGAGAATACTAGTAGCAAGCCATAATGGGCATAAAATCAAAGAAATCAAAGAATACTTCAAGCATTTAGATATCGAGATTATAAGTCTTCGGGATATCGATTTTGATTTTGAAATCGAAGAAACAGGCATAACCTTTCTAGACAATGCATTAATTAAAGCCAAAACAATCCAATCATTTTATCCTAATCATGCTATTTTGGCAGATGATTCAGGCTTCAGTGTTAAAGCCTTAGGCAATGAACCTGGTGTTAATTCAGCTCGATTTTTAGGATCTGGTACAGTTGATGCACTAAAGAATAAAGAAATTCTAAAGTTATTAGAAGGGGTCATTGACAGAAAAGCAATGTTTACATGTGCCATGGTTTTATTAACACCAAGTCAGCAGTTTGTGACACAACAAGTCGTTTATGGCAGTGTTTCACAAGAAATAAGAGGTACGGGTTCATTTGGCTATGATCCGATTTTTATTCCAGAGCATACAACAAAGACATTTGCTGAAGATTTAGAATATAAAGCAAAAGTATCACACCGATCGAAAGCTTTGATGGAGGTTCTAAAATATGTCGAATATCTTGCAGAGTAGAAAATTCAATTGGATATGGGCCTCAAGCATGATTATTGTTTTAATAATAGGGTCAATTTTTAGTCACAGTTTTAATCGAACTTTTTATAATGATATGAATGAAAGACTATCAACAGCTCAGCGAATGAATCTATCTGAATCAGAACTCAATACAGCAACGGCTGTTTTATTAGATTATATTCAAGATAGTCGAAATGATTTACATTTTGAATTAGAAAGTGGCGACCAAATGTTTAATCAAAAAGAGATTGATCATATGGTCGATGTTAAGAATCTATATTTAGGCAGTCAAGCAATACTTTATGTATCACTTATTGTTGCTATCTTTTTAACTATCAGATATCTTTCACTAGGACTTAAAAAGGCTAAATTTATCTTTAATCAATCGTTTAAAACTTCATTTGTAGTGTTTGGTTTATTGCTTGCTGCATTAGGAATGTATGTTGTTTTTGATTTTGACGGCTTTTGGACTAATTTCCATCATGTCTTCTTTAGCAATGATTTATGGCTATTAGACCCAGCTACTGATCGTTTAATTCAGATGGTTCCATTAGAATTCTTTAATCAACTCGTCTTTAGAATTATCTTTAGTGTTTTAATCGGTCTTATTATCTTAGCATTTATTGCCTTATATCAACGTAAAGCAAATCACCCAAAACTTCACATTGTGTTATTTGAACCAGAGATTCCTCAAAATACAGGCAATGTTATGCGCACAGCCATGGCCTCTAATGCGACACTCCATTTAATTGAGCCCTTTGGCTTCATCTATGATGATAAGCGTCTTAAACGCTCTGGAATGGATTATATAGATGAATTAGATATTATCATTCATGATGATTATGCTGCATTTAAGAAAACGGTCAATGGTAGAGTGATTTTTGTCACACGATATGGTGAACAAAGCCATTCTGAAATTAATTATTCAGCTGAGAAAGAAAATATATATTTAGTTTTTGGAAAAGAAAGTACAGGTTTACCACTAGATGTATTAGCAAATAATTTAAAAGATTGTGTTAGAATACCTATGACATCAAATGCGCGATCACTAAACTTAGCCAATAGTGTGGCGATTGTAACATATGAGGTTTTAAGGCAATTAGATTACCAAGAATTATCACTAGTAGAAATCCAAAAGGGAAGTGATTGGTTGCGTAAGCATAAATAAGTCACTTTAGTTTAATTATTTTTTGGTCTCTAGTATAATATCACATAGAAAAGTAAGGAGTGTTTAACTTATGTTAGCAAAATCAATTACATCCATTGAAGCTCCACAGGGACATGGCCCATATAGCCCAGCATTAAAGGTTGGAGACTTTGTTTTTATATCAGGACAATTACCATTAAATGAAGATAACACAATGGTTTCTGATGATGTATCAGAACAATCAATGCAAGTTATTCGAAATTTAGTAGCACTTTTATCAGAAATAGATTTAGAATTAAGACATATTGTCAAAACAACAGTTTATTTATCTGACCATAAATATTTAGAAAAGTTTGATCAAATCTATGCCACATACTTCTCAAATCCATATCCAGCACGAACCGTTGTTGAGATTAAAGATTTAGCTTATGGTGCAAAAATAGCGATTGATTGTGTCGCGCTAGATACTTTAGCTTATGAAGCTCAATTCGCTAAAAAACAATGGGAAGAAGTACCTGAGCATGACTGTGAAGACTGTCCTGATGGGACTTGTGACCACTGCTTATAAAATGTTAAAATTAGAGAGTAGTTCGCTACTCTTTTTTTATTGTTTTGAAGGGAGCTTCATATGAGTACAGAAACAAAAGAATTTTTAAAATCACTACTATTAGTTGTATTTTCTGCGTTAACAGCAAGTATTTCGATACATGGATTTGTTAATCCAGCCAATCTTTATCCGGCTGGTTTTGTCGGTATCGCAAAGCTTGTGACTGAGATATTAGCAAAATATTTTAATATCCACATTCAATACTTACTCTTATATCTGGTAATTCAGATAGTTTTAACGATATTGGTTATGAAGTATATTGGCAAACGATTTGCGATATTAACAACGATTCAATTTACAATTGTTTCACTGTCCGATTTCTTTATCCCAAACTTTCATATAGTTGATGACCGAATTTTGTTAGTTCTTTTTGGTGGAATGATTACAGGCATCTCTAGTATCTTAGCCTTAAAAGCAAAAGCCAGTGGCGGCGGAACTGATTACATCGCCATCTATACCCAAAATCATCATCCACATGTCCCAATCTGGGATTACATTATGTACTTGAATTGGGCTGTGTTACTAGTTGCTGGATTTATTTTTGGCTTTGAAGCAGCCATGTATTCAATGATTTTCCAATTTGTTTCAACAACCATTATCAATAATATGGACTCACGCCACAAACTCAACGGTTTATACATTATCACTGAATATGAAGATGATGTCGCAGAAGCCATATTTTCTAAGTTTAGTCGAGGAATTACAAAACTATGGGGTGAAGGTGCATATACCAAAACACCTAAAACAATGTTATTTATGGTCGTTAATGCCTTTGAAGTTGAAGAAGTTTGTCGTATAATTTTATCTATAGATGAGCAAGCCTTTATCAATGTAACAAAAAGTGAAAGGGTAGTCGGAAACTTTGTCCGACATAAGATAACATAATGAGTAAAATTAGACCTAAAATTAACACTGCCTTAAGAAATGACATCGTTTATGTTCCAAAGATTATTCGTGAATGTTCAGGAATCATAATTCATGGCAGAAGAATAAAATCTATCATATTTACAACAGACATTGCCATTATCATAAACAATAATGCCGATGCAATCCTAGCTGTGTATCCATTCTCACCACATCCAGCAATATTAAAGAGCATTATCCAGGTTGCCTCAAACCCTGTCTTTGCGGGTGTTGGAGGAGGAACCACAAAAGGCTATCGCTCAGCACAAATTGCAGCTCATGCTGAAGCTGAGGGCGCTACTGCTGTTGTATTAAATGGTCCTGCACCAGCAAGCACCATAGACCTTGTTAATCGTGCTGTCGATTGCCCAATAATCTCGACTGTTGTTAGTGAGTATACAGATATTCAAGAGCGATTAGATGCTGGAACAGATATAATTAACGTATCTGGAGCACAAAACACAGCCCATATTGTTCGAAGAATTAGAGAACAATTTCCTGAAGTGCCAATTATCGCAACAGGGGGACCTACTGAGGAAACAATTTTAGAAGTGATTCAGGCAGGAGCCAATGCCATTTCTTATACACCGCCATCAAATGGTGAACTATTCAGAAGAAAAATGGATAAGTATCGTGAACTTGCTGAGCAAGAATTCATGGATCAACACGATGGTTTAAACCTTGAAGAATATGAAGAACTTATTAGTGAAGAAGAGTAATTATTGACAATAATTAGTAATTAAGTATAATATAATTTGCGTTTATAAAGAGTTGAGGTAGAGAGTTAGCTCGATGACCTCACACCAACCCGTTGAGTCGGGTGGTCCAGCTAACATCGATAAGACACTGAAACAAAACAATCAGCAATCTTATCGGTTGCTGTTTTTTTATAGAAAAGAGGAAAGAAATGTTTGTATTTACATCAGAATCTGTAACCGACGGTCATCCAGATAAAGTTTGTGACCAAATAAGTGATGCCATCTTAGATGAAGCGCTAAGACAGGATAAGTATTCAAAAATGGCTGTTGAAGCAACCATTAAAGATAATTTTTGTTTAATTTATGGAGAAGCAAATACGAAAGCTCAAATCGATTATGAAGCAATTGCATCAGAGGTACTAAAATCAATTGGTTATGTTGAGGATTTTGAGTTTTTAGTAAAAGTTTCTCAGCAATCATCAGATATATTTCAAGCAGTTGCCAGAGATGTTATCTCAGCTGGTGATCAAGGAATTATGTTTGGTTATGCCTGTGATGATACACCTGAGTTAATGCCTCTACCTATTACAATTGCACATAAACTTTCAAAACGTTTAAAAGAATTAAGAGAAACTATTTCATGGGTTAAACCTGATGGAAAAACACAGGTCAGTGTACAATACGATGCAAACAATCATCCTTTATATATCACAAATATTGTTATTTCAATACAACATGAAGCAGGTATTTCACATCAACAAATCGAAGACACGATGATCAAAGAAGTAATTGAAAAAGTCGTTGACCCAAGACTCATAAATGAAAACACAACCTATACCATTAATCCAAGCGGTCAATTTGTGATAGGTGGACCATATGGTGACAGCGGCACAACAGGACGTAAGATTATCGTTGACTCTTATGGTGGTATGGGACGTATTGGAGGGGGATGTTTCTCAAGTAAGGATCCATCAAAAGTTGACCGTTCAGCTGCTTATTATACTCGTTATGTAGCTAAATCCTTAGTCGCTGCCAAACTAGCAAAAAGAGTTGAAATTCAACTCTCTTATGCAATTGGTAAACAAACACCACAATCAATTTATGTTCAAGCTTATCAAACCTCTAAATATACTAATGAACAATTATTAGACATAGTTAATCAGAATTTTGATTTCAGTGTTTATAATATTATTAATGAATTAGATTTATTAAATCCAATTTATCAAGATACAAGTAATTTTGGACATTTTGGATATGATCATTATCCTTGGGAAAAAACTAAAGAGTTAAGCTTCAGCCTTAATGACTAAATCTGAAGTATTCACTTTTAAGAAATACAAGATGACCAGTGATGCAATCAAAATAAAGACAGTCAAACCAATGGTTGTATAAAAGAAATAGTCCCTTAATTGCCAAGCAATAAAACCAAGGATACCAATGAGTATCCATAGCCCAAAGATATTTATAAATCCATTTAATCCTTGTTTAATAACTTGAATTTCATTAGTCCATTTAAGATTTGGTCTAAACAAATCAACCAGCATTCCAAACAGATTTGTAAAAGTAACAGCAATAATAGAACTAACAAGTACCAGCAAGTTAAATAGTAAAGGTAGTGTAATCCATACATTAATCACAACTATAGTTAGAACTACGCCTAATAATGATAACCCAATATTAAATATCAGCTTACCTAACATCATCTTGTAATGATCAATTGGGTAAGCTTTTATATGATCTATAACCTTTGCTTCTCTAGATAAAGCTGTCACAGATAACATATTCATTGATCCAATAAACAAACCAATAACAACACCAGCAATTAATGCAATAGGAACCCCAAGCTGAATATCATTTAAATACTGATTTAACAGTGGCATAAATGACGTCATATCAAGATCGCTTTCAAAGTTACCGAATATTGGTAATATACCAATCATTATTGGAAATATAAAGATAGGTAAAAGACCATTTAAGAGATAGGCTGGAGTTCTAAGGAGTGTTTTAATTTCACGAGTTAAAAAAGTACTCACAAGAGATGATTGTCTACCAGTCGATAATTGATTGCGATTAAATCTCTTTTTATTACGAGCTGAATCACTGATTGTTGTCGCACCATTTAAATAAAATTTCTGTGCAGCAAATAAATAGATTACCACCAACCCAAGTGTAATTCCTATAAAGATTAGTAAATCAAGCACAGACTGATTAACAATTGCTGATGAAGCAAAGCGAATGTTTGGTAACAAAGCAAACATTGTATTACTTATTGAGTTGTTACCATCTTGAAGTAATTGTAATAAATCAATTTGAGAGAAATCTTGGCCCTGTGCAACTACATTAATACCAATTGAGAAAGCAAAAGCAAGAAGACCAAAAATTACGTTAATCGCGTTTTTGTTTTTAAAGAATGGAACAAAATTCATCAATAAGATGACCACAATACTAGAGATAATAACCGGGCCTATAGGGATAAATATACTAGCAATAAGACCAATAATAATGCTGCCAATACTTCCTGTTATCTCAAAGAATGTAAAAATAAAGGGAACCATCATGACAAAGACTAGTAAGTATTCAAAAATTAGAACAACAAAAAGTCGACTTAACAGAATCTCATATGGTTTTAAAGGTAATGCTAAATAAGTTTCGGTATCATTGGAAAAGTAGTAAATATAAGGAATTTGTAGCATTGAAAAGAAAATAATAACCAAACTTAGTCCTGCTAAAAGGACATTGATAAGTAGAGCTTCTTGATTCATAGTAATCAGCATTTCCAAAGTGTTCTTAAATAAGAACCTGAACAACATAAATACCGGTACTAATAAGAAGAGAACCATAAATACAACAAATAGTATGTTTAAAGATTTCTTTTTAGATACTCTAAAGGAGTCCAATGAAATCTTAAACATGACTTTACTTAAAGATAAAATTTTACTCATTTTGTTACTTCCAGGAAAATTGCTTCCAATGATTTGTCAGGATAATTTTGTTTAAGTGCTTCCAATGTTCCTTGATACTTAATTTGGCCATGATCAATAATAGCAATCTCATCGCATAGTTTTTCAGCAACTTCCAAGACATGGGTTGAAAATAAGACCGTATTGCCTTCATCGGCATGTGCTCTCATTATTTCTTTTAATCGAAAGCTTGATTTAGGATCTAAACCAGTTAGAGGCTCATCCAATAACCAGATATCTGGATTATGAATTAAAACAGCCATAATCATAATTTTTTGTCTCATTCCATGTGAATAAGTTTCAATTTTATCATTTAAAACATCGGTCATTTCAAAGGCTTCGCCAAGCTCCTCAATGAGTCGATTTTTTTCAACGGTATCAACTTCATAGATCGTTGCTATAAAATTAATATACTCTAAACCAGATAATTGTAAGAAAGCATCAGGTGAATCAAACACAAATCCAAGTTGTTTCTTAGCTGCGAGAGGTTCTTTAGCAATATCAATTCCATTTAGAAGAATTTGGCCATTGCTTGGTTTAGTGATGCCACACATCATCTTTAAAGTTGTCGTTTTTCCAGCACCATTAGGTCCAATGTACCCAATAATTTTTCCAGACGGGAAGGTAATGCTGATATCATCAACCGCTACTTTATCACCAAATTGCTTTGTTAAATTCGTTAGTTGTATCATAGTTTTCCTCCAATTATTTCTAATCCTAGTGTTTCTTGAACCATCGCTAAGCGATTATTTGCAGTGATAGCTGCTTTTTCTGCGCCATCTTGTAGGACCTTTTCTAACATATTTGATTCAATGACTTCATTGTATTTATCCTGAATCTCACTTAATGTTTTTGCGACAATATCAGCAACATATTTCTTAAAGGCTCCATATTGCATATTTTTACACTCAGACACAATGGTGTCAATGTTTTGAACCTGCAAACTTGCGGCAATTGTCAACAAATTAGAGATGCCTGGCTGATTCACTGGATCATATGCTATTTTGTTTTCAGAATCAGTGACGGCTGACATAATTTTTTTAGTCGCTGTTTTGACTGGATCAAGTAAATAAATAATGTCTTTTTCTGTTGTATCTGATTTACTCATTTTGTTTTCAACATTTTGTAATGAATAAATCTTTGAACCAACTTTCTCAATCAAAGGTTCCGGTATAGTGAATAGTGTTTTCTTATATCGATTATTCATCCTTTGTGCAATATCTCTAGTTAATTCAACATGTTGTTTTTGGTCAATGCCTACTGGCACATAATGTGCATCCTGAATAAGGATATCAGCAGCCATTAATGTAGGGTATGTATATAAACCCACAGTAAGTTCAGTTTCACCTTTAGCAACTTTATCTTTATATTGAGTCATGCGATTAAGCTCACCTAAGTATGAATGTGATTGTAAAATAAAACTTAATTGTGAATGAGCCATGACATCAGACTGTAGAAAAATTGTAGCTTTTTGTGGATCTAATCCACTAGCAATGTATAAGGCAGCAGCATCACGTAAGTTTGTCTGTAAAGCAGTTGGTTCTTGAGGCACTGTTATACAATGTAAATTAGCAATAAAGACAACCATTTCATAATCATCTTGATACCTTACAAAGTTTCTTAAGGCCCCAATGTAGTTGCCTAAGTGCAATTGACCACTTGGTTTAATTCCTGATAACATTCTTTTCTTCATAGTTTTCTCCCTTGTGTACATAAAAAGGTGGACCCAAGGACGCCTAAGCGTGGTGCCACCTTCGTTTTTTACTTGACATGTATAACGCCATGACCGTTTTATCTCAGAAAGTCCATTCGGTAATATTAATCGATACTTTTCAGCGCCAGCATCTCTCTTTATGATTAATCAATTACGTACTACATTTTCTTCAAAGATAACAGAAATACTTTAGCATTTTACCCTTTATTTGTCAATATTTTAAAGTTTTTGTGTTTTTTCATTAAAAGCTCTTTTATATTGTTGCTAATCACAGTATAATATAAGTTCAAGGAGGATGTTAAATGATTGTTGTTTATACATCACCAGGCTGTGCTTCGTGCCGCAAGGTGAAAAACTGGCTTAAAGACCATGAATTACGTTTCATTGAGAAAAACATCTTTCACACAACTCTTAACGAGAGTGAAATTAAACATTTACTCATGCGTAGTGAAAATGGTACTGAAGATATTATTTCTAAACGCAGTAAAATTATTCAAGAAAATAACATAGATGTTGAAGATATGACCATGAATCAATTAGTTGAATTCATCCAAGAAAATCCATCGGTGTTGAAACGTCCGATCGTGTTAAATGAGAAGACATTTCTCGTAGGGTATGATGAGGAAGAAATCGGAGCCTTTATACCATCTAATCGTCGTGAACCATTACGACTAGTATCTGAGCTGTGATATCACAGCTTTTATTTGATTGGAGGCAATTTTGAAAAAAGTATTCGTCGGCTTATCAGGAGGAGTAGATTCTGCTGTAGCTGCTTATTTATTAAAAGAACAAGGATATGATGTAACATGTGGCTTTATGAGAAATTGGGATTCATTAGCCAATAATGATACATTAGGAAATCCAACATTGGACAATGAACATTGTTCACAAGAACTAGATTATCAAGATGCTCTAGCAGTAGCAACTCAATTAGGTTTACCATTATTGAGAGTCGATTTTGTTGCAGAGTATTGGGATGATGTTTTTAGCGTCTTCTTAGAAGAAACTAAGAAAGGCAATACACCAAATCCAGACATTTTATGCAATCGACACATTAAGTTTGATGCATTCTTTGACTTTGCCAGCAAACATGGATTTGATTTAGTTGCGACAGGTCATTACGCTAAAATACTACAAGTTGATGGCATTAATCGACTAGTTAAAGCACAAGATAAGAATAAAGATCAATCTTACTTCTTAGCACAAGTACCTCTTAATGCTTTACAAAAGGCACTCTTTCCATTACAAGATTTGGAAAAAAGTGAAATTCGTGCAATTGCCAGTCAATTGGATTTACCAGTAGCAACCAAAAGAGATTCAACGGGGATCTGTTTTATTGGAGAACGACATTTTAGAGAATTCTTAAGCAACTACTTAAAAGAAACCCAAGGCGATATTATCGATATTGGTTCAAATAAAAAAGTAGGAACACATAAAGGTGTTATGTATTATACATTAGGCCAAAGACATGGTTTGGATATATCAACCGCTGTTGGACCGTTCTTTGTGTGTCATAAAGACATTGAAACAAACACGCTCTATGTAACTAAGGGTCGTGATTCAGAGTATCTACTTTCAGATAAAGTAATTGTTAATCGCATTAATTGGTATCAAGATAAAGACAATATTGATTGTTTTGCTAAATTCAGATATCGCCAAAAAGACAATCCTGTCACATTAAACTGGATCGATGATGAAACACTAGAAGTATCTGTAAATCCGGCAGTAGCAGCTATAACACCTGGTCAAGAAGCCGTCTTTTATGATAAGGATGGACTTGTCTTAGGTGCAGGACGAGTGGATCAAATTTATTACCAAAATCAAAGTCCTAGAGAAAGGGTGGATCAAGCACTTGAAAACTCTAAGTATTAAACAAAGAATAACAATTGTTGGGATATATTTTGTCATCAGTACATTATTTGGTATTATTCTAAACAACTTAGTCTTGGCCAATATAATTACAGGCATTTCCTCAATGGCTTTTGCTCAATTTTTAATGATGTTAGTAATAGCTATTGTTTATATTGTTTATTTAAAAAGAGAGCTCATCAAAGACTTTGTTGTAGCTCAAAACTTGAAATCCTTTTTTGTGACATGTCTTAAATATTTCGCCCTAATCTTTTTAGTGATGTATGCTGTAAATTTCATTCTGTATATGATTGGTATTGAAGGAACATCACTCAATCAAGTGGGTATTGAAATTATGGCATTCGACAGTCCTTTCATTATTTTTCTGACAGTTGTTGTTTTAGCACCATTTATCGAAGAATTAGTCTTCCGATACGCAATCATTTTCTTAGATTCTAAATCAACATTTACTACTCTATTAACCTCAGCCTTAGTCTTTGGTTACATCCATATTGCTCAATCACTGACTTTTGGTAATTTTCATGAACTATGGTTTATCTTACTATATGGCGGACTAGGTTTTGTTTTAGGGCTTAGTTATGTCAAAACAAAAACGATTATGACACCCATTGTGGTTCACGCAATGTACAATTTAGTCGGTTTCTTATCTATCTTTTTTATCAATGGATAATCAAATTCAAATTGAAGTTTTAATCAAACGAAAAATATATTCAAGCGCAAATTTCTACAGCGTTTATTTAGTCATGCTCAATGACCAAACAGAAAAGACCATGACAGCCGTTGGATATGTTCCACAATTAGAACTTGACCAGATTTATATATTAACTGGCCAATACAAAGAGCATTATCGGTATGGTTTACAATTCGAGATTCAACAATATGAAAAGCTTTTAGCCAATTCAACTGAAACATTAATAAAGTATTTAAGTTCATCCTTATTTCCAGGTATTGGAAAAGTTAAAGCACAGCGAATCATTGATTATTATGGAACTGATTTATTAACTCAGATTCAAGAAGATGACGATTTTGTTTTTACTGATCCTTTTTTAAGTATTGAAAATCAACAAACATTAATCAATCAATTAAGAACTGAAGTTGAGCTTGAAAAACAAATTAACTTTTTTGCGCAACACGGAATTACAATGCGCCAAACTTTGAAGATTGAACAAATTTATGGCAAAGACGCAATTACCAAAATTAAAGAGAATCCATATCGTATGGTCGATGAAGTAGAAGGAATAGGCTTTAAAACATGCGATAAATTAGCATCCTCATTAGGTTTTAAAAAAGATCATCCAGAACGAATCTCAGCCATTTTGGTCTTTGAAACTTTACAAGATTGTTTAAATTCAGGCTCAACCTTCACAACCATAGAAAAGTTACTTAAAAGACTACCAAAATATAAACTTGATGATGACAAATTTAGTATTGGATTACAAGAGACTATCAACTCAAGAAGATTAGTCTTAGACAATGAGGCCCTATATCATAAAAGTCAGTATGAAGCAGAAGTCATAAATGCTAATTACTTTAATCAAATGCCAATCCAAAAAATCACTCCTTTAACTAAAGACTTAGATCAACTCATCCAAGACTATCAAGCACAACAAAATATTATTTATGATGAATCTCAAATTAAAGCAATTAAGGGTTTCTTCAATAATGATAAGACCATCATAACTGGAGGCCCAGGGACAGGCAAAACAACCATTATTCAAGCAATAATTGCTTTGTTTAGAGAAGCTTATCCACACTATGATTTAGCCATCTGTGCACCAACTGGCAGGGCCGCAAAACGTCTAAAAGAAATTGTGAATGTTAATGTGACTACAATTCATTCATTACTAGAATGGAATCTTGAAACAAATAAATTTGCTAGAAACGAAGTTAATCCTGTGTTAAATGATATTTTAATTATTGACGAGTTCTCAATGGTCGACAACTATGTCATGTCAGCCTTAGCCTTAGCTATGCCTAAGGTTCGAAAAATACTATTTATTGGTGATAAAGATCAATTACCATCTGTTGGTCCAGGTTTCTTAATACGAGATTTAATTAATTCAGGAGTTTTTAGTGTTAATGTTCTAGATGTGAATTATCGACAAAATCAGGAGTCACATATTATTGATATTGCCAGTGCGATTAACCAGGGGCGCTTTGATCAATCAAAGATATTAGGTGATGTTGTTCATATTAATCAAAGAAACTATATAAAAGAATCAGTCATTGAAGTGACTAGGCTTGCCTTAGAGAAGGGCTACACAATTGATGATGTTCAGGTTTTAGCTTGTAAATATGATGGTTCAGATGGAATCGATCAACTTAATCTTTTGCTTCAAAGAAATTTTAACCCACAAGATGAGCATAAACGTGAATTTCGGTTTGGCTATATGACCTTTAGAGAAGGGGATAAATTATTACAATTAAAGAATCAACCAGATGATTTTGTATTTAATGGTGATATTGGAACTTTAGTTGAGATTGTATTTAAAGCTGAGAGTGATGACAACAAAGACCGTTTAATTGTTGATTTTGACGGAAATATTGTGGAGTATGACACAGAAATAATGATACATTTAAAACATGCTTATTGTACAAGTGTTCATAAAGCGCAAGGATCTGAATATCCGATTGTTATCTTTGTGGGAAGTCCTCAACATCGATTTATGATGAATAAACGTTTATTTTATACGGCCGTTTCAAGAGCAAGGAATGGTTTAATTTTAATTGGTCCTGAATTAGTCTTTAGTGATGCCGCAAAATATGATCATTCACCACAAATTAAGACTAAACTCGTTGAAAGAATTAATGGCATGTGATAAAATCATTTGTAATGACGATGTAGTAATAGTGTGCTTGTTTTTAGAGACAAAGTGGTTGGTGAAAACTTTGAACATCTGCTATGAACGCTCCGTCACTTTACAGACTAATCCTCTGCGTAGAATGGCGTTAACTTAGAAAGCTGTACACAATGGTGTAAATTAGGATGGTACCGCGGTGAGAATCGTTCCTTGGCTGGGATGATTTTTTTATTTAGTTGAGGTGAAAAAAATGACAAGTAATGAAATACGACAAAAGTTTTTAGACTTTTTTGAAAGTAAGGACCATTTGATCGAACAAGGGCATTCATTAATACCACATAATGACCCTACATTGTTATGGATTAACTCAGGTGTTGCTGCTTTGAAGAAGTATTTTGATGGCAGCATAAAGCCAGAGAAACCAAGAATAGCAAATGTTCAAAAAGCAATCCGCTCAAATGATATTGAAAATGTGGGTAAAACAGCACGACATCATACCTTCTTTGAAATGTTGGGCAATTTTAGTATTGGCGATTACTTTAAAAAAGAAGCCATAGAATTTGCGTATGAATTTTTAACGAGTGATAAATGGATGGGAATAGATAAAGATAAGCTGTATTACTCTGTCCATACAGATGATCAAGAAGCCTATGACTTATGGGTTAATCATATTGGCATTGATCCATCAAGAATATCAAAACAAGAAGGAAATTTCTGGCAAATAGGTGAAGGCCCAAGTGGTCCAAACTCAGAGATATTCTTTGATCGTGGACCAAAATATGACCCACAAAATAGAGGCATTGAACTATTTTACAATGATGAAGAAAATGATCGATATGTTGAAGTATGGAATATTGTATTCTCTCAGTATAATGCCGTAGATGGTGTGCCTCGTCATGAATATAAAGAACTCCCTCAAAAAAACATTGATACAGGGATGGGCTTTGAACGTTTAGTTAATGTTATTCAGGGGGGTGAAACTAATTTTGATACAGATTTATTCTTACCAATTATTAGGCAAACTGAAAAGTATTCACAGATTAAATATAATGACAATAAAATAGCATACAGAGTAATCGCTGATCATATTCGAACTGTTTCATTTGCTTTAGCTGATGGTGCACTCTTCTCAAATGAGGGTCGTGGTTATGTTTTAAGAAGAATTATTAGACGTGCGATTCGTTATTCTAAACAATTAAATATTAAAGAAGCTTTTATGTATAAATTAGTTGATGTTGTCGCTGAAATTATGAAGGACTTCTATCCAAGCTTAGAAGAAAAGAAAGACTTAATCAAGAAACTCGTTAAAATAGAAGAAGATCGATTTGAACAAACACTTCATGATGGTGAAAAATTACTTCAATCATTGTTACAATCATCGACTGATAAAGTATTATTAGGGGCTGATGTCTTTAAGTTATATGATACTTATGGCTTTCCTTATGAGTTAACACTTGAAATTGCTTTAGAGAATGGTTTTGAAGTTGATCAAGAAGGCTATCAAAAGCATATGCTTGAGCGAAAACAATTATCTCGAGGCGCTCGAGAAAGTACTGAATCTTTTAGTAGTCAAAATGAGTCTTTGATGAGCTTTATGGATAAATCAGAATTTATTGGCTATGACAGTTTAATGAGTCAGTCGAAAGTTATAGGTCTCTTTAAGGATAATCAACAAGTTCAATCACTTGAAGGGGATGGATTTGTAATCTTTGATCAAACACCATTCTATGCTGAAAGTGGAGGTCAAGTTGCTGATACAGGGGTATTCAATAGTGAAACATCTAATGGACTTATTACAGAAGTGCTCAAAGCCCCCCACAAACAGCATCTACATGCAGTTACGGTTGATGAAGGAGAGTTAGTAGTGGGTGATACGGTAACACTTAGTGTCGATCGCACTAGACGATTACTGATTCAAAGAAATCATACCTCTGTCCATTTACTACAAGCAGCTTTATTAGAAGTTCTTGGTTCGCATATTGCTCAAGCAGGATCATATGTCGATGCAGACTATGCTCGTTTTGATTTTACTCATTTTGAAAAAGTCACACCGAAACAACAAGAAGAAGTGGTTAGATTAGTTAATCAGTGGATCGTTGAAGCTAATCCATTAACTGTCGATCATATGAGTTTACAAGAAGCTAAAGATCAAAAAGCGATTGGACTCTTTGAATCTAAATATGGTGATTTAGTGCGAGTCGTCAGTGTTGGTCAATTTTCTAAAGAGTTATGTGGAGGAACCCATGTTTCTAATACAAATGAATTGGGTTTATTTGTGATTGAATCTGAAGAAAGTATTGGATCAGGTATTCGCCGTATTACATCTAAAACATCTAAAGGTGCTACAGAATACTTAAACATGAAGGCGACAATGCTTCATGATCTTGCTAATCATTTACAAGTCAATGATATCAATAAATCGATAGATAAAATCGATAGTTTAACTGCTGAGATTGAAGAAAAAACTAAACAACTTAATGAGCTAAATAATAAAATTCTTGTAGATAAAGCTAATTCAATCTTACAAACAGATGATGCTTCACCATTAATCTTTAAAACAGATTTAGATAGTAAATTAGTTAAAACTTTTATGGATATTCTGAAATCTAAAGCTTCAACTAAGTTTATTTTTGGTGTTTTTGAATCTAATAATAAGTTAAATCTAGCCTGCTATGTACCAAAAGAATTAATAGCTAAAGGCTTAAAAGCTGGAGATATAGTTAAACAGGCAGCTCAACTGGCGGATGGTAATGGAGGCGGAAAACCTGATTTTGCTCAAGCAGGGGCTAGGAATGTTGAAAAAGTAGACGAAGTTATTGAATTTGTGACTAAAAAAGTTAGTTCTATACTTTAAAAATAGGTAGTTTTAAGTTAAACTTAATACTAAGAGGTGATGAAATGGATAAACTTGATGTAACTCAAACCATGGCTTACTCAACTGAGGCATTGAAACAAGAAAACATTCGCAGGATTTTGCATGATGTTTGCAATGCTTTGGAAGAAAGAGGGTATAATGCAGTCAATCAATTAGCTGGTTATTTAATTACTAATGATCCTGCCTATATTTCTTCACATAAAGGAGCACGTAGTAGTATTCAACAGTTAGAACGATTTGAAATTATTGAGGAATTAGTACGCGCATACCTTAAAAATGACTAATGTGTCAATTGCTTGTGGCTTAGATTTTGGTTCAAAAACTTGTGGTGTTGCCATTAGCGATGCCTTGGGTCTATTTGCACACCCAGTCACTACTTTGACATACAGTCAACAAGACCCATCTCAATTATTGGGCCCATTGGAAAAAATTATCAATGAGCACAAAGTTGAGACTTTTGTTTTAGGCTTACCTAAGATGATGAATAACGACTTAGGACCTAGAGCTCAAGCATCTCTAGAGTTTAAAGAACTGCTAGAGGAAGAGTTTGATATTCCTGTAATTCTTATGGATGAAAGATTAAGTACTGTTTCTTCTTTAAGAACATTAAGTAAGCTTGATGTAAAAAGGAAAAAGAAAAAGAAAGTTATCGATCAAGTAGCCGCAGTAGAAATATTACAACGCTATTTAGATCAAAGAAAGGGATCGTTATGAACGAAGAGAAAATTATTATTATTGATGAAAATGGCCAAGAAATAGAAATGGAAGTATTATTTACATTTGATTCAGATCAAACAGAAAAACAATATGTTTTATACTTTGATCCAAGTGATGAAGATGGCCAAGTATTTGTTTCAACCTATACAGCAGATGGAGAGTTAAATGCGATTGACGACGAAAAAGAATGGGACATGATTAATGAAGTGTTTGAAACCTTTATGTCATCTGCAGAAGACCACGACCATGATCACGACCATGATCACGACCACGACCACGATCACCATCACCATCACGAACATTAAGAGGATTTAATGAGACGTTTTCGAAAAGGGTTTATTGTTTTTTTATTTTTTGTTGTTTTGATTGTTGTAACTTTAGGAGCAGCATACTTTTTCTATACCGATAGCTTAAAAGCAGTTAGTGATGATGTCCAGATGGTTGAATATGAGATATTACCTGATACAACAGTAGATTCATTAACCAGAGACTTACAGCGTGAAGGTTTAATAAAAAATGGTTTTATAACAAAATTTGTTGCTCAAAGAGAAGGCTTGACTGACATTAAGGCTGGTCTATTTAATGTCTCGCCATCAATGACACCCAGCGAAATAATGGCTGTCTTTAATGACTCAAGCAATATTATTCAAAATACATATACGATGCAATTTATCGATGGTCAGTGGGCCAAAGATTATGCCTCTGTCATTTCACAAAATACTGATTACACAGCGATTGAAGTTTTAAGCCTATGGAATGATGAAACATTTGTTACTCAGTTGATTGCTGACTATGAGGTGCTCACTGATTCTATTTTAGTGCCTGAAGTTAATGTATTACTTGAAGGCTATTTTAGCCCTAATACATATGAGTTCTTTAGAGAAGCCACAATTGAAGAGATAACAAGAACACTAATTGAACCAACTAATGAGTTTTATCTTATTAACAAAGAATTATTTGATAACAGTAATTTAACAATTCATGAGAACTTTATCCTTGCATCAATGGTCCAGTTTGAGGCTTCACACATTGAAGACCAACAATTAGTTGCCTCAACATTCTTTAATCGTTTAGATTATGGTCAGCGATTAGAATCAAGTGTGACGCTGTGTTATGCATTATATGATTATAGTAGTTGGGAAGAATGTGAAAACAATCCAGGGATTGCGTCTCCATACAATACATATTTATATGATGGTCTACCAATTGGTCCTGTTTCTAACTCAACTCACACAGCATTATTAGCTGTTTTACAGCCAATTGAGTCACCATACTTCTACTTTGTAGCCGATGTATACGGTGATGGAAAAGTTTATTTTTCTGAAACATATGAAGAACATCTTCAATTAGTTGAGCAGTATTTGGGAGGTCGGTATTAATGAAAGAGGTTATGACCATAGGAATTGCTGGGGGGTCAGCTTCAGGTAAAACTTCTATTAGTAAGCAAATCAAAAAGATTATCTCACCAGAATCTTCTTTTCAAATACTTAAAATGGATGATTACTATAAAGATCAAACGAATATAGATTTAAGTGAAAGGGTGAAAGTCAATTATGACCATCCTTTTGCCTTTGATATGGATTTATTAATTGAACATATTCGCATGCTTAAAATGAACCAAACCATTGAAAAGCCAATTTATGATTTCGTAAACCATACGCGTAGCCAAGATTCATTGATGGTTTTGCCATGTGATGTCCTAATTATTGAAGGATTATTTTGTTTGGAAGAAAAAAGAATTCGTGATGAACTAGATATTAAAATCTTTGTCGATACACCTGCAGATGTGCGGTTTATTCGTCGATTACTTAGAGATGTTAATGAAAGAGGCCGTTCATTAGAGTCTGTTGTTAATCAATATATGAACACAGTTAGAGTTATGCATGAGCTATTTGTTGAGCCATCAAAACGATATGCTGATGTCATAATTCCTGAGGGTGGACAAAACAAAGTTGCGATTGATTTACTGACGACAAAAATCTCTAGCATCTTAAATGAGAAAGATGTGGTATAATGTCTCAGTTAAGAGGTGAAAATATGGAAAAAAACAAAACATTAGTAACTAAGGAAGGTCTAGCTGAATTACAGAAGGAGTTAGATTATTTAATCCATACTATTCGTGCTGAAGTTAAAGAAGAACTTCAAGCAGCACGATCTCAAGGGGACTTATCTGAAAATGCTGATTACGATGCAGCAAGAGATAGACAAGCAAAGATTGAGGCCAGAATTCGCGAACTTGAATCAATGCTTAGTAATTATGAAATCATTGACGAGAAAAAGAGACGTACTAAAAAAGTAAGTTTAGGCTCTGTCGTTAAACTTCAAGAATTAGACACAAAGTTAGAAACTACTTATACAATTGTTGGTTCTGTTGAAGCTGATCCATTAAATGGAAAGCTATCAAATGTTACACCACTAGCTCTAGCTATTATGGATAAAACAGAAGGTGATACTTGTGTTGTTAAAGTTGAACCAAACTATAAAGTTAAAATCCTTGAAGTAAAATAGGAATTACTTAAATTAAACACTAAAAAATAGGGGTGCCTTATGAAAGTTGCCACTATTTTTTTATTTGTCCTCAGTATTCTCTCATTAATTCCTCAAAAGAATGTTGAAATACTTCCATTATTAGAAACAGAAGTATCAATTGTCATAACAGGGGAAGCAGTTGATTCTCAAGAAATAAAAGTTCATTCCAATTCACAAGTTAAAGATGTGTTAAAGAAAGTTGAAATTTCAGAGTCCGCAGATCTTTCCTCGCTAAATATGAATGAATATGTTTATCAAGATATGGTTATTCATATTAAAAAGAAAGAAAAGAATCAATGTGTTTCAATAAATAGGGCAGATTTAGATACTTTAATAACATTACATGGGATTGGTGAAGCGACCGCTCAAAAAATCATTAATTATCGAAATCAAACACCATTCATCTACCTTGAAGATCTTATGAATGTACCATCAATAGGGATGAAGAAGTTCGAGAAGATTAAGGATGATATATGCCTGTAATTTTGCAGTTCATCTTAGGTTTAATTCTAATCTCACAATTTAAATTTCTTATAGTTATATTTTTTATTCTGTTTTTCATTAAAAGAAACAAAGAAAATGTAGTGATTCTTGTACTTTTAATTCTTTTTTTAATTAGACTCTGCATACCAAACCCACAGCCTAACTTTAATAATGAGTTTACTGTTATCTCATCAAGAAATAATTCACTTCTACTTAGGCAAGGTTTAAATCATTTTAGAGGTTATAGTGAAAGTCCAGTTACTTTAGGAGAACAAATTCTTGTAGAAGGAACATTTGAGTTTAATGATGAATCAGAATTTTCAAATTATCAAACAATAAATCATCAATATTCAGGACTAAAAATAAAGTCTATTCAAAAACTAAATAAAAATTCACCCTTAAAACCATTAATCGATAAAGTCTCAGAAAACGACGTATACAATAAACTTTTGTTTAATCAAAGCATTGAGATTGATTCAAATCTTTTAAGCTTATTACTATCTAGTGGACTTCTTATCTCATCAATGATTTTTTATTTTAGAAAAATTATTGGATTATATTTTTCTAAAAAAATAGAAATTACGATAATTGTTTCTTTTCTTTTTTCACTTATCCTAATATCAGGTCTAAAATTTATACTCATAAGACTTCTAATTAAAGAGATACTTTCACTCTTAAATATTAAAAGAGATAAGAGAACCTTGATAGAAATGGCATTTTGCTTGTTTCTATATCCTGAAGCGTATACTCAACTTGTCTTTATCTTTCCATATTATTTTAAGTTGTCCAGCTTTATTGTTGAAAAT
>DUUI01000051.1 GCA_012841625.1 Erysipelothrix sp. | reverse complement strand
CTTAATTAGGTGTCGAACCAAAATGGAATACGATTCATTATACAAAGTTGTTTTAATGCGCTCAAAAGAGCGTTTTTTATAGCACCTCCATAGAATAATCAATATTATTAAGAACCAATATGACATCATAAGAAAAAAAGAGCTGTAACACTCTTAGACAAACATAAATTGAACGTTTAAACTTGTGTGGGGTAAAACTGAGCCTTTAAACTTGTGTGGGGTTTCTGAAATAATTATGAGTCGGTTTTCATTTTCTAATTTAATGGAATGGTTTTAAAAAATAGATATCCAGTGAGTAATTTATCTCTAATGACTAATTATCAATAAAGTGAAATAGGTTCTCTTTGAGGACAAATCCAATAACCCCAAACGTCAGGACGAGACCATACACAATCACTATCATTATAGTGCGCAACCACATCTCCAGAAGGTGAAAAGTGCGATTTAACTACACCACCTATAGCTATAGCTGCACTCAAACCACGTTCGATTTTTACTCCTAAAGGAACTGGAAAGGCCGTTGCCTTACTGACCCAAGAATTAAGGCTTGAAGAAAAATTACCAATCCATACATAACCTTGAACTGCTACGTATATAAATACTTGTATGATTTTATTCTTGATTCCTTTCGAAGATATAGCATTTATACTACATTCTAATTCAGGAAATGAATAATCCCCACCAATTATTGAGTGTTCTTCATGATCTAATGTGATAGTTTGTGCATTTGCAGAAATATTTAAAACTAAAAGAAATAGAGTTAAAAACAAAATTGTAATTTTTTTCATATTTCATTTTTCATATGTGGTGACTTTTGATGTCTTTGTTTTTCATAGGATTGTATTTCTTTTAGTATTTCTTGGTTCTCTTCTTTTTCATACCAAGGAATATCATAATTACCTACGAAACATCTTAGTAATCTACCAAAAGGACCGAATTTTTTTCTTTTCGATTCACGAAAAACAATTATAGAAATAATTCCTAAAGGAAGTACAATGTCCAACCAAAAATTATACATAAGAAGTATCCTTTCATATTTTAAGAGTAACAACATTTGTATGGACTGTCAACACTCTAACGGACTAAATTTATAGTTACAACGCTGAAGAGTACTCTACAGGGGTTTTATAACCAAGTGAGGAATGAAGTCTAACGTTATTATACCACCATATATGTCCTCTTAACTCTCTTTGCAACTGCTCAAGGTTGTCAAACTTATGTTGATAAACAAATTCAAATTTCAAGCTTTTGAAATTTGATTCAGCGACCGCGTTATCATAGGGGTTTCCCTTATGGCTTAAGGATCTCTTGATATTAAACGTTGATAAGAGTCTCTCAATTTCTTGATTAATAAACTCCTTTCCTCTGTCACTGTGGAAGAGTGATATCAACGAAAGGTTAACACGAATGCTTGAGAAGGCTCTATAGACGAGCTGAGCATTTTTATTTGGTCCGACGCTATAACCAATGATTTCTCTGTTGTGAAGATCCATAATTGTACACACATAGTTCCATTTATGACCGACTCTGATATAGGTCAGGTCACTGATAATGGCTTCCAATCGTTCTCTTTCATTGAACTCACGGTTAAGGACATTCGCTACTTGCGATTCATTTGAGCCCGAAGTAGCGACTTTATATTGAGCAATGGTGTAAACAGACACGAGACCTTCATGGCGCATAATACGTCCTATTCGTCGCCGAGACACTCGATTTCCTTGGTTTTGTAACACTGCTTTTATTCTTCGAGTGCCATAGACTTTCTTGTTGTCATGGAAAATTCTAACGATGTCTTGAGTCAGTGGATCTTCAACTATCTTTCGTTGGTGATATGTGTAATAGTTGGAGCGACTGATCTTTAGGAGTTTGCACATTGTGCTGATTGGATACTTATCTTAGTTTTGTTTTATTATTTTGACTTTCGTCCCATAATCAGCGCTGCTTGCTTTAAAATATCATTTTCCATCTCTAATTGTTGATTCCTCTTACGAAGTTCGATAAGCTCTTTCTCTTCAGGTGTCCTGTTATCCGCTTCTTTAAACGAACCCGTTGTTTGATGTTGATGAATCCAACGATCTAATGTAACTGCGTGTAGATTGTATTCTCTAAGAATTTCTACTTTCTTTTTACCACTCAGATATAAGTGGACCATTTGGGTTTTAAAATCTTCAGTAAATGTTCTTCTTGGTCGTCTGTTCATAGTGGGGCCTACTTTCTTTCTATATTCTATCAAAACAATAGAATTGATTTTGATATAACTATTTTATTTGTCCTCTACACTGTAGCCCATCCACTTTTATTTTCACGATGGTATTTAGTATCCAAAAAGTAGACGCAAAAGAACTTAAGTCTATCCAACTTGAGACTATTGAAAATGACAGTATGGCACCTGCAGCAGGTATTAAAGAACACGTAACGTATATATCTTCGACTTGACGATATTTTCAATATCTTGGAGATAATCCAAATACTCCTGATTGGAGTTATGCAAGTCAGTATACTTTGGCTAAAGGAACTTCTTATTCTGTATCAACATCCGTAACTTATCTAGGATATTACACACCACATCAACATTTTTTACAAGAAAATGAACACTTACAAATGACTTAATGATTTATTTTTAAAAAGTGGACAGGTTGCTATTGCAATTTGGGTAATTATTATAAACATATCATACATCTAATTTTTTTTAAACTTTCCACCAGGATTTTGTAGAATTATTTAGAGGTTCATTGAGAATCTCTTTTTATTTTTCTTGCACATTACCATATCGATTATATTCTCAACTTATTCGATATCAAAGACTAGTTGTTCCTCGTGTACTTCTGTTTTTAGTACATAATCTCCTCTTAACTGTTCGATTTGTTCGCTCACTTCATTGGCTTGTAGATTCAATTTTTCTAATGAAATATTAACTAGGTTGGCAAATTCTATTTCAGTTAGTGATTCTTTTTTCGAGCCTTTGCGTAGGTCGTATGTTATTATTTTGTGTAGTTCAAACACCTCAATAAATCTTTGTGTAGGTGGTTTTTCTACGACATCTTCTGAGTAATCGATTGCTTTAATAATGGCTCGTTGGTCGATGTATTTTTTCTTTGTTTTGTGTTTTGGTTTGTCTCTGATAATAATCTCTTGAACCCATTCAGTAAATTCGAACACTAATTTAACAACTTTACGACCTTTTTTGATTTTTGTGGCTCTTAGATTTTCAAAATCCTTAATTTTTTTAATTCTTTAATACTTGGATTTAATACTTTTTGATCAATATTTGACATTCTATAGGATATTGGAATATCAAATAATCGTCTAAATTCATCAATACCAACTTCCCATAGACCTGTTGTTTTCCATTGTTTTAAGTGGCGATAAAGGAGCTTAGGATATTCACCACTAATTTGATTAAATTCGATTAGTTTAAAACGTGTAAAATTACTAGCTAGATTGTTCAGAATATATGAATAGTCTTCATTAAGGCCAATTGTAATCGTTCTTTTGGAGCGAATTAATTTGAAATTAGAAAACAAGTTAAAATAAATGATTGTATCTCCATCATCAAAACCAAATGTTAGTTTTAAAAGGTTCTTATACATATCTTCAAATAGTTTTGTTTGTCTTGATTCATCTAAACGACTGTCCTTAAGACCGCTTAACTCAATAAGCTTATCATAGGATAACTCAATAACTGTTGTTCCATTTTCTTTCATAATCGAACACAGCGTATAAAAAACATTTAATTCCCATGGAGAAAAGCCTGTAAATGCAATTTTATTCCTTTCATTATTATATTTAACCACTTCATTTGCCATAATATCTTCTGCTTTCAAGAACATATTATCATTGATAAGGAAACCATACAGTGTTGAAGGTTGACGATTTCGAAAGCTTCATTGAAGAATATGTAAAATACTTCAATAATGAAAGACCTGCATATTGTCTAAATTATAAAACCCCTATCCAATATAAAATGGATAAGGGTTTCTAGTTTTTTAACTCTATCTACTTTTGTTTGACAACTCCACCCTAGAGATAATTTTTGTTTATTAATATGATGTTCTAATCGCTTGAATTGTGATAGCCCCAAGGCCACCATGTAATGCTAGAATACTTGGTAGCACTTGTTGATGTATTTTAATAGGTCCAAATGATTGTTTTAAACTAGT
>DUUI01000050.1 GCA_012841625.1 Erysipelothrix sp. | reverse complement strand
GGCACTATGATGAGTGAATCATTTGTTTTAACACTACGCAATGCATCTAAAACAGGTTGTGCACGCATCACTAAACCTGCGCCTCCACCATATGGTTTATCATCAACCCGTTTATGCTTATCTAAGGTGAAATCTCGAATATTAACGAGTTCAATCTCGACAAGTTCTTTAAGAATTGCTTTTTTAATAATAGAAGTTTCAATAAATCCAATAAACTGTTCTGGAAATAATGTTAAGATTGTAATTTTCATCGCATACCCTCAATTAATTCCACGTCAATTCGATTGGACTCTATCTTTACCTGTGGGACAAACTGTGTAATAAATGGAACCATGAACGAATACCCTTCATTGCCAATTCTTAAAACTGGGTGAGCGACATAATCAATGACTTCTAAGACTTGACCAATCAGTTGATTATTTTCATACACATCACAACCAACCAGGTCAGCCACAAAGAATTCATCATCCTCTAATAAAGATGTGTTCAATTCATCTAGCATTAAATCCACTTGGCGAAACTTTTCAGCTTCTTCAATCGACTTTAACTCGACAAATTTTACTCTATGAACATTTGACCCAAGACTAGCGGATGTGAGCGTTAAATCACCCTTTGACGTTTTAAAAACTTGGCCTTTAGTGAGCCGCTCAATCAAAAAGTCTGAATCAGAGAATACTTTCACTTCCCCTTTTAATCCAACCGGTTTTAGAATGGTTCCAAATTTATACATTACTCGATTGCTTCAAATTTTAATTGAATACGTTTATTCAATAGACGTGATGAAATACCCATCACTTGACGAAGCGCATTAGCCATGGACCCTTTTTTCCCAATTAGTCGTCCAATATCATCATTTTTTGCGTATATCATTAAAATGATTTCATTGTCATTGATACTTTCAAGTTCTTTAACTGCTAAAGCCTCTTTGAAATCTACAATTGAATAAGCTAAATCATATAGTACTTTTTCTACGTCTACCATGATTATTTCAATTTGCTTTCTGTATGCTTTTTGATAATCCCTTGTTTTGATAAAAGATTACGAACTGTATCTGATGGTTGGGCACCAACGCCAAGCCATTTAAGTGCTAATTCTTCATCTATTTTAACTTCCGCAGGTTGTTTAGTTGGGTCATAGTATCCAATAATTTCAATGAAGCGACCATCACGTGGTGCTCTTGAATCCGCCGCTACAATACGGTAGAAAGGATTTCTTTTTGCTCCCATTCTCTTTAAGCGTAATTTAACTGCCATAGTATATTCCTCGACTTTCCTGATGTAGTATAACGCAAAATAAAAGAGCCGTCAAGTATTAAACCTTAACGGACTCATTTTTGTATAAAATGTCTCTATCATCCTCTGTAATCTTGCGAATGACTCGGCATGGATTACCGGCCGCTACTACCCAATCTGGGATATCTTTGGTTACAACTGAGCCTGAACCAATGACCGTATTACTCTCTATTGACACGCCTGGATTAATCACAACATTACCCCCAATCCAAACATTATCGCCAATCGTAATAGGTCTTCCATATTCAATCTGTGTGTTTCGAGTCTCTGGATGAATTGGATGACCAGCTGTATATAACGAAACATTACTTCCAATCCAAACATTATCACCAATCGTAATTGGTGCGACATCTAAAAAGGTACAATTGAAGTTACAATAGAAATTCTTACCCACATGAATATTAAATCCATAATCACAATAAAAAGGTGGATTAACAAAAGGTTTATTAGAAGAACCAAACAACTGTGTAATGATTTCTTCAATGCCCCTAAAATTGGCTCGATCAAGCGCATTCAGTTTTTGAGTGAGTGATCTAGCCTGAGCTAGTTGTTCTAAAATTTCATCATCTACTATATAGCCTAAGCCTTTATCTCTTTTTTCAATATTGTTCATAATATTCTATAAATGTTAGCCTCATAAGGTCTTAATGATCCTAACACTTGTCCTTTATAATTAGACAATAACAAGCCCAAAACATCATTACTCTTTGGTCGATTAATGTCTTTGTCACTCAGATTAATTTCTATGAAATAATCGCCTCGTTTATAAGCAAAATAATTCCTAGTCTTAGGATGGATAAATTGAATCGGTGCATAGATTAAATCATCTGTGTTATTTCTAAAAGATATTAATTGTTTCGTAAAGCTTAAGACAGACATAGAATCTTCAAGCTGCGATTCAATCGAAGCAACAGACTCATGTTGTGATTTAATCCAACCTTCAGACTCACTAAAGCCACCCTCATCACTCCACTTCATGGTTGTCCGAGCATGATCCCTAGTTCCTGCTAACACTGTTTTCATGTCACTCACTTTTAATTTATTGATGCTCTCAACATCGCGTAAGTCCTCTTCTGTAAACTCTTGATTAATAAATCCTGCTTCTTGACCCTGATAAATAAATGGAGTTCCCTGCAAAGTTAATAAAATTACATTAAGAGCTTTACCCAATACATCATGCACCATTGGATCAGGATTAACCTTCGAAATCATGCGCGGATTATCATGATTTTCAAAGAAGAGAGATGTCCAATCATGAAGACTATTACTGCCAAGTACTTTCATCATATGTTCTTTATAAAAATTAAGATCATACAGATACTCATCAAAACGCACATGACCTGGAGTTTCTAAATGATCAAAAGTAAACAACAAGTCGAGTTGTTTTCGATAATCAGCACTCAATAGTTTACCAAGCTGGATACCAATTCCAGGCGTCTCACCAATACTAAACATATGATTAGGAGCAAAGCCTCGTGAATTAATCTCTGCTAAATACTCATTTAAATGAGGCCCATAGAAATAGTGTTCAATCCCGGTGAATTCCATTAAATCACCAACCCACTGGTTACCCTGAGGTAATCCCTCTTTCTTAGAAATATAGTTAATCACATCAAGTCTTAATCCATCAATTCCTAAATCCCCATAAAAATTAATAATCTTAACAACTTCATCCCTAACTTTTGGATTATCCCAATTCAAATCAATCTGTTCTTTGGCAAATAGTTTTAAGGCATAAATGTCTTGTTCTTTAAAATAACGCCAGGCACTCTCAAAGAAAAATGACACCCAATTATTCGTTTCTTCCTTTTTTCTAAAGAAATAGTAATCTCTTTTGTCTGAGTTAGGATCATGTAAAGCTTCTTGAAACCATGGATGCTCATCAGAAGTATGATTCACCACTAAATCCATAATAACTCTTATATCACGCTTATGTGCTTGGTCAATAAGTTCTTTTAAATCATCCATTGTTCCCATTTCAGGATTAACTTCATAATAGTCACTAATATCATAACCATTGTCCTTCATTGGGGACTTAAAAATCGGCGATAACCATAAACCACCAATCCCTAACTCTTTTAAATAATCAAGCTTTGAAATGATGCCCTGTAAATCACCCAAGCCATCCCCATTACTATCCTTAAAAGAGCGAGGATAGATTTGATAGAAAACAACTTCCTTCCACCATTGCTTGGTAAGTGTTCCCCCCTCTTGAACACCCAGCTCAGTTTCAGAATTAATTAAATCCAATAGTGCATCAAGAAACCCTTCATCCTTAATGTATAAGTTTAAAGCACTAATTTTTAAATTTGAAACAAGCGGATTAGTAATCCATTTATCTGACTTATTCATCTGCATTAAGATTTTATCAACAACATCCTGACCAATCGCTGTTTTATATAAATCTTTAATTTTTGAGTCTCTAGTTAGTTTCATGTTGTCTCCTTGAAATTTCCTCTAAAAGCTCTAAATAAGATTCTTCATTAATCGTGTATTTGGCTCGATATACAAAATAACCAATCACAATCAGAATGAGTGGAATAATAAGCATTGCCAACTTAAAGAAAGTCGCTCCTTCAGGCGTAATATCTGCTGCACTAGTCGCTGAGTTAACCCCAGAGATAACTAAAACCTGTGACACAATTCCTGCAGCAATAGCACCGCCTATTTTATTAATAAGAGGTTGAATCGATAAGGTAATCGAATCATTCCGCTTACCTAATTTTACCTCTCCATATTCAACCGTATCAGAAATAAACAATAACATTAACAATTGAATAAAAGCCTGACCGACAAAAAGCAATACACCAGCCAAACCTATTGTTATAATACTTTGATCAAAGAAATAAAATATCAAATAACCTAAAACGACTAAAATTGTTGCTCCAAAATATAATTGATTTCGCTTAAACCTCTTCGAAAACTGTGGAAAAACGATAAGTGCCCCAATTTGAGAGACACCTAACACCAAGGCAAAGATTGAATACATGTCTTCATTACCAAAAATATACTTAAAGAAATGAAGCCCAAAAGACGTTGTTGTTGTATAGCCAATCATAAATAAAGCCATTGACACAGTCGTCCATAATAGCTGATCATTTTTTAAAATTACTCCAAACAGTTCAGATAGTTTTGTCGGTTCTTGTTCTTCAATCAATTCATTTTCTTCTTTTGTAAAAATTAAAGTGAACAATTGAAAGAACCACATAATTAACACCAAAAGAATTGCTAGTGCTGTATAAGCTGTCTTCATATCACCAAAGACTGTTTCCAAATACTTAGTTAAAGGAACAATTCCAACAACTAATGAAAACAACCCAATATTGGCACAAATACGAGCAAAAGCACCAATCTTCTCACGATCTCTTTGAGAAGAACTTAAAGCTGGCAACATCGACCAATACGCAATGTCATTAGCCGTAAAACTTACTTCCCATAAAAGATAGACAATTGCGAAGATCAACACATAAGCACTACCTCTTACACCAAAATCAACAAACATTAAGACTGTAAAAAAACCTGCCAGTAATGCTCCTCCCGCAATCCACGGTTTAAACTTACCAAATCGTGATTTTGTGTTATCAACTAATAAACCCATGACTGGGTCATTGACGGCATCAAAGATACGCATCAACATAAAGACAATCCCAATCATTGTTAAATCAGCATCACTGACATCCAAAACATCTGTTAGATACACCATTAAAAACATACTAACAAGAGTGTACACCATGTCTCGACCAATTGTACCTAAACCAAAAGACCATGTATTACGCTTCATAATCAATCTCCCTTATATGATAAAGTGTTGAACCAAAGTCACCCCAAATTCTTAATTCAGGATGATACCCTGTCCCCATATATATTTCATTTAATAAAATTCCATTAGAAAGTAATGCGCCACTTGAAATCGCTTCAAACTTTCCATCATCCATAGATTTATGCTGAGCATACTTATGCATAATCGCACCATATGGATGAACCTTAAGATTTGTTACATGCTTCAATAATTCACCAAAACGATCAATAAATAAGGCTTGGTCAATAGAAGTAACCCTATAGAATTTTTCAGGATCTAAATCCTTAACTCTTAGTTTTTCCTTAGACTGTAATCCATAATTTATTGTCTGAAATAAACCTACAAGTGCCTCATCTTTATATTTTACTTGCCAAACAACACGATTCTCAAGCTTACTCTTTAAAACTTGATAATCGCCATAAACAATAAGCTCTCTTAACGATTTGGCCACTTCAATTTGTTTGCGAATTTCATCAAGCTCAACTTTAGAACAAATATTCAAATCAAGTTCATAACCAAAACCACCAAATATGGCCACATTAAAACGAGTCGAAAGTGGATTATGACGAATGGTCTGAGTATTCACTCTTCCTGAAACATGATTTGAAATAGCACTTAAAGGATAAAAAATGGCCGTCCCTTCTTGAATCCTTAAACGATCCATGGCATCCGTATTATCAGAAGTCCAGATTTGTTGAGCCACTGCTAACATCCCTAAATCAAAACGATTTCCACCTGAACTACACATTTCTAAAAAAATATGAGGTCTTGAATAAAAGATTTCCCTTAAAACTCTTACAAGTCCTTGTTGATATCTAATATCAAATTCTTTTTGATGTTTTAAAACATTTGAATATTGATCTGAATGATTGCGATTCATATCCCATTTAATATAATCAACACCATAATTATCAATCACATGTGAAACCTGTTGAATAATATAATCTTGGACTTCAACTTGACACAGATCTAAGATCCATTGATTTCGACCCTTAATTCGAGGTTTATCTTGTCTTCCAACAACCCACTCAGGATGAGTGCGATATAAATCAGAATCCTCAGAAACCATCTCGGGTTCAACCCAGATACCAACCTTTAATCCTAAACCTTTAATCTTGTCGATGGTATGTTTAATGCCTTGTGGGAATTTCTTTTGATTAATCGAGTAATCACCTAGTGATCTAAAATCATCATCCCTTTGACCAAACCAGCCATCATCAATACAAAATAATTCCATCCCCAAATCAGCTGCCTTTGTCGCAAAGCTAACTAACTTCTTGTGGTCATAATCAAAGAAAGTTCCCTCCCAGTGGTTATAAACAATTGGTTTTTCAAATGGTGGCTCAGGAATAATCATGTCACGAATAAATCGATGAAAGTTTTGTGTGACACCCTTTCTTGATTGATTTGAATAAGTCATCAGCGCAAGAGGTGTATTAAACACTTCATCCATCTGTAGATGGTATTTAAATTGATGGGGATTAATTCCCATCATTACTCTTAAACTATCATCAATATGATGTGTTACTGAGTTATAGTGATTTCCAGAATACATTAAATTAAAACCATAGGCAGACTCATCATTAAACAATAAGAGACCAGGATTATTTAAAGCTGAACTTGAGCCTACTAAAGACTCATGAACAAGTGTGCCAGAATTCACATCATCGATTGTAATCTGGGCTTCCTTACCCCAGGATCCATTCAGAGATAGAACCTTATAATCAGATTCTAATAAATCGAGTTGAGTACTCATAACTTTATTAATTATTACTTCATTTTCAGATTTATTAAGTAATTGAGTGTGTCTAATTATGACATCATACTCAGAATAAAAAGTATAAAATAATTTAATTAAAACAGGAAAATAATCATCTGTTAATTCTATGACACATTGTTGAGTATTTTCATTAATTCTAGGTGAGAAATATTCAGATGGAAAGTCAATCTTTTCATTTATATACACATCACTCACTCTTAAATCAGAAACAAAGGAATCATCATCACTCTCAAGTTCAATTGAAACAGGTCTGAAATCGCCCTTCCCAGCTGATGAGAATTCTAATAATTGAGTATTTAATGAATAACCCTCATGAATATTAACTTGTGAGCCAAATTGAACCCTATTTTTATTTTCTAAAACATCCACCTCTTGAAGCGGAATTCTGGGTCCATAATACAGTTGTTCAAGATGCCGATGAACATTCACCTGCATCCAGTACGATGACTCTTTACCAGTAAAATAAATCTTGTGATCACGAATATCAATCATAGTGATAACTCTGATGAGCAACATATTGCTCATATGCTGCATCAGTTACTCCATTATCTTTTATCATTTGCGAATAGAAGTGACCACTCTCTTTAATTGTTCTAGTTTGTGTTGAATAATCATTAAAAACAATTCCAAAACGTGCTGAATTGCCTTCCTTCCACTCAAAATTATCAACAAAACACCAGTGATAATATCTTTCAATTGGTAGTGCTGAATCCATAATTTCTTTCAAGTGATCATAAATATATTTTGACCTAAAGCTATCTTGATTATCACAGGTACCATTTTCAGTAATATAAATCGGCATTGCTACTAACTCATATGATTTCTTAGCAACCTCAATGATTCCCTCTGGATATATTTCCCAGCCTAAATCATTCTTAGGACCTTCAAAATATGTATCTTTAAAATTACCAACAGCAGAGCGCGTATAGTAATTGATTGCAATAAAATCACAATAGATTCCTGGTTTAGTTTTCGCAATATTTTTCATTGGAAAATTAAATTCAGCTAACATAAATGCTTTATCCAATTCAAGTTGAAACGCTTTTTCAAATAGTTTCGTTGAAATTATATGAACTGGATTATTCTTTTCTAAAGGTTCAAAAATACGCACATGATGAGCATACCCTACTTTGACTTCTTTATGTTTATCTAAGACTCTATGAATCATTTCATATGCTTTATGATGACATACCGCTAAATTGTTCATGACATCGATTGTTAATTTTAGAGACTTCTTCATTGGTGGCCACTCACCAAAAAAGTACGACTGAACAGCATAGACATTTGGTTCATTGATTGTGACATACTCATCCACTAAATCGCCTAATACCTTTAATACTTCAGCAACATATTCTAAAAAATAAATACTGTTTTCCTTTTTCGTAAAGCCACCCAATTCTTCAAACCACATTGGATGTGAAAAATGATAAAAGGTTAACAGTGGTTTAATCCCCATTTCCTTTAAGACGAGTAATTCAACTCGATAATGATTGAGAGCCGCATAACTGAATTGACCTAGCTCTGGTTCAATGCGAGCCCACTCAAGAGAAAAACGATAGTCTTTAATCCCCATTTCTTTTAATAATCGTGCATCCTCTAAATAACGATTGTAATGATCAGTCGCTATTCCACAATGACTATTATCTTTGATATGACCTTCATCACAAAAATTTGTCCAATTAGAATCAACAAAGCCCCCTTCAATTTGAGTAGAAGCAGTTGCGACTCCTAATCTGAAACCCTCCTTAAATCTTAACATCTGTTCTCCTTTCCAAAAAAGGCCGCATTAAAGCGAGCCTATTTCATAAAACGCGATAAGATTCGCATTTGATCTTTCATTTTATCATATTGATTTAATAATCGATTAACTTCAGTCGGACTTACTCCAGCCCCACGCGCAATACGTCTTCGTTGAGAAGCACGAATTAATCTAGGCTGTTGTCTTTCTTTTTTTGTCATCGATTGGATGATCGCTTTAATCCGCTTAATATCAGCCTCTGATTGAGCATCATCTATTTGTTTCTTCATATTAGACATCCCAGGCATCATTCCCATTATTGAAGACAATGGGCCCATTTTTGAAGCCTGTTCAATGGATGTTAATAAATCATCCATGGTAAATTGACCACTTAGCATGTTTTGAGCAGCTCTTTCTGCTGCTTCTTGATCCATCTTTTGTTGGGCTTGTTCAATAAGTGTTAAAATATCCCCCATCCCAAGTAAACGGGATGCGACACGATCTGGATAGAAGCGTTCTAAATCTTCAATTTTCTCCCCAGTACCTACATATTTAACTGGAACTTGTGTAACATGTCTAACGGATAAAATTCCACCACCACGTGAGTCCCCATCGTATTTAGTGACCACTAAACCAGTCAAATTAACTTGTTCTTTAAATCTTTGCGCAACATTAACAATATCTTGACCAACCATTGCGTCGACGGATAAAAGAATTTCATTTGGATTTAAAACGCTTTGAAGTTGTGACAGTTCATCCATCAAAACTTCATCAATATGTAAACGACCAGCGGTATCCACAATTAAAGTGTCATAACCTTCATTTTTAGCATGTTTTAATGCTTCCTGAGCAACCACTACAGGTGTGCTATCCTCTAATGAGAAAACATCAACCTCAATTTGTTGACCAAGAATTCTTAATTGATCAACGGCTGCCAGACGCTGTAAGTCAGCCCCAACTAATAAAACTCTCTTATTAAACTTCTCTTTTAAATCATACGCAATCTTGGCTGATGAAGTTGTTTTACCAGACCCTTGAAGACCAACCATCATCACGACTGATGGATGTGATGTTAGATTTAATTCTTCCTGAGTTTCTCCTAATAGAGAAATTAGTTCTTCATTGACAATTTTTACAACCATTTCACTCGGTTGTAATGATGTCATCACTTCTTGACCCAGTGCTTTTTCAGATATGTTATCTAGAAAAGAAGATACAACATTAGGATGGACATCTGCTTCAATTAATGCAAAACGAACTTCCTGAAGCATATCTCGCATATTACTTTCTGTTAATTTTCCTTTACCTACTAAATTCTTAAAACTTTTACTGAGACGATCAGTTAAATTTTCAAACGCCATTGGCTAAAACCTCCAAACTTTCTTATATTATAGCTTATTTCTTAAAACTGGCCACTACTTTCAGAAGGATTACTGATGTAATTGTCGCAAATAAAGCAGACCCCAAACCTTTTTGAGTATTCTCTTGTTTAAGAGTTATTGGTGGCTCAACAATTTCCTGTTTAGCCTTAGCTCGATTCATCGCAACAACTGTAGCTGAAATCTCAGCACCCATCATAATCGTGATTGAACCTAAGTACAACCAGATTAATAGAATAATAATGCCTCCCAGTGCTCCATAGGTATTTGAGTAATTGCCAAAATTGTTTACATAGAAACCAAATCCAAATGAAATTAAAACAAATAATAAAGTCGCACTGATAGCTCCAATTAGTGCTTCTTTAATCGTAATTTTATAATTTCTTGGAAAACCTGGTCCCCATTTATATATGACCACAAAAGCAAAGACCATTAAAACAAATGGAACAATTTGAACAATTAAACGAATGATATAACTTATTCCTTCAATTTCTATAAGGTGAGTGTTAATTAAATTGATAATCGCATCACCAAAAACAGGACCTGCAACAACTAATAAAATAATCACAGCCAACATTAATGTATAAAGAACAGATAATAATCTCTTAGTCCAAGGTTTATAGCTATTCTTAATATCAAAAGCCTTACCCATGGCTCGGATTAATGCATTGATTCCAGTTGAGCCTGACCATAGAGCTAAGATCAATGAAATCGATAGTAAAGCAGAACTTCGCGAGCTAATAATATCAGTGACTATTGGTTTTAATAGGGATGATGTCTCATTGGGAAGGATTGAGAATATTTCATTCATAACCCCTTCTTGACCTAATGGTGTAAATGCCGCGATATTTAATAGAAAGATTAGAAAAGGAAAGAAACTCATAATTAGGTAATAGGCTAATTGAGCTCCAATGACCATCACTTCATCTTCTTGAATACGCTTGATTAAGTCAAAAAGAAAATATCCAACTTTTGTTTTCTTTAATCTGTCTAGCATAAAGTCTCCTTCACTCATATTTTATCATAGTTAAGCGTTATCATTAAACTATTGATATTTTATTGTTTGACATTCAAAGTAAATGCTGTATACTGAGATAATAGTTTGAGCCTCAAACTATAAATAAGGAGATAGAAAATATGTTAGAACAAGTAAAACAAGTATTAGTCGATGCCCTTAATATTGACGAAACACTAATAACCCCAGAAGCAACGCTTACTGATGATTTAGCCATTGATTCATTATCTGCTGTTGAACTCGCTCTTGAATTAGAGTCTTCGTTTGATATCAGAATTGAGGATGAAGAACTTGCTGAATTACAAACAGTCAAAGATATCCTTGATTTAGTCGTCAATAAACAATCCTAAAAGCTAAATCATTAGCTTTTTTCTTAGGAATAGACAATGGATATAAATAAAATCAAAGAACTGATTGAGCTGTTTGAGAAAACAAGTCTTTCTAGTTTAAGTGTTAAACAAGACGATTCAGAAATAACACTCACAAAAGAGACTAAGAGTTATCAAGAAGCACCTCAATTACCTATAGAAACACCAAGTCAATCTGGTCATTTAATTAAGAGCCCTATTGTGGGTACTTTTTATCGTGCACCATCACCTGAAAGTAAAAACTTTGTCGAAATTGGCGATCAAGTAAATGTTGGCGATGTGTTATGTGTCATTGAATCAATGAAGATGATGAATGAAATCACCTCTGATATACAAGGAACAATTACACACATTCATAAGAATAACAAAGAAATGGTTGAGTATGATGAACTCATTTTTACCATTGACCCATGATTAAGAAGATTCTAATTGCCAACCGAGGAGAGATTGCACTAAGAATTTTACGAACATGTAAAGAAATGGGGATTGAATCAGTCGCTATCTATTCAAGTGCTGACAAAGAAAGTCTGCATGTCCAATTAGCGAATCAATCAATCTGTATTGGTGGTCCCCATTCTTCTGAGTCATATTTAAACCAAGAAGCAATTATTCAAGCAGCTCTTTTAACAAATTGCCAAGCGATTCATCCTGGATTTGGCTTTTTAAGTGAGAATGCTGAATTCGCTCAAAAGGTACAAGACCACAATTTAATTTTCATAGGCCCTAGCTCTTCTATTATAAAGAATATGGGCAACAAAATAAAAGCTCGTGAAACAATGAAGAATGCGGGCGTAAAAATACTGCCTGGTTCTGATGGAGTCCTTAACTCCGTAGATGAAGTTAGAAAGATTACTGACAAGATTGGGCTTCCAATTATTTTAAAAGCAGCCGCTGGCGGAGGCGGTCGTGGGATGCGTATTGTGCGTGAGCTTGGTGAACTAGAAAAAGCGTTTAAAGCCTGCCAACAAGAAGCACATGATTATTTTGGAGACTCAAGTATTTACTGTGAAAAACTATTTGAAAATGTTAAACATATTGAAGTTCAAATTGTGGCAGATAAACATGGTCATATTATTCATTTATTTGATAGAGATTGTTCAATGCAACGTCGAAATCAAAAGCTAATTGAGGAGGCTCCTTGTTATGTACTTGATCACAAAACTCGTCAAAACATCCTAGATGATGCCATCAAAGCTGCTAAAGCGGTTCAGTATGATAATGTTGGGACTATTGAGTTCTTACTTGATGCTGATAACAATTATTATTTTATGGAAATGAATACTCGACTTCAGGTTGAGCATCCCATCACTGAGATGATTACAAACCAAGATATAGTTAAACACCAAATTAGATCAGCCTTTAATTTACCACTATCTTTTAAACAATCTGATATTTCAATAAATGGTTATGCTTTTGAATGTCGAATAAATGCTGAGGATATTTATCAACAATTTAGACCGACAGCTGGCAAGATTAAGTTTTTAAATCTTCCTCAAGGCAAGGGGCTTCGTTTAGAAGGCGCAATCTACAATGGATATACCGTGTCACCTTTCTATGATTCGATGTTATTGAAAATTATTACATACGGCCAAACCCGTCTTCAATGTATTAAAACAATGCGCATCGCTTTAGAAGAGCTAATTATTGATGGTGTCAAATCTAATGAAGAATTTCATTACTTTGTTCTTCATCATCCGAAGTTTGTCGAAGGTAAATATGATACCAGCTTTGTTGATGAATTTATAAAGGAGCTAAAGAATCCAGATGAATTTATTTAAAGAACGACTAGAAAAAATAAGTCTCTACCAACAGTTAAGAAAAGTCTTTTTTAACCCTAAAGCAAGAGATAAGAAACAAATTTGCCCAAATTGTGAAAATTCATTTGAGGCATCACCTCTTTCAATATGCCCTACTTGTCATCATTTATTCATGATGACAGCTTATCAGCGTCTTGCCTTAATCGTTGATGAAAAAAGCTTTAAAGAATTCGATAAACGCATGAAAACCAAAAATGGTCAAGACTTTGAAGGCTATCAAGAAAAGCTTGATATCGCTCAAGAGAAGGCCCAACTTAATGAAGCCTATATTTACGGGCTAGCAAAAATTAATCACCATAGAGTCGTCATCGGCATTATGGATGGACATTTTATGATGGGCTCAATGGGGACTATTGTTGGTGAAAAAATCACCCGCTCAATTGAACTAGCGACCAAGAATAAACTTCCATTCATCATATTCACTGCTTCAGGTGGAGCACGGATGCAGGAAGGAATCTTATCCTTAGTTCAAATGTCAAAAACAACCAATGCCTTAAAACAACACTCAAACAAAGGATTATTAAGCATGACTGTTCTTACTCATCCAACCACAGGTGGTGTTAGCGCAAGTTTTGCGATGATTACTGATATTGTTCTTGCTGAACCAAAAGCAACTATTGGCTTTGCTGGTAAACGAGTCATTGCTCAAACAATCAATGAAGCGTTGCCTGACGATTTTCAATCCTCAGAATTTAATTGTGAACACGGATTTATTGATCAAATCGTTGATCGTGAAAACTTGAGAGACAATCTTTCTAGTTTATTGGGAGTCCATGTATGAGTATCCATCAAGCATTATCTAAAGTTAAAGAGCTTCAAACATTACTACTTGAAACTCAGGATGTTGATGAAAGACTTAACTTAAAAAACAAACTGCAGTCAGTCTATCAAAAAGCATATGACAACATGGGTGCCTCTGATCGGTTAATTATGGCCCGTCATCCGCATCGACCTAAAGCCCAACAGTATGTTGATGCTTTAATTACTGACTTTCATGAGCTGAAAGGTGATCGTCAATTTAGAGATGATCCTGCCCTATTAGCTGGTATTGGGAAGTTTATGAGTATACCAATAACGATATTGGCACAAAATAAAGGTACCACCATTGAGGAAAAGAAAGCACGTAATTTTGGAATGCTTCATCCTGAAGGTTATAGAAAAGCAATTCGTTTAGCGAAACAAGCTGAAAAGTTTAAAAGACCTATTCTTAATCTAATTGATACTTCAGGAGCCTATCCAGGAGTTGGTGCTGAAGAACGAGGTCAAGGTCAAGCAATTGGTGATTGTCTTATGACTTTCTCTGATTTAAAGGTGCCAATCATCTCCATTGTGATTGGTGAAGGTGGCTCAGGAGGAGCCTTAGCATTGTCTGTGGCCGATAGACTTATTATGTTAGAAAATGCCGTTTATTCAATTCTTAGTCCGGAAGGATTTGCTGCAATCTTATACAAAGATGAAAGTAGAGTTGCTGAAGCGACTGAAAAAATGGGTATAACTGCCTATGACTTATATGAAAAACAAATAATTGATCACATTATTAAAGAACCTGTTAATACAATTTTTGAGAATTTCGATTATGTTGTGCATCAATTAAATAACTACATATTTCAAGAATTAAAGATACTACAATCATTAAAAACAAACAAATTACTAGACTTAAGAAGTAAGCGTTTAAGAAACTGGGGAGGACAAGTATGAGCGCAAAAATAATTGGAATAGGCACCGCCCTTCCAGAAAAAATAGTAACCAATCATGATTTGTCTAACCTAATGGACACCAATGATGAATGGATAACAAGTCGTACAGGCATTAAACAACGACATTTTGTGACAAATCAGAATACTTCAGACTTAGCAACGATAGCTGCCAAGCAAGCTATAAGTGATGCCAAACTAAGTCCACAAGACATTGATGTCATTATTGTCTGTACCTTTACACCAGATAATTTTACACCATCAGTTGCTAGCATGGTTCAAAAAAATTTAGGCTTAACTCATAACATGATGGCATTTGATGTTAATGGTGCTTGTAGTGGCTTTCTAATAGGTTTAGAGATTGCCCTAGGACTTCTTAATACTCACAAAAACTGTTTATTGATAGGAGCAGAAGTAATTTCTAAAATGTTAGATTTTACCGATCGAAGCACAGCCATTTTATTTGGTGATGGCGCTGGGGCAGTTGTCCTTACAGCTGATAAAAGTAGAGAATTCAATATCATCAATCGAGCTTATCCAGACATTGATAGTGTTTTATATGCAAATGGAATTAACGGTGACAATGAGAAACAAACCATCAAAATGAATGGCTCAGAAGTATTTCGCTTTGCGGTGAAAGCCTTAAGTGAAGGTATTCAGGCGATGGATTATGAATCCTGTGATTTAATCATTCCTCATCAGGCGAATTCACGAATCATTTCAAATGTCTCGCGTAGCTTGAAAATTCCAATTGAAAAGTTCTACATGAATTTAGATCAAGTCGGTAATACATCTGCAGCCTCTATTGTGATTGCCCTAAAACAGGCAATTACAGAAGGAAAACTAAAACCAAAGGATAAAGTTTTATGTGTTGGTTTTGGGGCCGGATTAACAATGGGCTCAGCTTTATTTGAGCTTTAAAGGAGAAAACTATGTTAATTAACAAAATTCTAAATATTAAGTATCCAATCTTCCAAGGTGCTATGGCCAACATTGCTGATGCACAATTTGCTGCTGATGTGGCTAATGCAGGAGGATTAGGGGTTATTGCGACTGGATCAATGACTCCAGACAAAGCACGTGAGGAAATCTTGAAATGTTTCAGCTTAACGGATAAACCATTTGGTGTCAATCTAATGCTAATGAATCCCTATTCAGCACAGATTGTTGATGTTTTATGTGAATTAAAGCCTGCTATTGTAACAACTGGTGCGGGTAATCCTAGTCAATATATGGCAAAGCTAAAGGAGGCTGGAATTAAAGTATTTCCAATTGTGCCTACAGTCGCTTTAGCTAGACGCATGGAACAGTATGGTGCTGATGGCATTATTGCTGAAGGGACTGAGGCTGGTGGACATGTCGGAGAAATGACAACCATGACCCTAATTCCTCAAGTTGTTGATGCGGTTAATCTGCCAGTTATAGCGGCTGGTGGTATTGCAGATTCACGAGGTGTTGTGGCGGCTATCGCATTGGGGGCCCTTGGAGTTCAAGTAGGAACATCTTTACTTGCGTCAACTGAATGCCCTATTCATGAGAATTATAAATTAGCAGTAGTTAAGGCCAAAGATTCAGACACCATTGTGACTGGGCGTTCTGTCAAAGCACCTGTTCGTTGCTTTAAAAACGCAATGACTCAACACTATGTCAAACTTGAAGAAGAAAAAGCGAGTAAAGAAGAACTTGAGAAACTTACAATGGGATCATTAAGAAAAGCTGTTGTTGAGGGTGATTCAAAAAATGGCTCCTTAATGATGGGCCAAATTGCTGGTTTAGTTAAAGAAATTAAACCTCTGAAAGAAATCTTTGAAGATATGGTTTCTGGGACAACTCCCCTCTTGGATGAACTTTATGAAAACTTTAGATAATTTAAAACTAATTCAAGGTGGAATGGGGATTGGTGTTAGTCTTGGGAATCTAGCTGGTGCTGTTATGAGGGAAGATTGTATGGGCGTCATTAGTTTTGCTCAACCGGGTTATAAACAGCCTGATTTTTGGACAAATACTTTAGAAGCCAATAAACGTCAATTTTCGATTGAGGTTAGCAGAGCTAGAGAAATTTCAGAAAACAAGGGCTTATTGGGCGTTAATATCATGGTGGCTGGAAATGACTATCAAAAATATGTGAACTGTGCTGTTGAGAATAAAGTAGATGCTATTATCTCAGGAGCTGGATTACCTTTGGATTTACCTAAATTTGTTCCAAGTAGTATTTTAATTGCGCCAATTGTATCAAGTCAAAGAGCTTTTGATTTAATTGTTAAAGTATGGCAAAAAAGATATCAAAGAACTCCTGACTTCGTGATTGTTGAGGGGCCAAAAGCTGGTGGTCATTTAGGGTTTGATTTGAAACAACTTAAAGAAAAAAGCACTCAAAGTTTAGCAGACATTGTACAGGAGGTTAAACAATCAATTATGAAATTGAATGTTAAGATTCCTCTGTTTGCGGCTGGTGGTATTATGACGCATCAAGATGTTTTAGACATTCAGGCTCATGGAGCCGATGGTGTTCAGGTAGCTACACGATTTATTGTGACGCAGGAATGTGATGCTCATGAGAATTTTAAACAAGCTATTCTTAATGCTAAACAAGAAGATATCTTGTTTGTTAAGTCCCCTTCTGGTTTTCCGGGTCGTGGGCTCAGATCTAAGTTTGTTGATGCAATGATGACTCGTGATCATAATCTAAGTATTAAGCGTTGTGTCGATTGCCTTAAAGCATGTAATCCTCAAGATACCATTTACTGCATCACTCAGGCTTTAATTAATTCGGTTAGTGGTTATGTTAATCAAGGTTTAGTCTTTGCTGGCGAGCGCGCTTTTGAATTGACCCAGATGAGTAGCGTTAAAGAAGTCATTGACGATTTATTAAACCGATGAAAACAGCTTTTGTATTTGCCGGTCAGGGAGCTCAAAAAGAGAAAATGGGTCAAGAATTCTTTGGGCTAAATGCGACAAATTATCCTGAAATTGAGTCATTAATCTTAACTGGGACTCAAGAGCAATTAAATCAAACACATATTACACAAAAAGCCATCGCATTGACTTCCATAAGTATTGCGAAAGAGGTTCTAAAAAGAGTTAAACCAGATTATGTCTTAGGACTCAGTCTTGGTGAATATAGTGCTCTATGGTGTTCGCAGGTACTTTCAGAAAATGATTTACTACAAACTGTGACAATTCGTGGAAACTTAATGCATCAGGCACTCCATGATTCTAATTCATCAATGATGGCTGTACTTGATCAAGACATTGAATTAATAAAATCACTTACTAAGGATTATGATTGTTGGATATCAAATTACAATGCACCCAATCAAACAGTTGTCAGTGGTATCAAGGATAATCTCAATAAATTAGCTAATGTTTTTAAGATGAATCATATCAGATCCATACCACTAAAGGTTAGTGGTGCTTTTCATTCACCACTTTTAAAAGAGGCTTCGAATAAATTAGAAACAGCTCTTGATAAAATCGCCCTAAAACCTCAACAGATTCCTGTTATCTTTAATGTGACTGGGGATACAGATGATGATAAATCAATTAAAGATATGTTAATTCAACAACTATATAGCCCTGTACAATTTGTAACTTGTATTAACAGAGCCGTTGAATTAGGAGTGACAAAGTTTATCGAAATAGGACCAGGGACAACAAATGCTTCTCTTATAAAGAAGATTAGTCCAAATAGCGATGTATTTAGTATTAATCAACTTAAAGATTTGGAGAAATTAGTATGAAAAAAGTAGCTTTAATTACCGGAGCAGCCAAAGGAATTGGCAGGCAAATCGCTCTTACATTAGATCAGGCAGGATATCACATAGCCATTAATTATCGTGGTTCAATCGAGCATGCTCATAGTTTACAAACAGAATTAAGCCAACCTAGTAAACTGTATCAATGTGATGTGAGTGATTATGACGCTGTAGAGAGCATGATTAAACAAATTCATCAAGACTTTGGCCACATCGATGTCTTAGTTAATAATGCAGGAATAACTAAAGATAGTTTGCTGTTAAGAATGAATCCTAATGATTTTAATTCTGTGGTCAATATCAATCTTGGTGGAACTTTTAATACTATCAAAGCCATGACTCCTATTTTTATGAGACAAAAATTTGGATGTATCGTAAATATTTCTTCAGTCATTGGTGTCATGGGTAATATTGGACAAGCAAATTACGCTGCGAGTAAGGCTGGCATTATTGGTTTAACTAAATCAGTGGCGAAGGAGATTGCGAGTCGAAACATTCGTTGTAATGCGATTGCGCCTGGATTTATTGAAACTGATATGAGTGATGCGATTAATCCAAGTGCTAAAGAAAAGATTATGGCTAGCATTCCATTAAGAAGACTTGGGATGCCAAAAGATATTGCTGATGCTGTTGAATTTTTAGTGAGTGATAAAGCAACTTATATTACTGGCCAAACTTTAGTCATTGATGGAGGATTAGTAAATGGATAAAAAACGTGTAGTGATTACATCTATGGGAACAGTAAGTCCTATTGGTAATACTGTTGAAGAGAATTGGCAAAGTATTTTAGATTTAAAATCAGGAATTGAGCCGATTGATGCTTTTGATCTGACAGATTTTAGAGTTAGTTTAGCGGCTCAAGTTAAAAACTTAGTTTTTGAGGATTATCTAGACAAACGAGAGTTAAAGTTTAATGATCGATTCACTCAATTCGCCAGAATTGCCGCCATGCAGGCCATGAATGACGTAAACTTTGAAGATAAAACTAGAGTTGGTGTTATTTTAGGGTCAGGAATTGGTGGTATTCAGTCCATCAGCAATGCTCAAGACAACCTCTCTAATAGAGGTCCTTCACGCGTCTCCCCTTTCTTTATCCCTATGTCTTTAGTGAATCTTGCGGCTGGCCAAGTTGCTATTGATCACAAACTTCAAGGAGCTTGTATGTCAGTTGTTACTGCTTGTGCAGCAGCAACAAACTCAATCGGTGAAGCTTTTCATAAAATTCAAAACAATCACCTTGATGCATGTTTAGCGGGTGGAGCTGAAGCGAGTATCACCCCTTTGGCTGTGGCAGGTTTTATGCAAATGAAAGCACTCAGTCAAGCGACTGATAAGGACCAAGCTAGTATCCCTTTTGATGTAAATCGGAGTGGTTTTGTAATGGGTGAAGGAGCTGGTGTTTTGATTTTAGAATCTTTGGATCATGCACAAAGAAGAGGTGCTAAGATTCTTGCTGAGATTGTCGGCTATGGAACAACCTGTGATGCCTATCACATAACAGCCCCGACTGAGGATGGGTCAGGTGCTGCGCTTGCTATGAGGCTCGCTTTGCAGGATGCTAACTTAGAAGCTAATCAAATCGATTATATTAATGCGCATGGTACTTCTACCCCTTTAAATGATAAAACTGAGACAAAAGGAATCCTTTCTGTTTTTGATCATGATGATTTACTAGTAACGTCAACTAAGTCATTTACAGGTCATCTGTTGGGTGCCTCTGGAGCCATTGAAGCGATTCTTTCTGTTTTGGCACTGCAGAATGACTTAGTCCCTGCAACTTTAAATACAAGAGAACAAGATCCAGAGTGTAATTTAAATATTTCAATGAATCAAAACACACCCAAAAAACTTCGGTATGTGATGAGTAACTCATTAGGGTTTGGTGGTCACAATGCATCAATCATATTAAAGAAATGGGAGCAGACACATGGTTTATAATTCAGAACAAATTAAACAAATTATTCCTCATCGCTATCCGATGCTATTGGTTGATCAAATCATTGAAATGAGTGAAACATCTATTGTTGGAATAAAGGCTGTTACAATCAATGAACCTTTCTTTATGGGACATTTCCCTGTAAAAGCAGTTATGCCTGGTGTACTAATTGTTGAAGCCTGTGCTCAAAGTGGTGCGGTGTTGCTTCTATCGAAGCCTGAAAATAAAGGGAAACTTGCTTATTTTGCTGGAATTAATAAAGTTCGTTTTAAAAAACAAGTTATTCCTGGAGATGTTTTAAGAATGGAAGTAGAACTGACTTCACTTCGCTTAAATATTGGAATTGCTCAAATAAAAGTGACGAGCGATAATGAGCTAGTGTGTGTTGGTGAAATAATGTTTGGTATTGGTTCATGATTAGAATTGGGACCGATATTGAAGATCTATCAAGAATTAGTAAGGTCAATAAGGAACATCAACTTGCCCAAAGAATTCTTAGTTCAAAGGAATATGATTACTATATTGAGCAAAATGAAATTCGACAAACAGAGTTTTTAGCGGGTCGCTTTTGTGCTAAAGAAGCGATTATTAAGGCCTTGGATGAAGAAATCACAATGAATAAAATCCATTTAGTTTTTACTGACAATGAGTTAATTATGAAGCATCCTACGAAGATTATAAAGGTTTCAATTTCTCATACAAATACTACTGCACTAGCAATGGCGATCGTTTATGAAAATTCTTAAAACATTATGGCAACTAGCCTTCTCATATCTCGATGCAATTAGGGTTCGTAACAAAAGCCTAGATATTCGATATCAGCATGCGCAGCACTGGTCTAATAAAATATTAAAGAGTTTAGGGTATCAACTAGAAGTCATCAACCTAGTTGAACTATCTGACCCGATGTATTTGGTGTGTAATCATCAAAGTACTTTTGATCCTGTCATGGTTGTGGCATCTTATCCTTATAATTTAACATTTGTTTCTAAAGAGGAAAATAAGAAGATACCGATTATTTCTAAGTGGGCTAACAATCTTGAGTTAATCTATTTTAATCGTAAAACGCGGGAGGGCAATATTTCTATGTTGCGACAAGCCACACAGAAACTTAAGAATAATCATAGTGTTCTGATTTTTCCTGAAGGGACTCGTTCAAAGTCTAAAGTATTAGGGACACTAAAGCCTGGTGCTTTACAACCGGCTAAGCTTGCTAAGCAACCAATATGTGTTGTGACTTTGATTAACTCTTATGAGTTTAATAAAAAGAACTCATCTAATAAAACTTTAAAAATCGTTTATGGTCCAATTATTGAGGCTTCTATTTTTAAAGAGAAATCGTATGAAGAAGTCATACAAATGATTACATCAATCATGCAAAACAATTTGGATATTTATCAATCATAGTTTGTGTTAGAATACATTTATGTACATTGTTTATATACTGAAATGTAGTGATGATACTCTTTATACTGGTTATACGACTAATCTTGACAATAGAGTACTTATCCATAATAAAGGACTTGGTGCTAAATACACCAAGTCCCGATTACCTGTAACAGTTGTTTATCATGAAAATTTTGAAACCAAATCTGAAGCACTTAAGCGTGAGTATCAAATCAAACAACTAACGCGTTTAAAGAAGCTTCAGCTTATAAATTCGTCTATCAAAACCTGATTCTTAATCAAATAAGCTATCAACTTTTGGTCTTACTTCGACAGTTCTTATATTGTCAATTGCTTTATCAATCATCTCTTCGATATCAAAGCGTTCTTCATACATTTTAACTCTTCCTAGTTTTGGTTTAATAATGGGTGCAACTGGTGTGAAGATTGTACAGCAATCTTCAAATGGAAGAATACTTGTTTCGTATGTTCCAATCTTTTTGGAGATTTCAATAATTTCATTTTTGTCTAAAGTTATTAATGGTCTTAAGATTAAAGAATCTGTCGCTCTATTAATAACATCTAGAGATTCAATTGTTTGAGAGGCAACTTGACCTAAACTTTCGCCTGATACAAGAGCACCACATTTATTACTTTTGGCGACTTTTTCAGCAATTCTTACCATAAATCGTCTCATGAGTGTAATGGCATAGTTTTCATCAGCCTTATCATAGATAGCCATTTGAATATCAGTAAATGAAACGATATGAACTTTCATATACACTTGAGCTTTAGCTAATTGGCTGGCCAGGTCCATAACTTTGTTTAGAGCATTTTGAGATGTGTATGGCATTGATTCGAAATGAATGGCTTCTAAATGCAGGCCTCGCTTATTGGCTAAATGAGCGGCTACTGGTGAATCTATACCGCCTGATAAGAGTAATAGTGCTTTACCTTGGACTCCTACTGGATAGCCACCTGCTCCTTTAATGGTCTTAGCCATAATATATGCTTCATCTTTTTCTTCAATCTCAATTTTGATGAGTAAATCTGGATTGTGTACATCAACTTTCAATTGGGTATTTCGTAATAATTCGCCTGCGACTTGTCTATTCACATTGTCAGAACTTTCGCCAAATTGTTTATCTCTTCTTTTCGTATCAACTTTAAATGTCTTTGACTCAGTATCTTTTACTAATTCTAATGTGGTCTGTTTAATGACGTCTAAGTCTTTGGTTGTTTTAACTCCTAATGAAAAACTGGCAATCCCAAAAATTGGTTCAACAACATCCATTACTTCTTGTCCATTGTGACCATTCAGTTCAATTAAGGTGCGATTATAATTGGATGTTACTTTAATATTTGGATATTCCCTTAACGCATTTTGTATATTATTTTTCAGTTTCTTGACAAAAATATTTCTATTTTTCCCCTTGGTTGATAGTTCGCCATAGCGAACGACAATAAAACTATCTTGAATCATATGATCTAATAACTCCTTTTAATAATTGGATAAATTCCTGAGCTTCTTTTAATGTGTTTGTGTGATTAAAACTTAGCCTTAATACAGAGCTCATTTCTTGTTCATTCTTATTCATACTGGATAAAACATATGAACCTGTCGCATCTCGATTATGACAAGTTGATCGATAACTGACATAAATCCCTTGTTGGTTTAAAGCATTGGCTAACATTTCACTAGTATACCCTAACACTGAAAACGAAAGAATATATTCGCTTCCATCAACTGGACTATGGATTACTGTATTGTTAAGTTTGTGTATTTCACTTCTTAAAAATTCATTAATCTTTTTTACTTCGTTATTCTTATTCTCTAATATATTTTTTAATGTCTTGTAGAACAGTGTATGAACTAAAGCATTACTTGTTCCACCTCGTTTTGAGGCTTCTTGTGACCCACCATCTATGAGTGGGATCATCTCTAAATGAGATTTAAGGATGAGTATCCCTGAACCTTTTAGGCCTCCTAGTTTATGAGCCGACAAACTGACGGCATCAAATGATGCATAATTAAGTTCAATCTTGCCCAGCGCTTGAACTGCGTCTACATGAAATAAAACTTTTCGTTTAAATAATAATTGTGCTATATCGTTAACTGGTTGAATGCTTCCAACTTCATTATTGACTGCACCAATTGAAACCAAAATAGTATCTTCTTTTAATGCATTTCTAACATCTTCCAGTGTAATCTTACCTTCATTGTTGACACTTAAATATGTTACTTCAAAACCAAAGACTTCTTCTAATTGTTTCATCGCGTTTAAGATTGATGAATGTTCAATTTGAGTTGTAATTAAGTGTTTTCCCTTAGACTGGTGTGCCCAGGCTAAAGATTTGATAGCACTTGAGTTTGATTCACTTGCACCTGATGTAAAGATAATATCTTGTGGTTTAACGCCTAAAAGGCCAGCAGTTAAGGTCCGGCTTTTCTCTAAGTTTTGTGATACTTTAACACCTAAATCATATAAAGATTCACTATTAGCGAAATGGTCTTTTAATAATTTTGTGTACTGTTCATACACTTCATTGTTTAAAGGTGATGTAGCTGCGTGATCAAAATAAATCATTCATTACGCACTTTTCGCATTTTGAAGAATAAGTTCTTCATACTGTGTTCCAGGTTTAAATCGTTCAATTGCATAAATAGCTGTCTTAAGTGCATAAGTATATTCCCCATTTCTAAATGAGACTTCAGCACGGGTTAATTCTGAATCAAGTTCTTGTGAACTAGAACGGTATTTGTTTGCGTAAACAATCGCATTTTCAACCATATCAACGGTTCCTACTAAATTATTGACATTGTTATATAGTTTGTACACATAATCAATTGTCTCATGTAAAGTCCCATTGAGTAGTTTAATATTTAATGGGTTTTGAGAAAGCAAGACATTGATTTGATGAATTAAAGAACTTGCTTTTTTGACATCACCTTCATAAGTATTTGAAATATGTGGGAGATGTCTTGATTCAATTTTAGTTTGAATATCATTCATTAGTAAATTCAGTTTTAATAACTGGTTGGTCGCTCTTTGTTCATCTTGACGAGCTGAGTTAATTAAGCGATTGGCCTCTTGGACTTCTGTTTGTAGGACAGTAACCTCACGATCAAATTCTTTAAGTTCAACTAATAATGTTGAATAAGGAAGTTGTTCTTCAGTTAGTTTTTCTTCGAGTAAAGTTGCTTTATTTATTAAGGATTCATTTGTTTCTTTTAATAATGGAGCTTTCTCTGACAAGTCAGTAAATCCAAAACGCTCTTTTAGCTCCGGTAAGACTCTCAAGAGTTCGCGCAAGTCTTCATCAGCTGATTTTTGTTGACTAAAGGTACTTGCTCTTAAACCTGTCACTTGATCAAAGGCTAGGTCTTCCTTATGAATTTGAGCGATTAATTGTTGTAGACGTTTAATTGACTCATCTAAGATTTCAGCTACCCCTTCTAAATTAAGATGGGTGACTTTAATGCTTTCTTCATTTAAAGCTTCTTTAACAATATCAATATTCTTTTCAACTTCTAAATGTTGTAAAAAGACACCTTTATTAACTGTTTCTGTGTAATTGCGCTCCGCTTCAGCAATATAATGGGGAGCGATTCCTTTAATTTTTTCAACCAATCCTGGTAGCATTCCTAAATTCTTCTTAAGTGTAAAGATATGGTCTTGAATATACACAAATTGCTCTTGAGCTTTTTCAAACTCACTCGCATACATCCATTCTTCAAACGAGTTAAAATATACTTCAGTTTCTTCTATATAAGATTCTAAAGCAGCACTACTCATTTCTATTTGGGAATGTTTCGCATGATAATCTGCTTTTACATCTCTAAATTCATCTTTTTTAATATTGATGTCATCGCGTAGTCTGATTTCATCTTCTAAAAGATTATCTAGTTCTATATCTAGTTTTGAAACATTTGTTTTACATTCTTCATAGATCGCTGTAACTTCTTCCAATGTTTCTTTGCCACCTTTTAAATCACCAGTTAAAATATCATCTTCAGCATTCCCTAATAAAGTCGTAAGCTCTTCAAACGTTGCACTTGCGATGGCGAATTCCTCTTGAGCCACTTCAACACGATCAACAACATTTGCATTGACTCGAGTCAAACCTACAGCTTTATTTAATTTATAAGACAATGGCGTCGATCTCATTGAATTTATGTCCACCTCTAATTGATGGAGTCGATTGATTAAGACGGATTTATTGATTCGACGATACACGAAATAACCTATTAAAATTAATATAAGTCCTAAGAGAACAAAAAGAACCTCTTTTTGTGTTAGAAAATCTAATACTTCATTCATATAACACCTCTAGTGTATTGTACCATATTTAATTCATCTTTTTATTCAAACCTTCATTTAAAAAGGAATAACCTCGATTGATTATTCCTTCTTAAATTCTATTCAGTTCTTAAGGCTTCTACTGGATCTTTCTTAGCTGCTTTGCGTGCTGGGATAAATCCACCAATCAAGGTTAGTACACATGATAGAACAATTAAGATAATTGTTGCATCAATTGGGATAAAGGCATTAACGCCAATGTCTCCAGTAATAGCATGAATAATTGCATTACCTGGTATTAGAATCAGATGCGCAATTAGAATCCCCAACGCTCCTGATGTTAGACCAATAATGAAGGTCTCTGCATTAAAGACAGATGAGATGTTTCTTTTAGAGGCTCCTAGAGCTCGTAAGATACCAATTTCTTTGATTCTTTCTAAGACTGAGATATAAGTGATGATTCCAATCATAATTGATGAAACGATTAAACTTACGGCAACAAAGGCAATTAATACAGATGAAATAACATTAATAATTGTACTAATTGATGACATTAATAATCCTACAAAATCAGTGTAAACAATTTGGTCTTTTTCACTAGCCATTTCGTTGTACCGTGTAATCCACTCTGCAACTTTATCCTTGTCTTCAAATGAATCAGTATAGAGTGAAATTGATGTTGGTGTATCAAAACTTACGACACCTAATGTCTTTAAAGCTTCTTCATAGGTTCCAGGTGAAATAAATCGATCATAAATGCCTAGCATAACATCATCTTCTGGTTCTAATAAGTATTGATCAAAAGTTGCAGCCAACATTACTTCGTCCATTTCTTGAATCATCGTCATATCTTGACCTTGCATCGTTGAAGCAATCATCATAAATAATGCTGCTTTATCACTTGTATTCAAACTAGAAATATATTGAATCGCATCGTCTATTCTCTCTTCATCAGACCCAGGAGCAAATCTTAGTCCTGAGAAAACACTATGTTCCTGATCATTTTGTTGTTGTAAAACAATTTCATGAGTATGCGTATAGGTCATAATTTCATTATTAAGATCTTCCAGATACCCAACCGTACCTAAGAATAATTCATCATCACGATCTTCATTGAGAGCAATAATTCCAACAATTTCTGTTTCAATAGCTTTATCTAATACTTTTTCTATATCTTCTGGATTGGCTGGGATTTTAACAGCATGATTCTCCTCGTCTAATTCATACTGGTCAACAGCTGGTAAGAAATAATATGTTTTACCAATGATTGAGCTATTGTCTATTTTTTTAGTTACTAGATTTAAGTCTTCATTATTATCTAGCTTTTCTTCAAGATCAAAATATTCTTCAGATGGTAGTAAGCCTAAGTGATACAACTCGCTTACATCTACTTCATAGTTTTTATCCATGACAAGAATCAGCTCATTGAATTGACTTGGCCATTTTCCATCAACTAAATGATAATTATCTAAAATCATTTGAGAAATAGGTTCATCCTCTGATTGCCCACTTACCAATGGTTGAAATAAACTAGTATCAAACGAAATATTAACACCAAAACCTGTTGACTGTTGTTCTTCCTCTTTGATTTCAATAGCATCAGTATCAATTAAAACATCCTCTGTATCATATGTGTATGTTTTATACTGTACATCATAAGAGTATACAACACCATTTTCACCTAGATAATCATGGATTTCATTTGATTCATCATCTAATTGTTCTTTAAACTTCGTTAGATTATTTTCTGAAATACTACTAGTTACTTGAGAGAATCGTTCAATATTACTATTATTGGTGTAGACTCCATCAAGCTCATGATCTATTTCTCGATTTGCCCCATCAACATCACCAATTTCAATGAATGAACTCACATCAATGCTCTGAGCTTCTATCATAATTGGGTAGCTTGCCATCGTATCTTTTTGAATATCTAGAATGTACTGATTAGCACCGGATGAGAGCGATATAATTAAAGCAATTCCAATAATTCCTATGGACCCAGCAAAGGCAGTTAGAAGAGTTCTGAACTTTTTCGTCCATAGATTATTAAACGATAAAGAAAGTGACGTCAACAATGACATACTCGTATGTTTAAGTTTTGAAATAGATCTTTCAATTTTACGATCAGATTCATACGGTTCACTATCAGATGTAATTTGTCCATCTTTTAAGGTAATGGTTCTAGACGCATACTTTTCTGCCCATTCAGGATTATGCGTTACCATAATGACTAAGCGATCTTTAGCTACTTCTTTAAGCAAGTTCATTACTTGAACACTTGTTTCTGAATCTAAAGCACCTGTCGGTTCGTCTGCTAATAAAATATCCGGATTATTAACTAATGCTCTCGCAATTGCTACTCTTTGCATCTGGCCACCAGATAATTGGTTAGGACGCTTATGAGTATGTTCTTTTAATCCAACTGATTCAAGAGCCTCTAAAGCCCGTTTTTTTCTTTCTGAGCGTGAAACACCTGAAATTGTCAAAGCTAATTCAACATTAGACAATACAGACTGGTGGATAATTAAGTTATATGATTGGAAAACAAAACCAATTCTATGATTTCGATAGGTATCCCAATCTCTATCTTTATAGTCTTTCGTTGACGTGCCATCAATAATTAAATCACCCGATGTATATCGATCTAATCCTCCAATGATATTAAGCATTGTTGTTTTTCCAGAGCCTGAAACTCCAAGAATCGCAACAAACTCATTTTTTCTAAAACTCAAACTTACATTATCTAGAGCTTTTTGAGTAAGTTCACCTGTTTTATAAACTTTAGTAATATTTTTTAGTTGCAACATAGTTATCGTTCCTTTCTATGTACTATGTGTATAATACATGGTACATCAATCTTTGTCAATCATTTTAGCTTAGAGAAAGTGTACCACAAAGGAGAATCCCTCTATGACCTAAAAACATTTGAAGAATACCAACCATGAAAAATTACTCTGGAGCGATTGAAAACGTTATTTAGGATTGCCCCTATCCTTCACTAAGTACTCCCTAACTAATGAACGATTGGTTCGTAAGGTTGGCTTCTTAAATACAGAAACCAATGAAGTCTTATTATACAGGATTATGGACATCGAGATGAAACAAAGCTTTCTACAAAAGCTGATTAATGTTGGCACTGTTCTTTTACATGCATCAGATCAAACGACAGCAATGCTAGAACTTATTAACATTAAGAAGCCAACGGATATTAAACGATATTTAAGTCGACTCATTGAAACAGTCCGTGATGAAAAAAAACATCACAGGTAAAGAGATGTTTGGTGCAGCAGCAGGTTATACTCGCAATCAAGCTGACTTAGATGGTGATGGAACTCCAGATTATGTTCAAAACAACCCAATCTATAAAGAATTCAGGGGATGAGTAAAGGAATATCAAATAGTTTTAAAAAATGTTTATACAATCAAATCTTCTGGATCGAAAAATTAGTTCTATTTTAACCTTAATAAATAGCTTAAAACTCTCAATTAGTAAGTTATATTTGACTTAAGAGGGCCCCTATGTTATCATTTATCAGCGTTTAAAACAGCAGCACACAAAGATATTGGTCAGGCGTTAGTCACAGTAAGGAATAAAGTAACCTTGCTGCAAGGCGAAATATTTAAGACTAACACCCCCACTATTGATTTGTTTCTTTCTGTTTTAGACACTAAAACAGAAAGGAGAAAAAGATGGCACGTTATACAGGTCCAGTATGGAAAAAGTCCCGTCGTTTAAGTTTCTCAATACTTGAAACAGGTGAAGAACTAAAACGTCGTAATTACCCACCAGGACAACATGGTCAAGCACGTCGTCCAAAGTTATCAGACTATGCGACACAGTTACGTGAAAAACAACGTATTCGTTTAATGTATGGTGTATCTGAGCGTCAATTCTTCAACACTTATTTAAAAGCTGTTAAGAAAGAAGGCGTTACAGGTTTAAATTTACTCCATATGCTTGAATCACGTTTAGACAATGTTGTTTATCGTATGAACTTAGGACGCACTCGTAATGCGGCACGTCAATTAGTAAACCATGGTCACATTCTTGTGGATGGAAAGAAAGTAGATATTCCTTCATTCCAAGTTAAACCAGGTCAAACAATTGAAGTTAAAGAATCTTCACGTAAGATGGCTAGCATCAACGATGCTCTAGATGCAAACTTATCAATGGCTGATTTTGTTGAATTTGACAAAGAAACTAAAAAAGGTAAATTTGTTCGTCTTCCAGAACGTACGGAATTAAACCAAGAAGTAAACGAAGCTTTAGTTGTTGAGTTCTACTCAAGATAATAGGCTTAAAAATAAAACAGAGCGAGATGCTCTGTTTTTTTTATAGCCATTGACCCTCTTTTTCAAAGTGTTGAACCATTTCATTGGCTTTATCAATAATCTGCGAAGAATAACCATTTATCTCAAGTAGCTTAATCGCATTACGAGACTGGCTTGGACCATCTTTAACCTCATAATCAAAACTAATGTCATCCCCTTTTAAGGTTTCTGTGAAATGAACATTTCTAACTTCATTCTCTAAGATCTTCGTTAACTCAATATCATGTGTCGCCGCAACAAATCGTTTATTCTTCTCAATAAACTGTTGTAACACAGCACTACTAGCTGCAATTCGCTCAATTGTATTAGTACCACGTAAAATCTCATCAATAAATCCAATCACTCTAACATCATCTTGAGATTCATTTACAATACGATTTAGCGACCTAATTTCAACCATAAAATACGACTCAGAACTTTCAATACTATCCTTTAAAGCCATCGATGACAAAACCTTATAGAAAGGTCCCTGATATCCATCTGAAAAACTAGTTAATAAAGCTTGACTACTCACGATATTCATCGCAATTCCCTTAATAAACGTTGATTTACCAGATGCATTACTACCAGTAACTAAAAGTGACTCATCAATATGTACATCATTTGCCACAATATCTTTAACTAATGGATGCCTCATCTGTTTTATAGATAATGGTTCAGTATTAGTAAAGATTGGATGGGAAGGATTTATATCACTCGCATGTAAATTAGCAATGACTAGTGCTGTCTCAATCTCACCAATTTGTTCAAATAAATCTAAAGCATCTTGAAAATTATTCTGAAGATGAGACAGCATTCTATAGTAATAGATAAAATCTAAATGTGTCACATAGAAAATAATTTTCGCTAAAAATTCAAATTCATTAGTACTGGAACCATCTTTAACAAAGGAGCCTCTTCTAAATACATTGACCCTTTTCGCAACTGAATTATCTAAAATATCAGGATTTATTTTAACAATTCTATTGATCGCATCACTAGCCGAAACTAAACCCATAAAAGAATTAAGATTTGATTGTTTACTCAATTCTAAGACTAAATATCGTATCACATTGAACATTAAGCTAAAACCAAATAAAGGAACACCAATATTTGGATTAATCAGTGAAACAATAATCGTTATGATTAAGACAAGAAATTGAACATGATGTGAATATGATTTCTTTTCTTTCTTAAGATGAAATATTTGTTCATAAAAAGATAAATAATAAGGTAAACCCTTAATCTTAGACAGTTCATATAAAGTCATCGCATGCTTCTCTTTATCCGCTTTGAAGTAATCAACTAACTTCTTTCGCTCACTTAAACTTTCTTCATTGAGTTTAATATGTCGCAATACAGAATAAAGGTACTCATACCCAATTTGACTTCCTGCCGTATTAATAAGATTATAAAAAT
>DUUI01000049.1 GCA_012841625.1 Erysipelothrix sp. | reverse complement strand
TTATATCATACGAGTGGGATAACAAATGAAGATCACATGTATTTGATTAAAGAACAAGACACATTAAAGAAAACAGTAGATAATTTAAACTCTATTGATCTTGCTTTTTTGGTGGGTGAAAGATTTCAATATGGAACGCTTAATTATGATGTTTTGGGACGAGTGATTGAAGTTGTATCAGGTCAAAGTTTTGAGTCATATATGGAAAACGAAGTGTTTAAGCCATTGGGTCTGACTCATACAACTTTAAATAATGATAAATTAGCCCAAGGTTATAAATCTTCATTTTTAATTATGAGTCCATATGATGCACCAACTTATGATGGAAATAAACCAGCAGGCTATGTTATTTCAAATGTTAAAGATATGGTTAAGTGGATGAGGATTCAAATCGATACACCACATATTGCTGATAGAACGGTTGATCCTGTTGATGGTTTTTACTATGGTGATGGTTGGTCTATTAGTGAGGACAATTCAATGATTGAACATTCCGGTGTTAATCCTACGTTCTCATCCCAAGTTGTTTTGTATCCGAAGGAAAAGATTGGTATTACCGTTTTGAGTAATAGTGCTCATGTCAATAATATGAATCTAGCATTGGGTATTAAGGATATTCTGGATGGAAATCCTAAACCATCATATGAGCGTAGCTTGTTACAACTATCAGACTGGTTGTTTACTGCTGTGACTATCCTTTCAATACTATTAATTATCTTTCATAAGCGATTTTCAAAAGTATTTAAAAAACATTTCTATTTTTTACTAATTGTCACTTTAATCCTAATTGGTGGCTCTTTATACCTTCCACGGTTTATCGGTCATACTTGGACATCTTTATTAGTCTGGCAACCGCTTAGTTTGGTGATTGCATTAATTTCACTAACCATATTAAGCACAGTATTAACAGTTCATGCATATCCTAAAAATGAGGAAGAACAATAAAATATATGAAAGTTTGAAGTTATTAATGAAATTCTTTGAGATTCACACATTGGACTGGTATCAAACAAGGTTGTCACCACACAATGAATCAGTTAATTTCAAGGGTTACATCTACTTGCACCAGGATAAACTTGTCCAGATATAGCTGATAACTTAGTAATAACATCTAGTAAGACTGATTCTTACTAGATTTCATTCGCTAAAGAAAATGAATTGATATAACTGATTACACTTGTCAGAGAACTAGTATTTTCTGAAATGTTGATTCAATTTGTTTGTGCAACAGATATTTTTGTTGTTTAAATTGTTTCAAAGGTCTTTATTTGTAAGAATCCCCTCAATAACTTTAGGCTAACCATTGCAATATTGCATTTGTACTTTAAACTCATAATATTGTATAATATTGTAAACTCGGAGGTACTATTTTGCGTATAAGACGAAAGACGTTATTAGTCCTAGATATTCTATTTATATTCATATCGTTTGCTGGTGCGAACCTACTCAAATTTGGAGTAAATGACTTTCAGAGAGTATTTAGTTTTGCAGAAGCAGAGATATGGGTTTTATTGTTAATACATATATCGTTTTTTATTATATTTGATTTATATAATCGTATATGGCAGAATGCTGGCTTTATCGATTATTTTTATGTTGTTGTAGCTTTTGTTATAGCATCATTTGTTTCTCTAATTTATGCCGTTTTAAGTAGAAATATAAACTATACAACTTTAGTAATTTTTGAATTGTTGTTATTTTTGATGGTACTAGGTGCACGGTTCTATTTTCGAATTGAAAACCGTTTAAAAACTGGTAGAGGATTTACCAGAACACAAGATAAGAAAAGAGTATTAATTATTGGTGCTGGAGAAGCAGCAAGTTTAGTTGTTAAAGAAATAGAACGACGACCTGATTTAAATATGGAAGTTTTGGGACTTGTAGATGATGATCCAGAAAAAATTGGAAGTCAGATTCGGGGATACTATGTCATGGGAACTCGAGATGATATGAGTAAACTTGTAGTTTCTAGAGGAATAGACGAAGTTATATTTGCTATTCCTAGTATATCTGCTTCTGAAAAAAGGGAGATTATAAATAAAGTTGCGGGTTTGAAAGTAAATATTAAAACAGTGCCGGGCGTATATGAAATGGTCGAGCAAGGTCTTGATATGAATAGTATTCGTGATGTTGAGATATCAGATTTATTAGGTCGAACTGAAGTACAAATGAACTCTAAAGAAATAGCACATTATATAAATAATAAGACTATTTTAGTAACTGGTGGTGGTGGCTCAATAGGTAGTGAGTTATGTAGACAGATTGCTGCATTTAATCCACGAAAATTAGTGATCTTAGATATATATGAAAACAATGCGTATGATATACAAATTGAATTAAGTAATAGGTTTAGAAACTTAAGCTTAGATGTTATTATTGCTTCTGTTAGAGATGAAGAGAGAATTAATTATATTTTTGAGGAAATAAAGCCAGATATAGTCTTCCATGCAGCTGCTCATAAACATGTGCCACTCATGGAAAGAAGTCCTGAAGAAGCTATTAAAAACAATGTATTTGGAACACTCAATGTAGGTCGTGCATCAATAAAGAATAATGTAGAAAAGTTTATTTTAATCTCAACAGACAAAGCTGTAAACCCAACAAATGTTATGGGTGCTTCAAAAAGAATGTGTGAGATGATTATACAGATATTAGATAAAGAATCTGAGACTGACTTTGTAGCAGTAAGATTTGGTAATGTCTTAGGATCTAATGGATCAGTCATCCCGTTATTTAAGAAACAAATCCAAAGTGGTGGACCTGTTACTGTTACCCATAAAGATATCACACGATATTTTATGACAATACCAGAAGCAGTATCTTTAGTTCTACAAGCTGGTTATTATGCGGATGGTGGAGAGATATTTGTATTAGATATGGGTGAACCAGTTCGTATTTATGAACTAGCAGAGAACTTAATTCGTTTATCAGGATTTGAACCAAATGTTGATATGAAGATAGAAGTAACTGGCCTTCGTCCTGGGGAGAAACTATTTGAAGAGTTACTCATGGATGAAGAGGGCATGAAAGAAACACCTAACCATCTTATTAAGATTGGTAAGCCTATTGAATTAGATGAGACTGAGTTTAGTGAACAATTGACTAAGCTGAATGCTATTGCACATGAAAAGAATATAAACTTCTTGGAGTTAAAGAGGGCTATTGCTGAGATAGTGCCTACTTATAAGTTTCATAAATAAAAAAGTTGTTAAGTCACCACAATGAGGTAACTTAACAACTTTTTAATAAACTTAGCTATTTGTGTTTTCTTAAATCAAGTTGGAAGACTTGTACCTGTAATGGTTCTTCCTACAGTGACATGAGCACTCTTTTTCTTATACAAATTGAATTTTCTCATTATTTAAGTGTATTGATGTGATTAATACTTACACTGGGTACTCAAATGAATTTACGTGACCTTGAGTATAATTTTCCAATATTTTTCTAGATTGTTGGAACAATGTTTTTTTAATAGAGAAAAAGAATCAAGGATTATTTTGCATTTGCTAGAAGAAATTTAACAAAACAGTATTTAGCCTCCAGTAAGAATAGACAAAGTACAACCTTTATGAGAAATACTAAATAGTTGTAGAGAAATACTTCATAAAGTTTGTAGAAGCATTTATTTAAAATGTGGTGCTAGTATAAAAAGTGGACAGAATAAACTTAGAGTTCTCCCAATAGGTTAGAATAGTAACTAGGAGGAACAAATCATGGCTAAGCACTATGACCAACAATTCAAACAGGATGCACTTCAAT
>DUUI01000048.1 GCA_012841625.1 Erysipelothrix sp. | reverse complement strand
GTTATTGTTATAAAGCTGACAAGTGATTCTAACACTTCGGTACAACTTACAAACAAAGGAGGAATTATTTAATGAAAATTTTAGAACAAACAAAGATTGGAAGCATGAAGTTACACAACAGAATGTACATGGCTCCAATGGGAACATCATCAGATGTTGATGGTTCATTCTCTGATCGTTCGATTCGTTATTATGAGGAACGCGCAAAGGGTGGATTTGGTTTAATTATCACTGGTGCTAACCAAGTTACAACTAAATATGAAGCAAAAGCTTGTAACATTCTTGACACAGCTAAGTCTTTTGAACAATTAAACTTCTTGGCTCGTCGAGTTCATAATTTTGGAACAAAACTATGTGTTCAATTAACACCAGGTTTAGGGCGTATGCAATTTACAACACCTGATATTCAACCATATGCAGCGAGTGAAGTTGATTCATTCTGGTTCCCAGATTTAAAATGTAAAGAACTATCACACGATGATATTAAATATGTTGTAGGAAAAATGGCTGAAGGTGCAGCAAAAGCTAAAGCAGCTGAAGTAGACTGTGTTGAACTACACGGTTATGGTGGATACCTAATGGACCAATTCCAATCAGAACTTTGGAATAAGAGAACTGACAAATATGGTGGAAGCTTAGAAAATAGAATGCGCTTCTCTGTCGAATGTATTCAAGCAATTCGTGAAGCAGTCGGACCAGATTATCCAATTCTATTCAAATACACTCCAGTACATGGTGTACCAGGTGGACGTGAAATCGAAGAAGGCATCGCAATGTCAAAAATCCTAGAAGAAGCAGGTGTAGACGCACTACACATCGATACAGGATGTTATGAAGCTTGGTATAAAGCAATCAATACAGTTTACCAAGAACCACAAACTCAAATTGACGTAGCAGCTGAAATTAGAAAACATGTAAGTGTTCCAGTCTTATCACAAGGTAAGATGAACAATCCAGCAGACGCAGAAGCTGCATTACAAGCAGGTAAAGCAGATATGATCGGTTTAGGACATATGGCAATTTGTGAACCACACTGGGTTAATAAAGTAAGAAGACAAGAAACATATGACATTAGACCATGTATCGGTTGTAACGAATGTCTATATGCTGGATTCACAGGTAAGATTTTACACTGTGCAGTAAACCCTCACGCATTTGCTGAAGATTACTATCCAGTTACTCCAGGTAATCCTGATACTCGCGTTCTAGTTGTCGGTGGTGGACCAGGTGGACTTGTCGCAGCATTAACAGCAGCAGACAGAGGCATCCAAGTAGACCTTTGGGAAAAACAAAATGAATTAGGCGGACTATTATTAGCAGCTGGTGGGCCACGCTTTAAGAAAGATGTTAAAGAATACGTAGACTACTTAGTAAATAAAGTACACCGCTCTAATGTAAACATTTCTCTCATGAAAGAAGCAACACCAGAAAGTGTATTAGCAGGAAACTATGATAAAGTAATCGTAGCCACTGGAGCCAGCGCAGTTATGCCAACAATCGAAGGCATTGACGAAGATTATGTCGTAGGCGCAAACGATCTATTAACAAACAAAGAAACGTATGGTAAGAATGTTGTCGTATTAGGTGGCGGACTAGTCGGTTGTGAAACTGCATGTCACGTTGCTGAAAAAGCTGATAATGTAACAATCGTTGAAATGTTACCAGAAATTCTAATGAACTGTGATCATAGTAGAAACAATGACCAAGCACTTAAAGCATTAATGGAAGAGTGTGAAGTTAAATCAGTTACAAACGCTAAAGTTGTATCATTCAAAGACAACAAAGTTGTTTACGAAGTTGATGGAAAACAAGCATCAATCGAAGCTGATACAATCGCAATCGCAGCAGGATACAAATCAAGAACATCACTATATGACGCAATCAGTCAAAAAGTTGACTGTCAATTAGTCGGAGACGCAGAAAATCCTGATAAGATCCTTACAGCAGTACACCACGGATTCAATAGTGTACGTTGCATCTAATTAATTAGATTTAAACAAGTTAAGAACAAATTTCTAAGTTAAAGAAATTTGTTCTTTTATTTTGGTATGATAGTAACTATGAACAATAAACTATTTGATCAATGGGCTAAGACCTATGAAGAAGATGTCAAAAAGACACAAGACAACAATGAGTATCCATTTGCTGGATACGATGACGTACTAAATGAAATCGTTTTAAGAGTAAGCAATATGAAAGCCACTACTATCTTAGACATAGGCATCGGAAGTGGGACACTCGCACACAAATTATCTGAACTTAATTGCGAAATAACAGGCGTAGACGCATCAAGTGAGATGTTAACAATAACAAAACAGAAAGTACCTAATAGTATTCTGCATCAGTATGATATTGAAAAAGGATTACCAGAAAACGTCTTAAATAAAAAGTATGATGTCATCATTTCAACCTATACACTCCATCATTTAAACGATGAAAAGAAGGTTCAATTTATTAATATGTTATTAGAATTATTAAATGAAGGTGGAAAGATTCTGATAGGAGACATTTCATTTGAAACACGAGACTTAGAAGAAGACTGCAAAACGAAATATTCAGAACTATGGGACAATGATGAATATTATTTTATTAGTCAAGAGTTAAAAGAGATTATTCCTAATTCATTATTTATAAAAAAATCATTCTGTGCAGGTATATTTGAAATCAACAAAGAATGACATTTCTTGAAATGTAAGCGTTACAAAGATATAATTTAGGTACGAAAACAGGAGGAATTTATGGGATTAAAAGAAAAATTAAGTGGTTTTATGAATAAAACCAAAGAAGTAGCCGAAGATACAATCGAAAAAACAAAAGATGTGTCAGAAGATGTTTGGGAAAAAACAAAAGATGTCACAGAAGATGTCGTAGAAAGAACTAAAGACGTATCCGGAGATGTCTGGGAAAAAACAAAAGATGTCACAGAAGACGTCGTTGATAAAGTTCGCGACAAAACTTTAGACGTTGTCGGCAAAGCACGCGAAAAGCTAAATGATGGCAAAGAAAAAGCAGAAGATGTCGTCGAAGATGTTAAAGACAAAGTCGAAGACGTAAAAGAAGACGTAGAAGACAAAGTTGAAGACGTTAAAGAAGACGCACAAGAAAAAGTCGAAGACGCGCAAGACAAAGTTGAAGACGTAAAAGAAGAAGTTCAAGAAAAAGTAGAAGAAGTACAAGAAAATCTATAAACTAGGTTTCTAAAGAGCTAAATTGACTTAGCTCTTTTTTGTTAAGTGAATTTTAGCTATAATAATACTATGTTACAAGATACAATCGTCGCAATCTCAACCAGTCTAGCCGAAGCAGCCATTTCCATTGTAAGAATGTCAGGTCCAGACTCAATAGAGATTATAAATAAATTATTCAACAAAGATCTAAGTGAAGCTGATTCTTTTACAATTCATTATGGACAAATAACAGATCCTTATTCTGGAAACTTTGTCGATGAAGTTTTAGTCTCAGTTTTTAAAGCGCCCAAAACCTTCACCACCGAAGACATCATCGAAATCAACTGTCATGGTGGAGTCGTCGTAACTCGACAAATATTAACACTCTGTTTATCACTCGGCGCTAGGTTAGCCGAAAAAGGTGAGTTTACACAACGAGCCTTTCTAAACGGACGAATCGACCTGTCTCAAGCAGAAGCCACACTCGACATGATCCAAGCCCCTTCAACACAAGCAACACAATTAGCAGGACAAGGAATTATGGGTAGTGTCAAACGCTTAATAGAGCCTCTCATGGTCCATATTATGGATATGATCGCACACATTGAAACAAATATCGATTATCCAGAATACACCGATGTAGAAGAATTAACCCACGAAGAACTATTACCAAGAGCCTATGACTTTAAACAACAAGTCCAGCAGATTCTACGCCAAGCTCAAACCGGAAAAATAGTCAAAGAAGGCCTAAAAACAGTCATCGTAGGAAAACCAAATGTCGGTAAATCAAGCCTGCTCAACGCACTCCTAGAAGAAGATAAAGCCATTGTCACAGACATAGCAGGAACAACAAGAGACTTAGTAGAAGGCTGGATTCGCCTAGAAAATGTCACACTCCATTTAATTGATACTGCCGGTTTAAGAGAAACAGACGAAGTCGTCGAACAAATAGGAATAGACAAAACAAAACAAGCACTCCATCAAGCTGAACTAGCCATTGTCGTTATAGATGGTAGTGAAATTTTAAGTGAAGACGATAAAAAACTATTAGAAGATACAAAAGATTTAAACCGAATCGTCGTCTACAATAAATCTGATTTAGGAGAACTATACGATGATGGCATAGTCATAAGTGCTCAAAACAATCAGATTGAACCATTAATCACTGAAATTAATGACCGATATAAAGAAACAGTCAATTTAATTAATACACCACTCTTAAGTAATGAAAGACAAATCTCACTCATGAGACAAGCCCACGACTCAATTGAACGTGTTATTGAAGGCTGTGAAATGGGCTTAGAACTCGACTTAGTCAATATCGATTTAACAGCCTGCTACAAACAACTAGCAAGCATCTTAATGCCAGTCGATGAAGTCAATGTTATAGGGGAAATCTTCTCAAGATTTTGTTTAGGTAAATAATATGTTAAGTAGAAGGCTTAAAGCACTAGTAATAGATTTAGGAATTATATGGCTGTTCAGTTTAGTCATAACCATTCCATTAGGCATCATTAGAACAATAATTTCCTTTATTCCATTCTTTGGTATACTCTCACGCTTAATCCCAGTCTCATTAATCAGTTTAGTTATTTATGGGATTTATGAATATTTTTGTCTACTAACCCATGTTCCAACCTTAGGACGACGAAAAATGGGATTAGTCATAGAATTTAAAGAAGAAACACGATTAAATATTTTTATAAGAGTTTTAGTTAAATGTCTCAGCATAGGAACATTTTTCTTAGGAGTCTTAAATCTCTTAGTCATGATAATTAATGATGATCAAACAATATCCATCCACGATTTATTAGCGAGGTCCAAAGTATGGCGAAGTTAAAGTTTATCGACAGTCACGCTCATCTATCCGATGAAGCATACGATCAAGATTTTGAAGAAGTAATAAACCGTTTATATGAAAATAATATAATTAAAGTTAATCTTATAGGCGTTGACATACCAAGTTTAAACGTCTCATTATCAATGCAAGAACAACATCCAAATTTATTCGATGTCACAGTCGGTCTGCACCCGCAAGACATTGCCTATTACACTCAGGAAGATATCGATATTATTTTTGACATGTTCAAAGACCCAAGGATAATTTGTATTGGAGAAATAGGACTAGACTATCACTGGCATCCAGAAGAAAAAGAACGCCAAAAAGAAATGTTCATAAAACAAATTGAACTCGCCAATGAAGTCCAAAAACCAGTTATGATTCACTGTCGTGAAGCCATCCAAGATACATACGATATCTTAAAAGAACATCGTCCACAATATGGATGTGTCATGCACGCATTCTCAGGCTCAGTCGAAATGGCCCGTGAATTTATTAAGATAGGCTGTATGATTTCATTAGGCGGACCAGTCACTTTTAAAAATGCCAAAACCCCAAAAGAAGTCGCAATAGACATCCCACTCGACTACTTACTCACCGAAACAGACAGTCCATATTTAACACCAACACCTTATCGTGGGAAACGAAACGAATCATCCTATGTCAAATATGTTGCCACTGAAATAGCCAAATTAAGAGGCATCTCAGTTGAAGCACTCACTGAAGCAGTCATCCAAAACTATCAACGTATCTTTAAAACAATTAAATATAATAAGGAGATGAACCATGAAAACTGACATTCAAATTGCCCAAGAGAACCAGACAGAACCAATTGTTTCAATCGCTTCAAAATTAAGCATCGGCGAAAGTGATTTACAACCTTTCGGACACGATAAAGCGAAACTCTCACTAGAGTTAAACAAGAAACTAAAAGATCAACAAGACGGTAAACTCATTCTAGTCACAGCCATCACTCCAACACCCGCCGGTGAAGGTAAAACAACAACTACCGTCGGCTTAGGAGATGCACTCAACGCTCTAGATAAAAAAGTAGTCATTGCCCTAAGAGAACCAAGCATGGGTCCAGTCTTTGGAGTTAAAGGTGGAGCAGCAGGTGGTGGATATGCGCAAGTTGTCCCAATGGAAGATATCAATCTACACTTTACAGGTGATATGCACGCAATCACATCCGCCAATAATCTGATCGCAGCCTGTTTAGACAATCATTTATATCAAGGCAATGAACTAGAATTAGACAAAGAACAAATCACGTTTAAACGCGCCCTAGATATGAATGACCGAAGCTTAAGAAGCATTCTAGTAGGACAAGGCGCTAAAAGTAATGGTATCGAAAGAGCTGATGGATTTAACATCGCAGTCGCCAGTGAAATCATGGCCATCCTATGTTTAAGCAAAGACTTAGACGATTTAAAAGAAAAAATAGGCTCGATTTTGTTAGGCTATAGTACCAGTGGCAAATCAATTCATGTCAGAGATCTAGGCATTCAAGGTGCCGTCACAATGTTACTAAAAGATGCCATCAAACCAAACCTAGTCCAAACCCTAGAACATACACCAGCCCTAGTCCATGGCGGACCATTTGCGAATATCGCACATGGATGTAATTCCCTCATGGCCACTAAGATGGCACTCAAACTAGGCGATTATGTTGTCACAGAAGCAGGTTTTGGCGCAGACTTAGGCGCTGAAAAATTCTTAGACATTAAATGTCAAATTGGCTCACTAAAACCAAATGCGGTTGTAATCGTCGCAACCATTCGAGCTCTAAAGATGCATGGCGGAATCGAACTAGACCAATTAAAAGAAGAAAACGTCAATGCCCTATTATCAGGCACAGACAATCTAGCCAAGCATATTGAATCAATCCAAAAATTTGATCTACCATATGTTGTCGCAATTAACCGCTTCCCAACAGATACTGACGAAGAAGTCAAAGCACTACAAGAATGGTGTGTCACAAACAATCACCCAATGGCTTTATCAACCGTCTTTAGTGATGGCTCAAAAGGTGGCATACAACTAGCAGAACTAGTCTTAGACGCTGTCAACAAAGATTCTAACTATAAACCTTTCTATGCTAAAGAAGATAAGTTTATCGATAAAGTCACAACAATTGCTCAAAAGATGTATGGAGCCAATGGTGTCATTCTCACTGACAATGCCCAACAACAATTAAATCAAATCATTGAAAATGGATGGGAAGATTTATATGTATGTATGGCAAAAACACAAAACTCACTATCGGATGATCCAAAGAAACGTAATCGTCCAACAGATTTTGATATCACCATAAGAGAACTACGACCATCATTAGGTGCAGGCTTTATTGTCTGTCTAACAGGAAAAGTCTTAACTATGCCAGGCTTACCAAAAGTACCAGCCGCTAATCATATGGATATTGACAATGATGGAAACATTAAGGGGTTAAGCTAATGAAGAAGAATAGGTCTTCAATTATCACCAGCGCTTTGATGCTCATCATGTCATATTTTGTCGTAAGATATGCCTTATTTGAACAACACGGAATGATTCAATGGACCAATTTTATGGCCATCTTAGCAGTCGTCGTATTAGTCATAGCAGCTCTCGTAGATAAAAAAAATACGATTATGTTCGCATCTTATGGGTATATCCTTAGTTTCGTACTAGGATTAGTATTTAATACTGAATCAGTCGACCAAGGAGGCGGAACACTGAACAATCACTGGCAGATATGGCTAGTTACCTATGCCGCAATCGTATTATTTGGAGTCTATTTAGACTTTAGAAAACCAAGAATCAAATAACCTAAACGCAACCAAGTGTAAGAGGATAAGATTATTTAATCCAGATTTTGTTTATTGGATACACAATTAACAAGAGAAGTTTCTCAAAAATAGATAAATAAAATCTAGTGATTTGGAAGTAAAAACCTGAATCACTTTTTTTACTAAATCCTAATCATTCTATAGTTGCTATAGATCTCGCTCAAAGTCAATAAAACGCTTACGTTGGTACGTCAATTGACCTGTATCATTCACACTCAAAAAGCCATATTGTGACTCTTTAACCTTTAGTTCTAAACGCTCTTTATCAACAAATTCAAACGTAACAAAATAAGTATGATGCACATTCATGTGATTGTTATGATGATGTCTTTTCGATGTATAACGTTTGTCCTTAATAACAACCGGTTCTGTAATGACTTCAGCCGCGTTATTAGCGCGCCATTCACCAAAACCCTTAATGCCAGCCACAATCAGTACCCCAAAGACTATTATAAACCCAATCAATATAATTACTGGTACCACACTAAACATATAAAAGCCCATAGTCAACCTCCCAAATATATGATAATTATAACATGATATGCAGGGTTAAAAATGGTATAATTACAATCCATAGGAGGACTATATGAACACGAGTGATATTGCTAAAAACGGATTTGTCGCAGCTATCTATGTGGTTTTAACAGTCGTTGTCGCACCACATCTTTCATATGGTCAAGTACAATTTAGAATATCTGAAGTCTTGCTGATATTAGTCTTGTTTGATAAGAAATATTGGTTAGGCTTATTAATCGGGACATTTGTATCAAATCTAGGTAGTCCATTAGGGGTCGTTGATTGGGTAGTAGGTACCGGAGCCTCAGCTATATCAATATATTTAATGATACACCTAAAAAACAAGCTATGGTTAAGCTTGTTAGTGCCAGCTGTAGTCAATGGTGCTTTAGTTGGCATAGAATTATATGTGGTCCTAGGCTTGCCATTTTTTATAAGTATGGCAACCGTTTTTCTAGGTGAGTTTGTTGTGGTGAGTGTCGTAGGCGGCTTATTGTATAAAGCGTTACAACATAATGAAGGATTCTTAAGAGTTATTAATTAACTCTTTTTTTCTTGTTATAAGAGATATAAATCAATAAAGCTAACGAAATACTTAAGAATACAATGGAAAGAATTTGAGAATTCTCTCTTTGCTGTGCATGTACGGTCATAATTAGAGAAGCACCAGACAGTGTTACATCATACGCCATACTATAGAAAAGTGTTTTTATTGTAGTTCGATACACCGGGACTTCGATATCAAAAACAAAATCTTCCTTAGCAAAATGTTGGGTAAAAGGATTACGCGTAAATTCAAAGAGATTATATGTGCCATCTTGATTCACCTGACCAAAGACTCTATAATCACGATGCTCATTTAAAGGAATAACCATACCCGGTGAGACTTCTTGAACAGTCGGAATTAAATCTCGAGTTGCCAGTGTAGGAACTTTGAATGAATTCTCAAAGAAGACTGAAAAGATTAAAAGCGCTGTAATAAGACCAATCATAATTTTACTAGAAATTCCACGTTTCATAGGATACCTCCACCTTTGTTGTTAGTATAACATAATGAATGGTGTATAATAATAGCATGGAAAAGATTAAACAAGTCATTGTCGTCGAAGGACAAAATGACATCAATAAGCTTGTGTCATGTGTTAACTGTGATTGCCTAAAAACGAATGGCACACATATCAGCACAAAACTCATCAAACAACTAAAAGTTTTGAATAAAACAAGGGGAGTCATCATTTTTACCGACGATGACTACCCAGGTCGATATATCCGAACCATCCTACAAAATGAATTAGGCCATGTAGGTCATGCGTATATAGATAAAAAAGTAAGTCGCACAACAAAAAAAGTCGGCGTTGAACACGCCAGTTGTGATGAAATACGAAAGTCTTTATCAAAAGTTGTCATCATGGAAACATCCAACGAGAGTTTCCCTTTTTCTGATTATGTAGACATGGACCTAGTCCTCAACCATAAGAAACGAAACAAACTCATTGAAAAACTAGGCCTACCCATTATGAACTCCAAACGATTCTATAAAGTGCTCAATATGATGAGCATCACACCACAGGAGTTATTCTTATGAAGATTATCTCAAATTATTCAGTCACACAAGAACTGTTGAAAAAATATGATCTATTCGCCAAGAAAAGACTCGGCCAAAACTTTATCATCGACCCATCCGTCGTCAAAAAGATTGCCAGAGACTCAGGCGCAGACTCAAATACAGTAGTCCTAGAAATAGGACCAGGCTTAGGTGCACTGACCCAGCAATTATCAAAAGTATCCAAAGAAGTCATCAGCATCGAAATTGATACAGATATGGTCGAAATTCTAAACAATGAACTAGACTGTGATAACTGCACAATCATTCACCAAGATTTCTTAGAGTATGATTTAAATCAATTACAAGACCAGCAGGAACTCGTTGTTTGTGCCAATGTTCCATACTATATTACAACACCTATTTTATTCAAACTAATTGAATCAGACATTCACTTTAAACAAATAACAATGATGGTCCAAAAAGAATTAGGTCAGCGCTTAGTCGCACAAGTCGGAAGTTCTCAATATAATGCACTAAGTGTCATAATTTCTATGTTATTTGACTATTCAGTCGTCATGAATGTTGATAAGAGATGTTTCTATCCAATGCCAAAAATTGATTCAATCGTCGTCGCCCTCAAAACAAAAGAGTTAGACAAATTATTCGACTATGAAAGATTCTTTGAATTTGTCAAGAAATGTTTCACTCAAAGACGAAAGACACTTGTCAACAATTTAAAAGAGTGGGGCAATGTCAGCCCCATCTTAGAAGAGTTGGGGTATTCCCAAACTATTCGCCCACAAGAATTAACACCAAGTCAGTTTAAGGAGATTTATGAAAAAGAAAGCTTATGGAAAACTTAATCTAGGATTAAATGTTATACGAAAAAGAAGTGATGGCTATCATGACTTACAAATGGTCACTGTCCCAGTCGATCTTTTTGATACTGTCGAAATAATACCGAATGATACATTATCTGTTGTAACTGATAAATGGTATTTACCATTAGATGAGAAAAACACCGTCTATCAAGCCATTAAATTAATGCACGAAGAATATGGAACACCATTAAATTATCATGTAAAACTCGTTAAGAACATTCCAACTCAAGCCGGTATGGCAGGCGGAAGTAGTGATGGCGCAACAGCCATTAATATCATTAATGAAATGAACAATTTAAACTTAAGTCAACAACAACTCATTGACATTGGTGTAAAGATTGGTGCTGATGTCCCATATTGTTTATTTAGCAGACCATCCTTAGTGACAGGTATAGGTGATCAGTTACAATTTCTAGATATTTATACTGATTTTCATTTATTTATAGCCAAACCAAAATTTGGTATTAGTACCGGATCATTATTTAGTAATCTAACAATCGACAAGGCAAATCAAGATGAATTTAACCAATTAGTAGAAGGCTTAACAAGAGGTAATTATAGCCAAATTGAGAAAAATCTAGTCAATGATTTACAAGCAGCAGCCATCAAAGTACGCCCCGAAGTTCAAGAAATTATCGATGACTTAAAAGCCTTCGGTTTTGATAATGCGTGTATGACAGGCGCAGGCTCAGTTGTTTTTGGAATTACCCAGTCTGAGTCACTCGCAAGAAGTGCTGTCACAGAGTTTTATTTAAAATATCCATTCGTTAAAAAGACAAAAATAATAACCAATAAGTGATACAATAAATACGGAGGAATCATTATGAAATATGCAGTAATTTTAGCAGCTGGAAAAGGCAGCCGCATGAAATCTTCAATCAATAAGGTAATGCACAAGGTTGGTGACAGACCAATTATTGGACATTTAGTCGAGAAACTCGAATCAATCGGAGTTCAAGAAATAGATGTCGTCGTTGGCTATCAACAAGAACAAATAAGAGACTATTTACAAGATAGGGTCGAGTACTCAGTCCAAGAAGATCCAATTGGGACAGCTGATGCTCTAAAGAAAGTCACATCACTGAAAGATAAAAAAGGGAAAACAATTATATTGGTAGGTGATGCGCCACTCGTCCAAAAAGATACAATGGAATCTCTCTTTGAAGCGTCACAAGAGAGTGATTTAGTCATTTTAACAGCACAGTTGACTAACCCACTTCACTATGGTCGCGTGATACGTGATAATACAGGTGAAGTTAAAGGAATCGTTGAATTTAGAGATGCCAATGATGAACAAAAGAATATCAAAGAAATATTCACAGGGGTGATGGTCATTGATAATGAACTATTATTTAAGTACATTAATGATGTAGAAAATGATAACTCAAAACAAGAATATTATCATACGGATTTAGTGAAGGTATTATCCGACAATCATCATACAATAAGAGCCATTAAGATTAGTGATGTCAATGAAACAATGGGTATCAATGATCGAATTCAATTAGCCTCTGCCAATAAATGGTTACAAAAGACAATCAATGAGCACTGGATGAACGAAGGTGTCACGATGATTAATCCTGAACGTACCTATATATCAATCGAAGCTGAGCTGGAACAAGATGTAACAATCTATCCTAATGTTCATATTAAAGGTCAATCAATTATTAAAACAGGGTCAACCATCTTACCAGGATCATGGATTGAAAATAGTATCATTGGCGAAAATACAACCATCGACAATAGTAAAATCATGGATTCAGAAGTAGGTAATTATGTGACAGTCGGTCCATATGCTCACTTAAGAATGAACACAGTCGTATCAGATTATGTTCGAATTGGTAACTTCAATGAGTTAAAGAAAACAACTATTGGTAAAAAGTCGCGAATGGCACATCTAAGTTATTTAGGGGACACTGAAGCTGGAGAGGATGTCAATATTGGATGTGGGGTTGTCACCGTTAACTATGATGGGAAAAACAAACATAAAACAATTATAAAAGACAAAGCATTTATTGGATCAAACGTGAATCTGATTGCGCCAATTACAGTCGGGGAGTATGGTGTTGTCGCGGCTGGCTCAACCATCCATCAAGATGTAAACGATTCAGACATGGTCATTGAAAGAAGTAATGTTACGATTAAAGAGGGCAAAGGTTTAAAGTATGTAAAGAAAGAGGGTAAGTAAAGTAATATGAACAACAACATTATCGTATTTTCGCTTAACAGTTCCGAAGAATTAGCCGAACAAATTTGTGAACACTTACAACTACGTAGAGGTCGTATCCAAGTTAATCACTTCGCTGATGGTGAAATTATGGTAGAACCAGATGAATCCGTTCGAGGTAAGAATGTTTATCTTGTTCAGTCAACAAGCTATCCAGTTAGTGAAAACTATATGGAAGTACTGATAGCTTTAGACGCATTTAAGCGTGCTTCAGCCGCTGAAGTAACAGTTGTTATGCCATACTTTGGCTACGCAAGACAAGATCGCAAGGCAAGAGCACGTCAACCAATTACAGCTAAATTAATGGCTGATTTACTACAAACAGCTGGAGCTGACCGAGTTGTAACACTAGATTTACATGCTCCACAAATTCAAGGATTCTTTGATATTCCAATCGACGATTTAACCGCAACATCATTATTTGGACAATATTATCGCCAAAAACATTTTGATCAAGATGTTGTTATCGTCTCACCAGATCATGGAGGCGCAACTAGAGCTCGTAAATTATCCGATGTTATACCAAACAGCACCATTGCGATTATTGACAAACGCCGAACTAAACCAAATGTTGCTGAATCAGTCAACTTAATTGGGGATGTTGATGGTAAAATAGCAATCATCGTTGATGATATTGTCGATACAGGCGGTTCACTTTTAGGTGGTGTTCAAATGCTTTATGATCGAGGGGCTAAGGAAGTGTATTGTGCCTGCACACATGGTATTTTATCTAAAGATGCGTGTCAGCGTATTGATCAATCACCAATTAAAGAATTAGTCATTACTAATTCCATTCAACTATCACCTGTAAAGAAAAAAAGCACTAAGATTAAACAATTATCCATTGCATATATGTTAGCTAAAACAATTGAAGCCATTCAACATAATGCGCCAGTCTCAGATATTTGGAAGATATTCAATGAAGATTAAATGGATTGTCCTTGATATGGATGGAACGCTTCTAGATTCTCAGAAGAATCTTCCATTGAGATTTTTTGAATTAAAAGAACAATTAGAAAAACTAGGCATTAAATTTATATTAGCAAGTGGTCGACAATATGCGCGAATGCGAGAAGTTGTTTCACCACTAGAAGATGATTTTATTTATATTTCTGATAATGGCAGTATTGTCTATGAAAATAGAGAACGTATTTTAGGTGTAACAATTGATGATCAGTTATCTCAGCAGATTATTCAAACATCCTATGATAAGATGAACGTACACTATGTTATCAACTCATTAGCTGGTGCTCATTTTCTAAAGAATATTGATCAAAAAATAGAAACGGTGTTTAATGAATTCTATTCACAACGATTCTTTGTGGATAATTTTGATGACATCAAAGATATTGTTAAAATATCGTTCTACCATGAAGACGATAATTTTGATGGATCAGAGCATTTAAATAAATATCACGATCAAGTGAATATTACACATTCAGGCCCTACATGGTTGGATGTTGTTGATAAAGATATTTCAAAGGGAATCGCATTAACAACAATCGCCAAAAGTCATAATGTTGATTTATCATCAGTCATTGTCTTTGGGGATGCCATGAATGATGCAGATATGTTAGCCGTCGCAGGTTTTCCAATCATTATGGAAAATGCGGACGAACGACTAAAAGATTTAGGGTATTACGAAACTAAATCAAATGATGAAGACGGAGTTGTGCTTGTGTTAGAGAAGTTAGTAGAAAAGAATGGTGATGGCTCATGGCTCAAGAAATAATCTTTTTTGATATTGATGGAACTTTATTAAATCCCATAACATTTAAAATTGATGAAACAACTCAACCTACTCTTCAGAAACTTAAAGACATGGGGTATCTCTTAGGCATTGCGACAGGCCGAGCATATAGTGCTGCCCAAGATGTTGGTGTCTTTGACTTAGTTGAGTGGGATATCATTGTGGTTAATAATGGCCAAAGAGTTTTAAATGAAAAACACGAAGTGATTTATGAAGACTTCATTGCACCTGATTTGGTTCAAGAATTTATCACGAAAGCTCACGAAAGAGGAATTGCTGTGATGGGGCAGGGAGAACGCTGGCATTTCTTTTCAGAGGCAAATGATTATATGCGAGAAGTCCACGATGAAATTGGTGGATTTACTGAGAAAGAAGAATTTGACCCAAATATTGGACTCTATACATTAATGGTCTATGGTTATGACTATGACTTTATCGATACAATTGATGGTCTACGCTATGTTCAAGTAGTTGGCCCCTATGCTGATGTCATGTTAGAGTCAATTGATAAATTTGTTGGTATTTCAAAGGCTCTTGATTACTTAGGGTTAAAAGAATACATCGGAATGGGAGATTCAGCAAATGATTTTGAAATGGCAAAACATGCCAAGACATTCATCGCCACACATCATGCTTCAGAGATATTAATCCCTTATGCGGATTATCAAGTGGAATCTGAGCATGAAGAAATTAAGAAAGGTTTCGATTGGTTTTTAAAAAAATAATATGAAAAAAATTACACATCCAGTATATGCTGATTATCCAGAACAACCTTATATCTCACCAGATAGAGATTTAAAGTTGTGGGAAGAACAACCAGAGAAATTCCCTTATAAAAAAGTAGAACGCAGTAAAATGGTTCGCTTAGATGAGGGTGTTTTACCAGGTGATATTGTTATGTTATGGCGTGTCGGATTTGGTAATTTTACAACTGATACCCATATTCCAGATTATTTTGAATATCGCTATGGTGTCAATTCAGATGAGAGTTTAGAGTTACTTATTGACCTAGGTTACATCGAAAAAATGGGTGCTCAAGACACATTGCATCTACTGAATTCAGATGTTATTAAGAGAATTCTGAAAGCGAATGCGCTTAAAGTTAGTGGCAAGAAACAAGAAATACTTGATCGTGCACTCACTCAAATAGAACCACAGGAATTAGAAAAAGCGTTTGACACAAGACGCTATAAAATTACAAGTCAGGGTAAAGACTTACTCAAAAAATATGATGATATCATCATTAAACATGGCCCTAAAATGTTATAGAAAATGGAGGAAAAATTATGAAAGTTGGAATTGGAAATGATCATGCGGGAGTAGAATTAAAAAATGCTTTAATTGACCATTTAACTGATCAAGGAGTTGAAGTTGTTAACTTTGGAACTGATACAGCAGAGTCTTGTTCATATACTTTAGCTGGAAAGGCAGTTGCTCACGCAATTTTAAATAAAGAAATTGATTATGGAGTGTTAATTTGTGGAACAGGTGTTGGAATTAGTTTATCAGCTAATAAAGTTCGTGGAGTGCGAGCAGCAGTCTGTTCTGAGCCAGTAACGGCTAAATTAACGCGCTTACACAATGATGCACATATTGTTGCTTTTGGAGCAAGAATCGTGGGTGTTGAAGTTGCCAAGGCAATTGTTGATGAGTTCCTATCAGTAGAGTATGAGGGAGGACGCCATCAAGCTCGTGTTGATGCAATTGAAGATGAACACGATTTTGAAGGGAGTGAGTTGGTTGAATAAAGAAAAGCTCTATATCGATGGAGACTATGTAGATAGCGCAAAGGGCAGAACAATTGCGGTTGTGAGTCCGATTAATCAAGAAATATTAGCTCAAGTTGCTGATGCGACAAAGAAGGATGTTGAGTTAGCTGTTTTAGCTGCCAAGAATTCTCAACGAGTGTGGAAGAATGTTCCATTTTTAGAAAAGATCCAGTTAGCATCTAAATTCTTAGATTATTTAAAAGAACATCGTGATGAGATTGTTAAAACAATGGTTGAAGAATTAGGCTCAGCGATTACGTTTACAGAGAGTACTCAATTTGATTTCTATATTAGAGAACTTGAAGATTTATTAGAACTGCTGGATGGTTTTGAATTTATTGAATCATTTAGAGGCTATGATATGGTCAAAGATCCAGTCGGTGTTGTGGCTTGTATCACCCCTTGGAACTATCCATTAGGACAGATTACAAAAAAGATTTTACCAGCATTATTGATGGGTAATTCAGTTATATTAAAACCATCTACGCAAACACCATTAACAGCTCATTGGGTCGCAAAAGCCATTGATGCAGCTGGATATCCTAGAGGTGTCTTTAATCTGTTAACAGGTAAAGGATCTCGTTTAGGTGATTGTTTAACCACTCATCCTGATATTAATATGGTCACCTTTACCGGGAGTACAGAAGTTGGGACTAAAGTTGCTGCTTCAGCAATGACGCATATGAAGCGCGTAACAATGGAGCTTGGTGGTAAATCAGCAAGCATTATCTTAGAGGGTGCTGATTTAGATCTAGCATTAGATAAAACATTAGACACTGTTTGTTACAATAGTGGCCAAACATGTTCAGCCTTAACACGTTTACTTGTGCCAGAGAAAATGAAGCATCAAGTTGAACAAATGCTGTTAGAGAAGGTTGAAAATTATAAAGTAGGTCATCCATTTAATCGAGATGTTCAAATGGGGCCTGTCCAATCATTTAGTCAATTAGAAAAAATCAGAAATTATATTGCAATAGGTTTGGATGAAGGCGCAAAACTTCTTTATGGCGAATCACCTAAAGATATGAAAGTTAAACCGGTAATCTTTACGAATGTTAAAAACAATATGAAGATTGCTCAAGATGAAATCTTTGGGCCAGTCTTATGTGTTATCTCATATCGAGATACTGATGAAGCAATTAGTTTAGCGAATGATTCAGAGTACGGTTTGTCGGGAGCTGTCTTTGGTGAACAGGAAGAAGCCACGGCTGTGGCTCGTGAATTAAAGACGGGTAATATATTTGTTAATACAGCATCCAAAACAACCAATGTTCCGTTTGGCGGATTTAAGTATTCAGGTGTAGGCCGTGAAAATGGAATTGAAGGTGTCCTAGAGTTTGTTGAACTTAAGGCATTAATCAATCCACTGGACTAATAAGATTCTTAGTAATGATAAAAAAGAGGCACTGAAATGGAGTTGTAAACTAAAAGTAGACATGTAAAAAAACATGTTTACTTTTTCTTATACTTAAGTTAGAGGAATTGACCTTGAATTCTACTGACTTAGAAATGATATACTGTCGATGAGATAGATGTCACCGTAAAGCTAAGACTTTGTGTTTCTCCATTTGGTATTAATGGAACATTATCTCGATGTGGTCAGGAGAAGTGGTGATTCTTCTGGCCTTTTGTTTTAGGCATAGGACAAAAGTAGTATCTTTGTATTTTGATGAACATTTAAGTATGTCTCAAATTGCAGTAGAAGAAATGATTCCACTAGGAACAGTTAAAGGTTGGATTTACAAATTCATTAAAGATGGTGAAGAAGGATTGATCTATAAGAAAAAAGATAAAGTCCATATAATTGAGTAAAAGTAAAAGTAAGGCCACTGGCTCTGTTATGATGTTAGTACGAAAAAACACATAAGGAGAACTCAATGGCACAACTCAATTTTACTTTGAATTTAGAAGACTTACAAGCAATTATCCAAAAATCTGGAGCAGACGATCTTTCAAAGCAGCTACTAACAACTATTTTCAATCAATTAATGGAAAATCAGCGAGATGAATATATTCAGGTGGATGAATATTCTCGAAATCAGAATCGAGTCTCACAACGAAATGGTTATTATCAACGAAGCTATATCACTCATATCGGAACATTGGAGTTAGAGGTACCAAGAACTCGGATGGATTATTTACAACGGATGTCTTCGAACGCTATCAACGACATGAACAAGCCCTCATCACGAGCTTGCTAGAAATGTACATTCAAGGTGTTTCAACTCGAAAAGTCTCTAAAGTTGTTGAAACCCTCTGTGGTAGAACTGTTTCAAAATCATTTATAAGTACACTGACAACCAAGCTCGATCAGCATGTTGAAGCCTTTCTGTCTAAAAAATTTGATGTGACCTATCCAATCTTATTTAGTGATGTATTACACATCAAAGTACGTGAAGGTATGCGTGTAGTCAGTAAAGCGTTCCATATTGTGATGGGTGTAAACGCCTGTGGATATCGTGAAATATTAGGATTTAGTATTCAAGAGAGCGAAAGCACACAAAGTTGGAAAATGATATATGAAGATTTAATTAAACGAGGATTAAAAAACGTTAAAATGATTACTTCTGACGCACATAAAGGAGAAGTTGAAGCAATAAAACAATGCATTCTTGGAGCGAGTTGGCAACGGTGCCAGGTCCACTTCATGAGAAATGTATTTGACCGCTTACCTAAGAAGCAGACAGAAATGATTCGAAGTGAACTTAAAGGGTTATTTAAAATGAATGAGATAAACGCAGCGAGAGCGTTTAAAAATGAAATAGCCAATCGATATGAACAAAAGTATCCAAACATGATTGAAGTGTTAGAGTCAGGTTTTGAAGATGGATTTCAGTACTGTAGTATTCCAGAGATGAATTATAACCGGCTCAAGAGTACCAATATGTTGGAGCGAGTGAATGAAGAAATACGTAGACGAGAAAAAGTCATTCGAATATTTCCTAATGAAGCATCCGCTTTAAGACTCATTGGTACAATACTCATTGATATAAATGATGAATGGACTACAAGTACTAGACAGTATATTCAATTTACACAACAGACCAAAAACTGGTTATAAACATTAGCCAGTCTAGCTCATAACACTTTTACACAAGATTGTGGACTTGACAAGAAAAAACCAGGCAATCATTTTATCCACTCATAAGAGGGTTTTAGAGAGCTGAAAGTATTTAAAAATATTTAAAAAAGAATATAAGAAAGGGGCTAGTAGCCCCGATAGTAGTTATTTTTACTGTTTGTAATTATTTTTTAATATATTCTATAACAAGTATTCCTAATCCAATAATTATTAAAATGATACTAGAATAAAACCATATATTCATTCCTAAAGGATTCGAAATATATATCATAATATTAGACGGTAACAAAACACTTTCTGTTGATGTTTTAGTAATAATATATAGTTCATATGCTTTTTCGATTATAAATAAATTAATAATAATTCCACATATAATCGAAATAACCCCAATAATTGTTCTTTTCATAAGCTTAATATAAATTTTGATGAACAACAATTCCAACTGGAGTCCAATAACGACTAATACCATAATAAGCGCTACCGTTATATACATAAAATTTGTATTTATTATAGTTTGTATAAGCTTTATATGTTAGCCTTTTACCTGCTGGAATTGGATCAAATTGTAGTTCTCTAGTTAAAGAGTGAACAGTACTAAAATTAACTCCAAATTTAGCTGTTATCATCCATGCCTCTACACCAAATTCACCATTATACTGTGACTTTGATTCATTATAAAACGTTATTTTTGGACCTGTTGACATAGGCCCATAAATTGTATCTACGAGATATGGATTATCTCCATAATAAAATTGCCCTTCTAGAACTAATCCAGTCAATATTAAAGAAGACTTTGAATTATTTTCACTCTCAACAATAACCTTAAAATCACTATTTCCATTTAAGTTGTTTAATTGTTCCTCAAGTGATTTAGCATACCTGTTAGCAGCTTCGTCAGCCTCTTTCATGAGAACTGGATCGTTGAGAACAATTATTCTTGTATTTTCTCCAAATTCATCTGTTTCTTGAGAAACAGATGTAGGCTCCTCAATTACCGGAGGTGTAAAGCCTGTCAGTAGCAAAAAACAACACAGCAACGCGATAATGCTGTTGAATATTTTCATATATGATCCTCACTTTCTTGTAACTATCTTAACATAATAATGAAAGCGTTGTCAAAATAATTATGAAGCCGGATTGTATAATGAACTTGTCCACTTGAATAAATAAAAAAAGCATCAGTTGATAAACTGTAGTATCATTAAGTTACAGACAAAATGAGAAAGGATATCAACCAATGCAATTTTATGATACATTACCCATTAATAAAAGGCAACACTTAGATATTACAGAAAGATTTTATATAGAGAAAATGATAGCTTTAGGCTATTCAAACAGAGCGATAGCTCGAGGTTGGGATCGTCCGCACTCTACGGTTAATAATGAGATTAAACGTGGGACAATTAAACAAAAGAAAATCGTAAATGGTAAAGAAGTATATTACACAAAATATGATGCCTATGCTGCTCAGGATTTCTATGAATTAAAACGAGAACGCTCTGTTAAACCCTTTAAATTAGCACGTGTTAGTGAATTCATCGAGTTTGCTGTTGATAAGATAAGAAATCACAAATGGTCTCCTGATGCTGTTGCAGGATATGCATATGTTCAAGGTTTGTTTACCAAAGAAGAAATGGTTTCTGCTAAGACATTATATAACTATATTGATCGAAAACTTATCGACCTTGATAACTTTGATTTATTGCTAAAATTAAGCAGAAAAGCTACTAAACAAGCGCCAAAAATGAATAAACGTATACTGGGAAAATCAATCGATTTAAGACCAGATCACATTAATGATAGAAGTGAATTTGGGCATTGGGAGATTGATACTGTTATTGGTGTTAAAGATCTAAATGAACCTGTACTTCTAACTTTAACAGAGCGCTTAACACGTTATGAACTGATCATTAAAATCGATGGTAAGACCGAACAGGCAGTTTCTAAGGCATTAAAACCAATCATGCATACAGAACATGCTGAAGAAATTTTCAAAAGTATTACCAGCGATAATGGCAGTGAATTTGCGACACTCACAGAAGCTGTTAGTACAATAGCCGAAGTATATTTTACACATCCTTATTCCTCGTGGGAACGCGGTACAAATGAAAACCATAACGGCATGATTAGGCGCTTTATTCCAAAAGGAACACGAATCTCTAGTGTACGCTCAAAACAGATTAGAGATATTAATATTTGGATGAATAAATATCCAAGAAAAATCTTAGGATATTACACACCACATCAACATTTTTTACAAGAAAATGAACACTTACATATGACTTAATGATTTATTTTTAAAAAGTGGACAGGTTGCTATTGCAATTTGGGAAATAATTATGAAATAATTGTCTGGATAATTAAAAAAGGTAAGATCTGCGTTTAAATCTATTAAAAAAAGATTTTAGGTTTTTCAATAATTGTTTCGTTTGTTTCGTTTTGAAACGTTTCAGAATCGTTTTCTGTTATGTTTTCTGTAAGTTCTAACAACTTCTTATTAGTTTGTGCATGCAGCTGTTACTGTTCGTCTAATAGCTTAGTTAGTTCATTTATTTGTTTTTCTTGATTTAATTTATCTTGCTTTAAGTCTGCGATAGTCTGTTTCAATAATGAAATGATTTGTTCCGATTCGGTTTCGTTTCGTGTTTCGTTTTTAAGCTCTGTTATTTCATCATTAAAATAAGCAATAATCTTGTCTTTATCACTCTCTTTATAGATGAATCTGTTTCCGTCCTTTTCGTGTTTTATCCCTAATCTTTCCGCTGCTCGCCTTACTCTTGTCTTGTTATAAGGCTGATCCGTTAGTTCAGCGATTTCTTTTATTGTATATTTCATTTAAAGTATCTCATGTTGTGATTGTATCATCTCGAATCTTGAAGTCCTAGAAATATATTAGGTTTTATGCCTAGTCTCCTTGTTGCTTGAACTGTGGACGTTTTTAGGCTGTTTCTAGCGTTGTTTCTTGAAAGGAGTAAAAAAACCACACAAAACTATTAAAAGCAAGGCTTTACGGGCTTGTATGGGGGGTTAAGAATTAATGGCGGGGACTTTTTATCATGAAATATTGAAAGAATTGCACTGATCAGATGTTTGAGGTTCAAGTAGAATCGATTTAATAGGTGTTAACAAACGTTAACACCATAAAATGCACTAAAAGGGGCTGTAACTAAATAGATAAATTTATGTTTGTCAAAGAGTGTTACAGCTCTTTTCGTATATTAAAGTCAGAAGTAGTCTACCTTGAAGCCTCTGACTAGCAAATGATAAAATATCAATGAGATAGATGTCATATTGGTTCTTAATAATATTGATTATTCTATG
>DUUI01000047.1 GCA_012841625.1 Erysipelothrix sp. | reverse complement strand
GCTTCAATCCAACCGTAGTATGACGTAAATAATTCATACTTTCTCTAAGATGAACACCAAAGGCCTGATTTTTATATAGTAGAACTAATGGTCTTTGAAGCAATAAATCTTCTCACCTAGTATCATTGCTTCTCTCTAAGAATTTCATTATTCACTAGCTCAATGCTAGGGCTTAATGTATCTGTAGTTGTCCTCTTGTAGTTTCACAATATGAACAACACCAGAACTTACAATGGTATAATTATGATCAATTTGTTCGGAGTCTATCTGATGCGCATTTAGAGAGTTTTGACAAACAAAAACTTTAATATAATTGAACGAATCTATTTTCAAATTTACCAATTGTGTTACAGCATCACCATTAATGACACAGACAACTTCAGATATGAGTGGATCCTTTTGAAGGTTTTTAATATTGTTAATGGCAAGCTGTATTTTTTCCCTTTCATCAATATGTATGAGTGCTTTCATTGTCTATTCCTTTCAATATTCAATAACTGTTCACTAATCCTAAACAGTAGTGATTCTTGTCCCTTACCTGCCATAAACTGGACACCAAGAGGTTCATGACTATGATTTGTGTAAAGTGGCAAGCTAATAGCAGGTTGACCTGTAATATTAGCAAGCATAGTAAAAGGTGTATACGCAAGTGACTTCTCAAACATTTTCCACACTATCTCTAATGGATTAGGGTGGTTTTCAATAGTCATCATTTCTAACTTGAATGCTTCATCAAAATATTCAGTGTCAATTCGTGGTGCTGTTTTAGCAGTGGTTGGCGTTAAATATAAATCATACTGTTCGTGAAACTCATGCATGATAGCACTATACTTATCCCAGGCATTTAAGGCATCTACCATCTGGTAGCCTTTCACACGTAGACCATACTGATAAATGACCCATGTCATAAGCTCCATATCATCAATCGTTAGTTTACGCGAAATGTTGTTCTCAATTTGTTTCATCATAGCTGCTGTTTCAACACCATTGACTAAATAATAGGAGTCCATCAGTGAACTACCATCAATTGGTGGGGTTTCTTCGACAACTGTGTGACCTAGCTTTCTTAGGTTTTCTACCGTTTGTTTAACAGCGTTTATTGCGTCATCGGATACTTCTGAATGAACCGGTGACTTTACACTATAGGCAATCTTTAAGCTCTGTCTCTCAATCTCATCAGCCACAACATAATTAAATGGTGCTTCAATAGTATTGGTCTGCATATGCTTAAATAGAAGTTTTGTGTCACTCAGTGATTTGGTTAAAAAGAAATTAACCGAAGCTCCCTGCCAACCACGATAACCATTTGGACCCACAGGCATACTACCACGCGTTGGCTTTAGACCAATCAGCCCACAGAAACTAGCAGGAATCCGAATAGAGCCGCCACCATCACTAGCACTAACAACTTCCACATAGTCCATTAACAAGGCAGCTGCCGCACCACCACTAGACCCGCCTGGTGATTTTTCATGATCAAAAGGATGCACCGTATGACCATAGAGCTGTGAATCTGTGATGTTTTTAAAACCAAACTCTGGTGTGTTGGTTTGACCAATAATGATAAAACCAAGCTCTTGAATCTTTCGCACAAAATGATTTGTTTCGTGTGAGATATTGTCCTTTAATAATTTCGAACCGGCTGTGCTAGGCTCATCTTTTAAATCCTGAGACAAGTTCTTAATTAAAATAGGAATTCCCTTGAAGACAGTCTTTGAATAATCTCTTTGAGCTTCCATTCTCGCTTTGTCAAATCGACGATGAACGACCGCATTAATAAGATGATCCTGTGATTCTATCTTCGTGATTGCTTCTTGAACAAGTTGAAGTGGTGTGACTTCTTTATTTGATAATTGTGTGATTAGGGTTTCTAGTGACATAGGGACTCCTCATAACTAAGCTCAGTTTGGATAAATCTTTGGTTTCATACTACTCTATCATATTATGGTGAGAAAAATCAGTAAGAGATAACAATCTCATTAGCTAACACAAACATACACTCTATTGTACGGGCTCAATTGTTCCTAAGCCATTTATTTCTTTAATAACAGTCGGATTCCCACGATATTCAATAGAACCTAAGCCATCAAGGCTCGCCTCAAGTTTATCACTGACAGAAACTTGAATAGACCCTGCCCCATTTAGTTCAAGACTAGCCTCTCTAGCTAATAAGTCAAACGCTTCAATTGAGCCAGCCCCATCAATTGAGACATCAAGATCATCAGTATGACCAGACAGTATAAATTCACCTGCTCCTTCGAGTTCAATATCGAGTGTGTTAGTCATAATATTTTCATAAACAAGATTAAACGCCCCATCGATTTCAATTTCATCAATCGGCCCATAAATATCAAGTTCAACATGAAGATTGGAGAATTGGTCATTGTTGTCAGTTTTGATAACCAGTTCATCATCAATAACACTCATTTCAAAATTATGCTCAATGAGCGCTTCGTTGACCGTTGCCTCCACTTTAATGTTCTCTGAATGTTGGATTGTAATTGAGTTAAAATCAGAGTTTATGCCATATAGATTATAGATTTTCAAACCAATTGTCTCACCATGAAAGTCCTGTTCAAAAGTTATGTCATGTAAATCACTGGAAAGTTGTGTAGTTTGACAAGCTCCTAATAGGAGTACTAAAACTAAAATTGTTATTTTTTTCATAAGACACCTCTTTACTATCGTATCATTAATTTGACACATAATAAAAAAGAAAAGCCCCAAATTTGGAGCTTTTCATAATTGTTAAAGATTACTTAACAGCAATCGGATCGTCACTTTCGCGATCATTCCATTTGAATTGAATTTCAAACTCATGTTTGTCACCTTTTGTTTTATAGGTGTACTCAACTCGTAGCTGTTGGTTGGGAGTAATTGTTGTTACTTTATCACCCTCTATTAGGGTGAAAGTTCCATCTGCTTTTAACTTAGAAGCAATACTCTGTAATGAACCAGTAAAGTTTTGAAGACTTTGATGTTACTTGTGATCAATGACACGAACTTTCGTTGGTTTTACCTTATCACATTGTTTAAAGATGGGCGATATTAAGAAGCAATCACTTGGATCGCAACACAAAGTGGCCCACCCTGTGTAATAAAGGCACAGGATAACTCTTCAATCTCGACCTTGGTCACATTAAATTTCTCTTTAATCATCTGAGCCACTTGTTGAGCTTGATCATAAGTAAACGCATGACTCACACCAAAGCGAAAACTATTGTCGATACCTTCATGCTTCAGATGTTCCAACACCTTTTTGACAGCTCCTTTAAAGTTACGACCAACTCCAAACTTCTCTAAGCGCGTGCCATCCTTAGTCTGAGTGACAACAGGTTGAATCTTTAATAAGCCTCCTAAAGTGGCCGCTAAATTTGTCAGTCTACCCCCTCTTTTAAGGAAGTCAAAATCTTGTGGTAATAAGAAACTACGAGATGTCTCACATTTTGTCTCAATCATCGAGACGATTTCATCAAATGTATGTCCTTGGTCTCGCATTTCTATCGCGTCTTTGACAACTAGACGATGTGGAACACAAAGTGTTTTTGAATTAATAACCTTAATCCTTGGATGCTCACTAATCTGTTTGGCACTTAAACATGATTGATATGTGCCAGACAGTCCATCAGCCATCGTAATGACAATCACTTCATCTTCTTTGTATTTATCAAACAGCTCTAAATAGTCACCAATCGGTGGTTGAGAAGACGTCGGAATATGCCCTTGTTTGATGATTTCGTAAAATTTATTGGTATCAATTTCTATAAATTCTCGATATGATTGATTATTTATAGTCACCGTCAGTGGGACGACATCAATTTGTAATTCATTAGCCACATCTTGTGTGTACAGTGTGGACGAGTCAGTAATGATCCTTATCATAAAACCTCCATTTAATTAAGCTCTTAGCATCAAGCATACCATATTATTTTGACAAATACAGCCACATTATCACCCTTCTTTTATGAAAAGATGGCAAAAGCCATCTTCATTAAATATGTATCGGTAAACCAAGTGATAATTCACTGGCATCCATGACAATTTCTGCCAAGGTTGGATGAGCATGAATGGTAAGAGATAAATCCTCAATATTCATACGCGCTTCAACCGCAAGTGTTATCTCCGCAATAATATCAGAAGCTCCAACACCTGCTACTTGACCACCCAAAACTAAGCCTGAATCTTTGTCTGTTATTAAACGAATAAATCCTTCCGTTTGATCCAAAGATAAGGCTCGACCATTGGCCCCAAATGGGAACTTAGAAACCTTCACCGTAAGCCCTTGGTTTTCAGCTTCTTTTTCAGTTAAGCCCACCGAGGCAAGTTCTGGATCAGTGAAACAGACCGCAGGAATCGCCACATAGTCGATGGCAGAGTTCTTATTACTAAGCGCTTCAGCCGCAACTTTCGCTTCATAGGACGCTTTATGGGCTAATGGTGGACCAGCCACGACATCACCAATCGCAAAGATGTGATTTTGAGATGTACGACCTTGATGATCGACTTTGATAAGACCCTTTTCATCAACATCAACATTAGCAGTCTGTAAACCAAGTTCATCCGTATTGGGACGACGACCCACAGTAACAAGTACAACATCTGCATCGATCGTTTCACTTTGATTATCAACTTCGTATGTGACAGTCACTTTATCATCAGTTTCTGTCGCTGATTTGGCAAGTGCGCCCGTCACAATAGTGACATCTTTTTGTTTGAAGTTATCTTCAACAAGTTTTACCATGTCACGATCAAAGGCTGATAAGATATGATCCAAGCCTTCAAGGATAGTAACATCTGTCCCTAGGTTTGCGTAAACTCCAGCAAGTTCAGTCCCAATGTACCCACCACCGATGACAACCATCTTTTGTGGAATTTCGGGTAAGTTTAGGGCTCCAGTCGAGTCAAGAATTCGACCTCCAAATTTAAAGCCCCCTATTTCAATGGGACGACTTCCAGTCGCAATAATCGCTTTTTTGAACGTATAACTCTGAGTATCATCCCCATGCATGACACGAACCTGATGGGGATCGTTAAAGAAAGCTTCACCACGAATGATTTCAACTTTGTTTTTCTTCAATAGCATCTCAATGCCTTTGGTAAGTTTGGAAACGACCTGAGTGTCTTTCCATTCTTGAGTTTTGGCAAAGTCCATTTCAACACCTTTAGTAATGACTCCAAAGGTACTACTATTTTTAGCTTCCTGATACCTATGTCCTGCATTAATAAGGGCTTTTGAAGGAATACAACCAACGTTTAAACAAACGCCTCCAATAAATTCACGCTCAATGATGGCCACCTTTTGCCCTAATTGAGCAGCCCGAATTGCGGCTACATAACCACCTGGACCTGAGCCAATCACTACCGTTTCAAGTTCTAATGCTAAATTTCCAACTACCATATTTTATCCCTCCATGAGTAAGACTTCTGGATCGTGTAACAGACGCTTTAATTCGTTTAGTGCCAGTTGGGCTGTCATACCATCAACAAGTCGATGGTCAAAGCTAAAGGATAAAGCCATCATACTAGCCACTCCTAAGGCACCATTTTCGAGTACTACTGGTTTTTTATCGATTCGACCAATTCCAAAGATACCAACCTCAGGATAATTGAGGACTGGTGTAAACCATAAGCCCTTTGCGGATCCGATATTTGAGATGGTTGTCGAACCGTTACGCATCTCATTGGCTTTAAGTTTTCCATCATGGGCTGATTGGGCTAAAGAACTAATCTCTTTAGCAATAGCAAAGACTCCTTTGGTATCGGCATCCTTAATGTTTGGAACATACAGTCCCGCTTCAGTGTCTACCGCAATGCCAATATTAAAGTAATTCTTATAAACAATTTCATCGGTTGTTTCGTCAATCGTCGCATTAAGGATTGGGTATTTTCTTAACACTGCTACCACTGCTTTTACGATATAGGCAAGATAGGTTAAGCGAATATCCTGGTCTAGTGCGACTTGTTTGAAACGAGTCCGATGAGCAATGAGCGCTTCAACATTAACTTCATCAAAGAGTGATACATGGGCTGCTGTTGTCGTTGATTTATCCATCGCTTTAGCAATAGCCTTACGCGTAATGGACATCTTTTCACGGGTTGTAGCACCATCACTAAGCACCGGAACACTTGTTGATACTTCAGTAGGTTGAGATGCTGCTTCAGGAGTACTAGGACTCTTTTCACCTTCGCTTAAGAATGTTTCAACATTTTCAAGGGTCACATGACCATGACGACCCGTTGCGCTCACCTTAGTTAAATCAACCTCATTGTCACGAGCAAATTGACGAACCGATGGCATTGCGAGAATGCGACCAGCAATCGTATTGCCAGTAATAGTTGATTCTTTAGGCGCTTGTGATATTTGAGATGGCGCTGACTCTTCTTTAGGATCTTTTGCGGGTGGTGAGGCAGGTATTGATGGGGCTGTTTTTTCAGTAGTACCTCCACCATCAAACTCGACGAGTCCTTCACCAACATTTACAATGGCTCCAGCTTCTTTCATAATTTTTGTCACTTTACCACTGGTAGGAGCAGGTACTTCTTGCATCATCTTGTCGTTTTGAACTTCTAATAGAGGTTCATCGGCTTTAATCGTATCGCCTTCTTTGACGAACCATTTAATAATCTCACCCTCAAGTATACCTTCTCCAAGGTCAGGCATCTTAAAGATAAATCCTTCAGATTGAGTTGGTTCTGGTTGTGATTCTGGTTGTGGACTAGGTTGGCTATCATCGCCATCAAATTCAATGAGATCTTCACCAACAGTTGCGACAGACCCTTCTTCTTTCATAATTTTAGTAATTGTGCCACTAACAGGAGCGGGTACCTCCTGTAACATTTTATCGTTTTGGACTTCAAGTAAGGTGTCATCAGCTTTAACAGTATCGCCTACTTTGGCATACCATTTTACGATTTCACCTTCAAGGATTCCTTCACCGAGATCGGGCATTTTAAATATAAATGACATAGTTTCTCCTTAATCAAAGTTTATAATTTCTAAAACTTTGGTGGTGATATCCTGTTCATTTGGCAGCCAATCGTTTTCAGCAAGACCAAATGGGTAAACAGTATCTGGGGCGGCTACGCGACCAATGGGTGCCTTAAGGTTTAAGATTGCGTGTTCCGCAATCTCTGCCATCACAGCAGCACCGACACCTGCTTGTCGTTGGGCTTCTTGGACGACCACAAGGCGTCCAGTTTTTTCAACAGAAGTAACAATCGTATCAATATCGATTGGTGATACAGTTCTTAAGTCAATGACTTCAGCACTAACTCCCTGTTCTTTAAGGGATTCAGCAGATTTCAAGGCTTCTCGAACCATCGCCCCATAGGTTACGATGGTGATATCAGAACCTTCTACAACGACATTAGCCTTATCAAGTTCAACCGTGTAGTACTCTTCTGGTACTTCTTCTCTAAATGAACGGTAGAGCTTCATGTGCTCAAGGAAAACGACAGGATCATTACTTTCAATGGATGCGAGTAATAGACCTTTCGCATCATAGGGATTACTAGGGATCACAACACGAATTCCTGGTGAATGAGCAATTAAGCTCTCCAGGTTATCGGCATGAAGTTCAGGGGTATGCACACCACCCCCAAATGGTGAACGAATGGTGATTGGCATTTGGCGAGTACCACCTAGGCGGTAACGCATTCTAGCCATTTGAACTACAATCGAGTCCATCGTTTCAAAGACAAAGCCAAAGAACTGAATTTCAGGGATTGGTCTATAGTCTTCAAGGGCAAGTCCTATGGCCAGTCCACCAATAGCCGATTCGGCCAGTGGTGTATCAAAGACACGATCCTCACCGTATTTAGCTTGTAGTCCTTCGGTGGCACGGAAGACCCCACCATTTAGGCCAACGTCTTCACCAAAGATTAAGGTATTCTCATCACGCTCTAACGCCATATCAAGGGCTTGTGTGATGGCTTGAATCATCGTTAAATTTGCCATTATTGTTCCTCCTTTGTCTTGAAGGTTTCAAGTTGTTTTGTGATATTTGGGGTCGGCTTTTCAAACATCACTTCTAAGAATTCTGACACTTTTTGACGAGGTGTTTCATCAGCTAGTTTCACAGCTTCTTGAAGTTGTTCTTCAACCTCGCCCATCAAGGCGACTTCTTGTTCTTCGTCCCACAAACCTTTTTCAGTCAAATAGTTGCGGAAGCGAATGAGTGGATCTTTTTTATCCCATTCATCAAAACTTGCTTGATCACGATATCGCTTAGGATCATCTCCTGAGAGTGAGTGTGGTTTAAAACGTGAGGTAACCGCCTCAATAACAACTGGGCCATTACCTGCTAAAGCCCACTCACGAGCTGCTTTACTAACAGCATAAACAGCGAGTGCATCCATACCATCAACTTGAATACCTGGTATTCCAGCAGCAACCGCCTTTTGAGCCAGGGTTGTGGCAGCTGTTTGTTTGTCACGAGGTGTGGATATGGCATAACCATTATTGAGTATATAGAAAACAACATTAGCCTTGAAGGCTCCAGCAAAGTTAATGCCTTCGTAGACATCACCTTGTGAGGAACCACCATCACCTGTATAGGTAAAGGCTACATTGTTTTTGTTTCGCTTCTTTAAACCAAGACCGACACCTGCTGCTTGAACAAACTGGGCACCGATAATGATTTGTGGAGGTATTGCATGTAAATCCTCAGGGTATTTGTTTCCTTCGATGTGTCCACGGCTCCATAAAAATGCTTTATGGACAGGGAGTCCGTGTTTGATTAATTGCGGTATATCACGATAGCCAGGTAAGAGTACATCTTCTTTTTCGAAAGCGAAATGGCTAGCGAGTTGTGAAGCTTCTTGCCCTGCTGTGGGCGCAAAAAAGCCTAAGCGTCCTTGGCGAGCAAGAATCGTTGAGCGATCATTGAGTGCTCTTGACCACAACATATCTTTAAAGAGAGCGATAAGTTGGTCGTCGCTTAAATCTGGCATTAAATCTTCATTGACGATTTTGCCAGTTTCATCCATGATTTGAACAAATTGAAAAATCCTATCGACTTCTTCCAATTGTTTGTGAAAATCTAGGGGATTAACTATATTATCTGTAGACATGTTCTTCATTCCTTTCATAGTAATAAGCTTTGCTTACATATTCATTGTACCAAGTGAAAGGATTTTCATACATTGATTTGACTATAAAAGTATTTTTAGTAAAACATTAAGGAACTTATCTCTTGTGAAGTAATTGACCCCAAATAGAGTTTCAAGTCAAAACTATTTAAAATTTCTAAGACATCACCCCTTCTAAAGGGTGTTCCTATTAATTTTTGTTCAATCTCTTTGACATCTTTTAAGCCTAAGTAGTCACCTCTGAATCGAATACCCTTGATTTTTCCTTCACTGACATCTATTAAGACTTCGACTCGTCCACCTTCAAATCTTTGACTATTTTTATAATTAAATTCAGGAGAGTAGCCATAATTCCACTCCCATGTCGAAAAGCGTGTTCTAGCTTCGTGTTCAATTTTTTCAAGATCACGAGCTGTTAGTTTAATTTCATCATCCTGATTACGATTGGATAGATAGTAATGGAGCTCATTCCAAAAGTCTTGTAGGGTTGTGGAGTTTGGGAGGTGTTCTTTGATCGTCGTAACTCGACTCCGAACAGATTTGGCTCCTTTGGATATTATCTTATCACCCGAAACATTGAGAGCAGCAACCATATCTTCTATGTTGACGTCATAGATGAGTGTCCCATGGTGCATGAGCTTACCATTGGCCAACCGTTGGGCATTTCCTGATATTTTTAACCCATCAATTAAAATATCATTACGTCCTGAGGCTTCAGCTGTGACGCCCATGACTTTGAGGGCATCAATGATAGGTTGGACGTATTTTTTATAATTAACTTGACCTGGATCATCGACATTGATAATGAAGGTAAAGTTCAAATTACCAAAATCATGATAAACAGCTCCGCCACCTGAGACGCGGCGAGCGACATGAATATTGTTTTCTTCAATGAATTGTTGATTGATTTCTTCAAGGGTGTTTTGATTTTTCCCAATAATGACAGATGGCTCGTTTTGCCAGAGGAAGAAGAAATCTTCATCAACCTCTATATGTTTCATCGCGTATTCATCTAGTGCGAGGTTATAAAAAGGATTGGTACTAGGGTTGAGTAGATATTTCATCAGCTATTTCTCCTTTGTTTGTTACTATAATTTTAAGTTTGATAGTCTTAAAGTACAATGTTTTTGACTGTAAATCATAACCTCTAAGGTCTCTGGTGTTTCTGTTAAAACCGTTCTAGAGCAAAAAAAGGGTTGTTTATTGATAACAACCCTTTTTTTATAATTGTCTGTTTTGTTTTATTCATAATAGATTCCTAACTCCTGATGATATTTGTGTTTTGTGATACCCCGCAAAAAGATCATCATGATTTCGAAAACTGTCAGCGATTCATCAAAGTCTTGGTATTTATCCTCAGTAATGTATGAAGATAATACCCTTAAATAATGTCGTGAAGCCGTTGATGAATTCACATCATCGATTAAATAGTTTTCTATCTGTTTGAAATATTCCTCAATTGGACTGTAGTAATTATCCCACCAAATCCGAAATATTGAGTAACGCAGCTCTTCTGAGACCTCTTGATCTATGTCATGTAACATCATCGAAAGATTCACAGGATGATTCACATGAAGATACTTTGTCATATTAAAGAGTTTCTCTTTGAGTGACACCTCTTGTTTAACAACAGTCTGAAGGTCTTTACCCACTGAGCGAGTAAACTTAATCACAACCTCAATGTATAAGTCTTCTTTGTTTTTAAAATGATGATAGAGCGCTGGTTGAGAAATATTAAGAATTTGGGCAATCTGCCTGGTCGAGGTTGCTGTAAAGCCTATCTCCATAAATAAATCTGTCGCTACTTGAATTATTTGATCTCTCATGTCCATTTCCATTTAAATCACTCCCATCTTAACTAAATATGGAAAAATCAAAAATATAGAGCATCTTATTTGCATTGAGAACTTATCATGTGATAAGCTCTCCTTATCAAGTGATAAGTTACCATGAATTGCTTGATTTGTAAAGGGAGGTAATCACATGTTTCTCGCATTAAAAGAAATGAAAAAAGAAAAAACACGCTTTATAATGATTATTCTAGTCACAGTTCTCATAGCTTATCTAGTCTACTTTTTGAGTTCACTCGCTTTTGGTTTAGCTCAAATTAATCGAACTGCAGTCAATCACTGGGACGCGACGGGTATCATTCTGACAAAGTCTTCCAATGAGAATATCTATGCATCCATGATTGATGAAGAAGTAGTCAATCAGATTGGCTATTCTATGGAAGAAACTGTCAACGTATCAACCAGTGCAGTCACCTTTGAACAAGCTGGTGAAGAACCAGAAGATCTCATCCTGATGGGATTTGACTTTAACAATAAAAGACATTTGCCAAATTTAACGAGTGGTGAATATCCTGCAGGAACTCATGAAGCTCTAATCAGTCAGAATATCAAAGATCGACTCAAGGTTGAATTGGGTGATACCATCGAACTTCTAACAACTGGCAGACAATTCACCATCACCGGTTTCACCGAAGATTCTAACTACAATACTCGACCTGTTATCTATGTCGAACAAGCCATGGCTTCAGCAGCAATGGCCATGTACACCACAGGTGATCAAGAGTATGATGCAATCTCTACACCAACCCCTAATATGCCAAACAGGGTTTCGGGAGTTTTAACTAGTGACATCGTTGATCAAAGCATTCTTGATGACTATGACTTACAATACTTAGAGATAGATACCTTTATTAATAGTCTACCAGGATATCAAGCCCAAGTACTCACTTTCGGACTTATGATTGTGTCCCTAGTGATTATTGCAGCCATCATCATTGGCATCTTCATGTACATCTTAACGATGCAGAAGCGTCACATCTTTGGCGTATTAAGAATTCAAGGATTCAAAAACGGAACCATTATACAGTCCGTTGTCTTCCAAACAATTCTTGTGATCCTCTTAGGATTTGCGCTTGGCTTTATCTTCACATTACTCACGATTACGTTCATGCCAAAGAGCGTACCTGTCGCTATCAGCTGGGAGTTATTTGGAATCATTACTCTCTTCTCACTCATCAGCTCACTCATTGGCACCACCTTCTCATCGAGAAGTATCCTCAAAATTGATCCGCTCGAAGCGTTATAGGAGAACACTAATATGATAGAATTAATCAATATAACTAAAGATTTCTCAGATGGTAGTGCCATCATTAACATTTTAAAACCAACCACTATTGAACTAAAACCACATGAGTTCACTGCCATCGTTGGGCCTAGTGGCTCTGGTAAGTCAACATTACTAACCATCATCGGAGCCCTTCAAAAACCAACAACAGGAACACTCAAGATTAATGGTCAAGATGTCTATTCTCTTAGTGAAGATAAACAAGCAGACCTGCGCTTTATGTCCATTGGCTTTGTCCTTCAACAATCCAATCTAGTTCCCTATCTAACCGTAAGAGAACAGTTTGAATTCAAACTACAACAGTCACAAATGAAAAACAATCGAGACCAAATCGATCGTATCCTAACTCTTTTAGAGATTAAAAAGCTCGAAAAGAAATATCCTGACGATATTTCAGGTGGTGAAAGACAACGTGTTGCTATCGGTCTTGCCCTACTCTTAGATCCTCAGATTATCTTAGCTGATGAACCTACGGCTAGCCTAGATACCGAAAAAGCCATCAATGTGGTAAAAACACTCAAGAAAATATCTGATGAATTCGAGTCCATCGTCATCATGGTGACTCACGATCAACGTATGTTACAGTATGTCGATCGCACCCTTGAAATGAAAGATGGAGTCTTGACAGATCAAACTCAACAATGGTCAGTTAAATCTCATTGAGGTATTGTTATATCTCAGGCCTCGATAAGCAGTAACGATGTAAAGAAAATAGTCCTAGTGACTATTTTCTTTTCAGACTGTTGACAAAGTCATAAAGACAACTTAAAAGTATTTGTTATTAACTATCAAAAGTATGATAAAATAAAAGTGGCGAGAACCTCATCAACAAGAATTCTCGCCTTTTTTGAACTTAAAATGATATAATTAATCTGTTGATGAGGTGAAGATATGTTAACGATTGATAGATATAAACAAAG
>DUUI01000046.1 GCA_012841625.1 Erysipelothrix sp. | reverse complement strand
TTGAAATTCATTTTATAAAAGATTTAGAACAACCAGTATTAGCGATTAATCGTTATTAATAGATGAGCAACCACAGTGCTGGTTGCTTTTAATTTGACTTTATACAGGTACCTGTTATATAATACTCTTGCAGGTACCTGTATTAAATGAAAGGGTGATGATTTGAAACAGGAAAACATGATGTTTGAGTTAGATCGCTTAATGCGAGTAATCAAACGAGGCAGACCAATAAGACGTGGTAGCACAAGACTATTACGGCTTATCCAACAACAACCAATGATTACCTCGACTCAGTGTGCAGAAGCATTAGATATTCGTGTGTCATCAATTAATGAGCGTGTTTTACGCTTAGTAGAGAAGGGCTTAGTCAAAAGAGAAGCTTTAAAGAGCGATAGACGTCGCAATGGCTTAATGATTACTAAGCTGGGTGAGGATGCATTATTATCTTTACAACATGAGCGAGATCATTTTAATGACAAGATTAATGAAATCTTAACTGAGGATGAAAGATCACAGTTGAGTATTTTACTTCGCAAACTATCGGATGGTTTAGAATGTCGATGAGGCGACGCTCAAGTTTCTTGACTCAACAAGAAAAAGCAAATCGTCCTAAGATTTCTAAAGAATTGATTAAGCGGATTTCAAGTTATTTAAAACCGTATTTCAAACATTTAATTTTAGTTGTTTTAATTATCATCACTTCTTCTATTTTGAAAATTGTGCCTTCTATTTTAACTGGCCGAATCATTGATGATGGATTAATCAAGCGTGATTTTAATATGCTTTTAATACTGATTGGGTTGTCTGTTGGTGTGACTTTATTAGGAAACATCATAGGACTAATTGAATCGTATGTGAATACATGGGTGTCTGAGAATATCACATTTAATATGAGAAATGAAATGTATCGAAAATTACAATCGATGCCTCATCGTTTCTTTACAACAAACAATCAGGGTGACATTATTACTCGTATGACGAGTGATATCTCTGGTGTAAAACAAGTTATCTCATCGACATATACAAGTATTTTGTCGAGTGTTATTACACTTGTTGTGGCGACTGTGGCGATGTTTCAAAAGAATTGGATACTTGGTTTGGTTGGTTTAGTGATTGTTCCATTGTTTGTTATTCCGACACGGAGTGCTGGTAAAACAAGATGGACTTTAACCAATGAGGTTCAAAAAACCTCAGATGAAATTAATGGGATTTTAAATGAGACTTTGTCAGTGAGTGGCCAATTATTAGTGAAGCTTTTTAATCGCCATGATTTTGAGATAGACAAATATGAACAGACCAATGAGAAAATGATTGGATTACATATCAAACAGAGTATGGCAGGTCGATGGTTCAGAGTCATGATTGGAACCTTTTCCAGCATCGGTCCAATGCTTATTTATTTAGTGGGTGGACTGATTATGATGCAGGTAGATTCAACTTTATCTGTTGGTGATATTACTGTTCTGGTTGCTTTATTGTCACGCATGTATCAACCGGTTAATGCTTTGTTGAATACACAGGTTGAAGTGATTCGGTCGATGGCTTTGTTTACTAGAATCTTTAATTACTTGGATATGGATGTTGAGATTGAGAATAATGAGACTGCTTTAAGTCCAAACACCTTTAGTGGAAACATTGAATTTAAGGATGTTAATTTTGGGTATGATGACTCACGTGAGATTTTAAATGGGATTAACTTTAGTCTTGATGCAGGGAAGAGTATTGCGATTGTGGGACCTTCAGGAGCTGGTAAAAGTACGATTATTAACTTGCTCTTACGTTTGTATGATGTGTCTTCTGGGGCGATTACTTTTGAGAATCACAATGTCAAAGATTTAGATTTAGCCTTTATTCGTGATCAGATTGGTTTAGTGACTCAGGATACGTATTTATTCAACGCGAGTATCTTGGAAAACTTAATGTATGCTAATCCTATGGCAAGTTTCAATGAAATTGTTGAGGCGTGTAAGAAGGCTAATATTCATGAGTTTATTGATTCATTGCCACTTAAATATGAGACTCAAGTTGGAAATCGAGGCTTGAAACTGTCGGGTGGAGAGAAACAAAGATTGTCGATTGCTAGAGCATTATTGAAGGATCCAACGGTCATTGTTTTTGATGAGGCAATGTCTTCGCTTGATTCAATTGCTGAGAATTTAATTCAAGAAGCGATTGAGCCGGTGATTAAAGAAAAGACTAGTATTGTTATTGCGCACAGATTATCGACTATTTTGGCGGCAGATGAAATTCTTGTGATGGATAAAGGTGAAATCGTTGAGCGTGGACAACATTTTGAGTTATTAAAGCTGGATGGATTGTATAATTTATTGTATGAAACACAGTTTAAAGTGAGTGAGGAGTTAGAGCTTCAAATCTAACTCCTTTTTTATTTAAAGTTTTATGAGGCATAAGCTTGAATGAAAGGGCTTTATTTATTATAATTGATGTAAGAATAAAAGGAGGAAATACCAATGAAAAAGATTATTAATAAACCTGAAAATGTCGTTGATGAGATGTTGAATGGTTTAGCCAATGCACATTCTGATTTAGTTTACCGTGTTGAGGGGACTGATGTAATTGCACGTCACTATGCAGGTGATGGAAAAGTTGGCCTTATTTCTGGTGGTGGAAGTGGACATGAACCTTCTCATGCTGGATTTGTAGGACAAGGTATGTTATCTGCTGCTGTCTGTGGTGCTGTATTTACTTCTCCTTCAGTTGACCAAGTTTATGAAGGTATTAAGGCTGCTGATCGTGGCGCTGGTGTCTTCATGGTTGTTAAGAACTATACTGGTGACGTAATGAACTTCGAAATGGCTGCTGAAATGGCTAAAGATGAAGATAATATTGAAGTTGAATACGTAATTGTTAATGATGACATTGCTGTTGAAGATTCTACTTGGACAGAAGGTCGTCGTGGTGTTGCCGGTACAGTTTTAGTACACAAAATTGCGGGTGCAGTTGCTGATAATGGCGGTTCTTTAGCGGATGTTAAGGAAACTGCTGAAAGAGTTAATAAGAATTTAGCTACTCTAGGTTTAGCTTTAGAAGCAGCTACAACTCCTGAGGCTGGTAAGAAGGGATTTGAATTAGCGGATGATGAAATTGAGTTCGGTATTGGAATCCATGGTGAGCCAGGCTATCGTAAGGAAAAATTGCATACTTCCCTAGAAACTATGGAAGAATTCTATGGCAAACTTAAAGGAGCTTTAGAACTTACCGAAGGGTCTGAAATTGTTGTTATGGTCAATGGTATGGGGGCAACTCCATTAATGGAACAATATGTATTTGCGAATGATGTTTTAAATCAACTTGCTGAAGATGGCGTTAAAGTTGCTAAGACATTAGTTGGTGACTACATGACTGCAATTGACATGGCTGGCCTTTCATTGACTTTCTTAAAGGTTGAAGATCCTAAATGGGTTGAATATCTAAATCAAGAAGTTCATACTATTGCTTGGTAATTTATGAATCAAACACAAATCCGACAATGGTTTATCGACTGGGGTCAAGCTTGCATTGACAACAAACAATATTTATCTGACCTAGATAACGCGATTGGTGATGGTGATCACGGATTCAATATGGCTAAAGCATTTGTCGCCTATTTTGAAACGTTAGAAAAGAAAGAAATCAGTAGTGTTGCTGATGAATTCAAAACTTTAGCCATGACTCTGCTCTCCAAAGTTGGAGGTACAGCAGGACCGATCTATGCCAGTGCTTTCTTAACCATGTCTAAAGCCCTAACTGATGTCACTGAAGTAGACGATGACTTAATGGTTGATTTATTCAAGCAAGGTCTTGATTCCATTCAAAGTCGCGGAAAAGCCCAAGTGGGTGAAAAAACTCTTGTTGATGTCTGGGCTCCAGCGATAGACCAACTAAGAAATAAAGAATTATCCAATGAATCAGTGGATGTATTAGTCGAAGCGACTGCTCCACTTAAAGCTACAAAGGGACGTGCTTCGTATTTGGGAGAGCGTTCAATCGGACACATTGATCCTGGATCAATGTCTAGTGGATACTGTTTTCAAGCGTATCTAGATAACCGTGATTAGCTTAATCCTAGTGTCTCATAGTGAATTGATTACAAAGGGTCTTAAAGACCTAGTTACTGAGATGGCTAGTGATGAAGAAAAATTAACGATTTATTCGTGTGGCGGTACCGATGATAATCGCATTGGAACTGATCCGACCAAGGTACTTTCTGCCATCGAGGACTCAGCCGACTCTGACTACATTTACTTAATAGGAGATATCGGGTCAGGACTTATGAGTATCGATATGGCTCTTGAATTAGTTGATGATTTAGAACTAAAAGATAAATGCCACGTCATCAACGGACCACTGGTCGAAGG
>DUUI01000045.1 GCA_012841625.1 Erysipelothrix sp. | reverse complement strand
TACCGACTGAGCTACTCAGGCATTGCTTAGATATATTAACATAAACAAAATATCTTGGCAAGTACAAAGTATCTAAAGATAGTGTAAGCTATTTGAAGGTATTCTAAAATGAAAAGTACTACTTTCATCCAATTCAAAATCTTCATAACTAAAACTAATGAATTTGATAAAAAAAACAAAGAACTAAAAATGAACTTTGTTTTTTTGTCTTATCGATTAGACAACTGATTCAACAAATGCATCAATTTTTTTCTCGATTTCATCTCTAATTTCTACAGCCTTCTGGTATCTCTCTTGCTCACTGCCTTCATAAGTTGCGGGATCTTCAAGAGGCCAGTTAATCCGTTTTCTAATTCCAGGGAAGACAGGGCACTTTTTTTCAGCCTCTTTACTACAAACAGTAATCACATAACTGTATAGTCTACCTTCTTTATAGAAATCAAACACACTATCAACTGGTGCCTGTGAGATATCTAGGCCAATTTCTTTCATGACCTGGATTGCAAGGGGATTGATCTTGCCAGTGTTAATACCTGCACTCTCCGCTAAGAACCGTTCACCATACTTTTGATTCATAATAGCTTGGGCCATTTGACTGCGAAATGAATTCTGTACACAAACAAACAAAACTCTAATTTTTTTATCCATAGGACACCTCCTTAAGTGTTTTATTTAACAGCTTCAATAATAAATGAAGACACATAACCTTCTAGGTTTCGATCTGGAACCCAAGATTTAATAATTTCATTATCATTATCCTTAGGCGTAAGCTTTATATCCTTAAAACCTTCATAACCCATATTGGAGTTAAACGGAGTTATTGAAAGGTCTTCTTGAGTATAGTCGATGATTCTAGGACGCCTTTAGTAGGTATGTCACAATAACAGCCCCCTTGGCAACAACCACTCTGACCTTCTCTAGTTGCGATTTTTGAGTAGTTGTCATAAATGAATATTTTGATATCTTCTTTCTCATTCATTGAAGTTTTCTCCTTCATTTCTAAATCAGATTCTGATTAACTCTGCTAATTAATTCCTCAACTTTAACCTTAATTAAATCACGCGTTTCTCTAAAATCTTCAATCGGTCCACCTGATGGATCATCCAATCCCCAGTCTTCTGTATGACTATTCGGAATATAAGGACACACCACATTACAACCCATTGTAATTAAGATATCTACTTCTGCTGGAATGTCAGATAACAGTTTAGGATATTGATTATTCATGCTTATACCAACCTCTTCCATGACAGAAACAGCCAAAGGCTTAACTTCATGATAGTTTTCGGTACCAGCTGAATAAACTTCTAACACATCATCCCCAAGCGCTTTAGCCCAACCTTCTGCCATCTGCGAACGACAAGAGTTATGAACGCATATAAAGGCAACTTTCTTTTTCATTTTTGTCTCTCCATTTTTACACTTGTATCTTGTTTCCTATAACTAACTTGGCAACTGTTATTATGAACTCTTGGCATGTCATTAATTGTGATTGATTGAAGCTGTTCTATCGCAAAATCGATACCTTCTTGACTCATTTTATAATAAGTCCATTTTCCTTCCTGACGACTATCAACCACACCAGATTCAACTAAAACATTCATGTGATATGACAATGTGGATTGTGCCATATTTAGTTCTTCCAACAATTCACAGGCACACATCTCACCACGTTGAAGTAATTCTATAATGTTTAAACGCTTTGTATCACAAAAAGCTTTAAATACCTTTGTCTGTACTTCCATCTGTTTCACCTCATATCGAAAATACTTGATATGATAATTTTAAAACTCATTAGAATCCTTGTCAAGATTAACAATACTCAAATTAAGTGCAAATAAAAAGGATCCTTTCCTAAATAATTCAAGAAAAAATCCTTTAAGCTTACCAATTTAAATGATTGTCCGTGTTTCACGGGTTCGCTAAAATCGGCAACCTTTTTTACATCTTAGTTCTCTTGACATAATGAGTATGAAGTAATTCATGAGCCTTTTCACTATAAAATGGCTCGCCCAAGAACTCATCATACAGTTTGATAATGTCTGGATTCTTATGTGATTGACGCACAATCTTATCCTTATCAATATCATAAATAGTTTTCATTCTAGCCTGTAATATTTCAGGGTCATTATGATGATATGGTTGACCACCACCCGCAATACATCCACCAGGACATGCCATAATCTCAATCGCATCATAATGTTCTTCGCCATCACGAATTTGTCTAAGTAAAGTATTCGCATTTCCTAAGCCGGACACGACACCAATTCTAAACGGTGCACCATTTATCTCAACAGTTGCTTCCTTAGCTCCATCTAAGCCTCTTAGGGCCGTGAAATCAAGTTTATCAAGTTCTTCACCAGTAAGCCATTCATAAGCTGTTCTAAGAGCTGCCTCAATGACTCCACCACTGCTACCAAAGATCTGACCAGCACCTGATGATTCACCAAATGGATGATCAAATTCTCCATCCTCAAGATTATCAAAATCAATTGAGATCTCATGAATCATTTGAGCCAACTCACGAGTCGTCACGACTATGTCAACATCACTGTAACCTTCCTCATGACCAAGCTCAGGTCGAGCTGATTCAT
>DUUI01000044.1 GCA_012841625.1 Erysipelothrix sp. | reverse complement strand
GATGAAAGTGAACCACTTGCAGAAATTGCAAATCCCTTAATTGGAATAAATAAAATAAATAAAGTTAATAATAGAATTACTCTTTTTTTCATAATGTAACACTCTTTCTATTCATGTAATTTTGAAATTCCCATAAGGTGCCGCTGAACATGTGTAAAATCTGATGCTGTAATGGACTGACTAGAATTTATATCTGCTGCAACAAATTTTTCTCCAGTTAAATGAACAACATTCATTAAATGTCGTTGAATATGAGTAAAGTCTGAAGCAGTGATTTTTCCATCCCCATTAATGTCCCCTTTTACCGCAATTGTATAGGCAACTGCAGGTTTATTAGGTTGATTGACAGTTAGTTTATCCCCCGTCGCAAGGACTGCTGATTTATCCTTAGCAGTTCCACTACTATTAACAACGGTAATACTTACCCCACTATCAACCGCTTTTAATTTAGTTTCTAACGCAGAAATAGTTGTGCTTATATTCATACCAGTTAAAGTTGAATTCACTAATTTATAACCACTAGCTGCTTGAATATCAAAGCTACCAGTTGTTGAATAAGGTGTTGTATATTGAGCAAAGACATAACCCGTCTTTTGTTGATACGTTAATTTAATCCATTGTCCATCCGCTTCGGGAATACCATAGAATGTTGTCTTATCCAGTAGAACGCCCAAACGATCCCCAGAGGTTGATGGTGCACTTCTCACAATTAACCCTTCCGGAGAATTAACTTGGAAGTTGTGAGGCTCAGGTGCAGGTGGCGGAGGTGGTGGAGGTGGTGGCGTGACTAATTGAGATTTAGGTAAAGTTCCACCTGGGAGTGCACTCCATTTACTTGTATTTAATAAGCTCACTAAAGAACCATGAATATAACCTAAACTTGTATCCACATTATTTAAATAATATCCATCATTAGAGTGAGTTAATGGCTTTCCATCAATAATAGGAAACCAAGAAGTTGATTCATAGAACTCACCCACTTGTCGAGTAATCGCAATCGTTTGATTTAACAAACCATTATTAGCTCCTGGAATCATATAGTGGATACCAGCAGATGTACTAGCACTAGAACGAACATTAATATTCTCTAAATCACTTAAAACACCCAATCCATAATAATTGTAATCCTTAAACCCAAACATCTTATCAACTAAATATGCATGCTGAGCAATCTTAACTCCCCAATCGGGGTCACTAGCATATTTTGTATTATGACCAGAAATTTTAATTCCCAAGGCTGGTGATGTAAAACGCCAATCATTTATATTGGAATAACCAAATAAGTTCATACTCATATGTTCCCGAATTGAATGTTCAACCGAAGAAAACGATCCAGCTCCACCCATTGGGTCTGAATCAATTGCACCCCATCCAAAAACATTATATTTTGCGCGTGCAATTTCAGAGGTACCAAACGCTGATTCATGATTCGCCAAGGCAAAAACTAATAATGCATTCATCCCATATTTATTTTGATTATTAACAAACTCATTCGATTTACCATAATAAATCGAATGAGTTACATTTCGACTCTTTAAGAATTCATCAAACTGAACACCCGTCAAATTACTACGAGATCTTAGTGGTAAATACTGAAAATAGTTATAGTATTTATTGCCATTTCCAACTGGTTTTTTCATTTGGAAATCAGAATAGAATGTAATTCCATCCGCCGAATAATATTCACCATTAGCTAACCAAGAAGGTGCTAAACCAAAAGGTCCAATTAATGAATTCTGAACTACCCCACTATAACGGCTATAAACAACTCCACTATAGTAATACATCTCACGATTACCAGAATTATCTGATTTAACAATGTATTTATTAGGTTCAGTACTTGTTATTATTTTTCCATCACGCAATGTAAAAGGATATTTTTCGGTAACAAATTTCCACGGAACTAAAGTAACTTCGTTGGCATGAACATAACCAACAAATCCCCCAACCGCAACTTTATGGACCATAACATTCGACTCATTAAATTCAGTCGATAAATAAATCATCTTTGAATACTGTTCCACATAAGTCGCAGCATTCCCATTGGTACCTGTACGATTGTAGTTACGATATAAATTAGATAAAGGATACGTTGAAGTAACCGCATATCCATAATCCATTTCAATAATCTTAGAGACTGATTTATCATCCTTAAATCGAATCACAATGTCAGCAGTACCGGCCTTAACTTTCTCATCAAACAAAGTTTCAGCTTCCTTATATGTGTTAAAACAACCAAGAGTCTCATACTCACTCGCAGATTTAATAATATCTACTGAATACTTTAACTCGCAAGGTTTCACAACTTGTGGTGTGATTTCTTGTGCTAAGACTTGTGTATTTGTTGTAAGAAGTATCATCATCAACATTACCAAAAAACCACTCAAAGAAAAGCCCCTCAATCGTTGACTAAAGGGAGAATGGTGGTTATTTCCTTTATAAATACTATAAATTTTATATTCTTGTTTTAGCTTCATGCTATTCACCTTGTAGGTTCATTGGAATCCTGAGCCAGTTTCCATCATGTTCAAATCGAACTTCAACTGTGTATGGTTGATTTACAAGATCATACAAGCGATTGTCCATTTGAAAGATGAGAGAACCTGTTTCCTGTTTCATTGCCTTGCCCAAAACATTGTTACCATTTTCAATAACATATTCTGGCCCTAAGGCAAAGGCTAAGTCGTCTGTATCAGTAAAATGTAATCGAGCAGCTACAATTGAAACTTCTTCTTCATAATCAAATGTAACATTAACTAATAATATACGTACACGAGACGCAAAGTCAACCCTATGATATTCTTCAAGCCCTTTATAAAGAATCAAATCTTTACTAATTAAACTGCCACTCGAAAAGCTTGTTGTATTAGAAACTGGTACTACCTCTAAGTCAGTTTCCTCAGGTGGATCTAGTTCAGGAACCTCAGTTATTTCTACATCATGCTCTGTTGGAGTTGGCTTCTCTTCAACAGGTCGCTCAGACACCGCAATAGATTTACCCAAATCTTCAGGTTTACCATATTCAGCATCACTTAAATTAAGCGAGATTAAATCAGTTTTAATACCAGATATATTAACATTAATAATCTGACGATAATTATTCTTTATCGGAATAAGAATCTTTGCTAATAGCTCATTCTCATTACTCGTTAATTGAGTTGTAACATTTTGAATTCCTAAATCATATCCATTTCGAGTTATTTCTGATCGGTATTCATCAAGAGAACTCAGAATTAATCCCTCATCAGATTGGAATCGTGATAACTCAAAATTAATAGGTTTAGTATTAGACAAGCGAACATCCGCTAAAACAAAGCGAAAAGGAACATCAACCAGATCATATACCTTATAGTCTTCTAAGGTGACCACTGTATCACCAGTCGGTTCTTGGATCTCTGTCGCTTGTTCTCCAGGAAGTTTTAAGTAGTTTTGACTATATAATGCGACCAAGACAATAATCGCAAAAACAATTAATATCAGTAAGCCTCTAAAGATACTTCTTTTTTTCATACTACACACTCATTCCTTCTACAGTTTACCATAGAGTGAACAATCTTGTCATTATCTTCTTACACAGTTATAATGACAAAGAGGTGATATTTATGGTAAGTCTTACAGAAAAACAAAAGAAAAACTATCCGCGGAAAATTGGTGGTTTATTTAAACTATCCTTTGGTGAAGAACTCGCCAACACAATCTCTCATGGTGTACCCGCAATATTATTAATATTAGCCCTTCCCTATTTCGCAGTCATTGGATATATAAAATCAGGACCAGTCCTAGCCTTAGGATACTCAGTATTCATTATCTGTTTATTCTTGATGTTTTCTTCGAGTGCACTCTATCATGCGATGGACTTTGGCTCAAAACATAAACAAGTGTTTAGAATCATAGACCACATTATGATTTATTTTGCGATTGCAGGAACATTTACACCTATTTGTCTGAGCGTCATTGAGGGACCACTCGGAATCTTTGTTTTAGTCTGTCAATGGATTATGGTGCTCTTTGGAATCTTATATAAATCAATTTCTAAAAAGAAAATGCCAAAAGCGAGCGTCATTATTTACCTAGTCATGGGTTGGTCAGCCATCCTATTAATCCCAAGTTTAATTGGCTCACAAAATTGGCCACTCATTACTCTCATTGTTATTGGTGGATTACTCTATTCAGGTGGAGTTTATTTCTATACTCAGAAAACAAAACCATTCCATCATTTCATTTGGCATCTATTTATACTATTAGCATCCATCTCACATTTTATTGGAATCACCTTCTTTATAAACTAAAACTAACGGGTTAGTATCTCAACTAACCCGTTTTTTTATTATTTAGATTCAGCACGTTATTTTTCACGATACTTAATATCAGATTCAATAATCTTTTCAAGTGAGCGCTCTGTTTCAAACCCAAGCACTTCTTTAGCCTTATTACTAGACGCAATTAGCATTGCAGGGTCACCCGCACGTCTAGGACCAACTTTATAGTTAACAGGTTTGTACTTACTCACCTCATTAACAACCTCAAGCACAGAGAAGCCCTTAGAAGAGCCTAAGTTAAAGATACCAGACTTATTCTCATTAACAATATACTTCATGCCTAATACATGTGCCTGCGCTAAGTCAGAGACATGGATATAGTCACGAACACAAGTTCCATCTGCAGTATCATAATCATTACCAAAGATTGACATTTCATCACGAATCTTCAAAGCTGTTTGAACAGTGATCGGAATAATATGAGTTAATACATCACGATTCAAACCAATTTCTAAAGATTCATGTGCACCCGCAACATTAAAATATCTAAAAATACAATAGTTCATATCATAGGCATCAGATACCCACTGGATCATTTTTTCAGAAGCTAATTTAGTTTCGCCATAAGGATTGATAGGTTTTGTTTCATCATCCTCCTTACAAACACCATTTTCAGGTTGCCCATATACAGCAGCAGTCGAAGAGAAGATTATATTCTTAACGCCATGATTTGCCATCACAGCCAACATCACCCTTACACCTTCAACATTGTTATGATAATAGTCTAATGGCTTCTCAACTGATTCAGGAACAACAATCTTGGCCGCAAAATGCATGACTGCATCAAAAGGCTTTAGAGCTGTTTCTTCTTTAAATATCTCATCCAATTGTTCAAAATTAGTAATATCTCCAAAATGAAACTTCGCCTTAGGATGGACAGCATCTCTTTGACCAGTCGATAAATTATCAATTACTACAACTTCATGATGATCATCAATTAATTCATACACTGTGTGACTACCAATATAGCCAGCACCACCAATTACACATACCTTCATAAAAATCTTCTCCTTTTAGAATAATCCTACAATATCATTAACCACTATAATCGCAATTAGCGCTAATAGTATTAGAAAACTAATTGTAATTAACTTATTTTCAAAGTCTTTATTAACAGGTCTGCCCAAAATAATCTCAGCCACTGTCAACAAGACACGCCCACCATCTAAAGCTGGAATTGGTAGAGCATTAAAGATTCCAACATTTAAAGACAGTTGGCCAATCCACGCAATAATTGGAACAATTCCTAAATCTACGACTTTTGAAGTTTCTATAAAAATAGCAACTGGTCCTCCCACTTGGTCGAGTCCTCGACCAATAAATAAATTACCCAAAGCCGTAATAATCATCACAGTAAAGGTCCAAGCAAAACCAATCGAATGAACAAAGGCTTCAAAGACATTCAATACTTGTTTAGGAGTTTCAAAAGCAACTCCAATCAAATACCTATCAGAAGCATCATCATATTCTGGAGTTAAATCAACATTAATCTTTTCATTATTACGCTCAATTACATAGGTAACAGTCTGTGTATTGCCACTAGTAACTTCTTGAAGATCTTGAAAGTCTGAAATTGGATAAGATTGACCATCCTTAATAATTTCTACAATCGTATCTCCAGCTAAGATACCACTCAAATGAGCTGGTGAGTTTTCTTGAACTTGATAGACCGTTGAGGTGGTCATTTCTGGATTATCAATCCCTACCACCGAAAAGAAAATGGTAAAAGCAACTATGAATAAAAGAATATTCATCATAATTCCAGCAAGATAAATAATAATACGTCTCCAAGGTTTTATCCCAGGAAGCGTTCTTTCATGAGGTAAATTATCAGGCATCCGATCATCTTCATCTGGCTCACCTGCCATAGCAACATATCCACCAATTGGAATAGCTCTTAAAGAATATTCTGTTTCTTTACCTTTAAACGAGGTAAGTTTAGGACCCATACCAATAGAGAACTCTCGACAATAAACACCAAAAATTTTGGCAGCAATTAAATGTCCAAATTCATGTAATGTAATAATAATTCCTAATGTTAATATAAATACTAAGATATCCATACGAGTACCCCCCATAAGATTAGAAGTAAGTTAACAGCAAAAGCAGAAAATAGAAGTGAATCAATACGATCTAACATTCCACCATGACCAGGAAATAAATTCCCAAAATCTTTTATATTGTAGACTCTCTTAATCGATGAGAAGAAGAAATCCCCAACTTGTGCTGTTATCGGAATAACCAAGGAAGTAACAATAATAAAGTTGCTAGAAAGTTGACCATCAAAGACTACTAATCCAAATATTAGTGAAATCATAAAACTAAAGATCCATCCACCAATTGCGCCTTCAACTGTTTTCTTTGGTGAGAGTCTTTCATTAAGTTTTCGCTTACCAAACCAAGAACCGACAAAATAAGCACCGGTATCAGTCATGAAATTGGCAATGAAAATCCACAAAATAGCAATTGGACCACCCAATTGATAAACGGTTGTTAAGCCATTTATCGCCATTGATATAATAAATACAATCACAAAAGATAAAAACAAATCTATTAATCTAAATCTTTCATCAGTTAAATGAATTAGAGTTGCAATTAAAAAATAAATCGACAACCAAGCAATTTGAGCAACTAATGATGTAGAAACACTAATAAATATCGTAATAAACATCAACACTGGAATACCAATAAAATAGCGTTTCTTATTTAGAGTCCAAATTTCAATACAAGAAATCATACTCAAAACAAACATCAATAATTTAAATGTTCCCTCACTATAGAAAATCATAAATATAGCTATTGAGGCAAGAGCCAATGCTGTGATAATCCTTTGTTTCAACCTAATCCACCAAACCTTCTTTGTCTTTGATGATATTCATCAATACACAATTTTAAATCCTCTGGCGTAAACTTTGGCCATGGCTTCTCAACAAAGAGAAGTTCAGCATACGCAATTTGCCAGAGTAAAAAATTACTAATTCGATATTCCATAGATGTTCTAATGAGTAAGTCAACATCGCCTAAACCAGTCGTCATTAAATAATTTTCAACTTCATCTTCAGTAATATTATTTTCTCTTCCATCGACAACATCTTGTGCATATCGTTTAAAGCCTTCAACAAGTTCATCGCGCCCACCATAGTCCATCGCAAAGACAAGCTTCATAGCCGTATTGTTTTTACTCTGCTCCATAGCTCTTTTTAATACTTTTTGAGTCCCCTGAGGTAGACGAGAAAAATGACCAATAAACTCAATTTTAATTTGGCGCTCCATTAACTCTTTCATAAACTTATCAAAGAAGTACGCTGGAAGCTTCATCAAATAATCTATTTCTTCTAATGGCCTTTTCCAATTTTCAGTCGAAAATGCAAATAATGTTAAAACCTTAATACCCAACTCTTGGGCAGCAATGGCAACATTACGAACGTTTTCTGCTCCATGAAAATGACCAAAAGTACGCTTTTGGTCTTGTTTTTTTGCCCAACGTCCATTGCCATCCATTATGATCGCAATATGATTGAGCTGATTGTTCATTAAACAGTCATGATTTCGTCAACTTTTTCTTGAGAAATCACTTCAATCTTCTTAACATATTCATCAGTCACTTTTTGAACGTTTTCTAATTCGCGACGCTCAGTATCTTCTGTTAATTCATCATCTTTTTTAATTTCATTATTAACATCACGACGAACATTACGAACAGCTACTTTCGCTTCTTCTTCATATTTACCAACTTCTTTTGACAGTTGTTGACGAGTTTCACCAGTTAATGCTGGAACATTAATACGAATAACCGTTCCATCATTTTGAGCCATAACTCCTAGATTGGCTGCATTAATAGCTTTTTCAACTGTTTTAAGTTGTTGTTGGTCATAGATTTTTACAACAAGTTGACGTCCCTCTACGACTGAAACTTGTCCCATTTGATTAATAGGTGTTGGTTCTCCATAATAATCAACTAGTACACCATTCAACATATTTGGGTTGGCACGTCCAGTTCTAAGTACTGATAAAGTTGAATGTAAATTCTCAATAACTCTATCCATTTGTTCTTTTGCTAGCTCTCTATACATCTTCATTATCCTTTCTAACAATTGTCCCTTCAACTTCTTGAAGAGCTGCTTTTAATATATTCTTAGGCCCATTAATATCGAAGATTAATAAATCGATATCATTTTCCATACACATGGAAGTAGCCGTTGTATCCATTACTTGTAAATTTCTTTGAATCATTTCCATATATGTTAAATGATCATACTTGACTGCATCTGGATTTAATTTTGGATCAGAGTCATAAACGCCATCAACCCCATTCTTAGCAAATAAGATAACATCCGCTTTTATTTCAGAAGCTCTTAAAGCTGCTAAAGTATCAGTTGAGAAGAAAGGACTACCCGTTCCGGCACCAAAGATGACAACACGCCCTTTTTCTAAATGTCGAATCGCTCTTCGTAAAATATATGGTTCAGCAATAGCACGCATTTCAATAGCTGTTTGAACACGAGTTTCAACTTCAATAGCCTCTAAAGATCCTTGAATTGCGATGGCATTCATAACAGTGGCCAGCATTCCCATATTGTCACGTGATACGCGATCAATGCTTAGTCCGCTTTCCTTTTTACCACGCATTAGGTTTCCACCACCTACCACAACAGCAACTTCTATTCCTAGTGCTACCATTTCTTTTATTTGAATTGAAATTTCATGTAACTTCTCAGCATCATATGCGCCTACACCTTTAGATAAGGCTTCTCCTGAAAGTTTTAAGACAACTCTATTATACATCATAACCCTCCTAGTTTTTTAAAAAAGGACACTTTAGAAGTGTCCTATTGTTTAGTCATACTGGCTACTTCGTCAGCAAAATTATCTTCTCTCTTTTCAATTCCCTCACCTACTGCATAACGAGCAAATGAATGAACTGTAAATTTTTCTTGCTTGAGAAGTTGTCCAACTTTCATGTTTTGATCTTTAAAGTAAACTTGGTCCACAAGAGAAATTTCTTGTAGTGCTTTACTCACACGGCCTTTAACAATCCCTGCTTGTTGTTTTTCATTCTTTTGAGAAAGAACAGGATCATTTTTTAAGATTTCAGTTTGGATCGATGTTTGCTCATCAACAATTGACGCTGGCATAACATCTTGACTCACGTATTGTGGAGACATGGAAGCAACTTGCATTGCCATGTCGCGAGCAAACTCATCAGTTCCGCTAACAACAGTTAATGCAGCAATTTTCCCACCCATATGAACATATTGTCCAAATGTTTGGTCATCAGTTTTTTCCAACGTAGTAAAACGTCTAAAATCGATACGCTCCCCAATAGTTGCTGTCGCTTCAACAACTAATTCATCAAGTGTGCGACCATCAACAACAAGTGCTTTTGCAGCATCTAAGTCTGCAGGATTGTTTTCAACTAATGCAGTCGAAACTGATTCTACTAAATTTAAGAACATTTCATTCTTAGCAACAAAGTCTGTCTCAGCATTAATCTCTACTAAGACTCCTAAGTTTCCTTTAGTTTTAACAGATACTAATCCTTCTGCCGCAATACGACCAGATTTCTTAGCGCTCTTAGCAATACCTTGTTCTTGTAACCAACGAACCGCTCTATCAATATCGCCATCATTTTCAATCAGCGCTTTTTTGCAGTCCATCATTCCTGATCCAGTTAAATCACGAAGTTCTTTAACTAGTTTTGCTGTGATTTCCATTCTTATACCTCCGCTTGTGTTGTTTCTTTTGCTTTTGTTTCTGCAGGAGCAGCTTCTTCCTGTTTTTGTTCTACTTGACTTTCAACACGTTGAACGAATTTTCTATTACGATTAAATGTTGTATTAGCTGCTTGAGCTTGTTGGTGTTGACGACGACGTTCATCACGAGCTCTACGCTCTTCTTGACGAGCACGACGTCTAGCTTCATTTTGTTCATCAACATTACGAATGACATCATCCATAGTAATATCATCGGCTTCTTCATCTTGGTAAGCAACTGTTAATAACCCTTCATGAGCCTCAACAATTGCATCTGCCATTAAACCAACAAGTAATTTAATTGATTTGATTGCATCATCATTTGCAGGAATCATGTAGTCTACAACTTCAGGATCACAGTTTGTATCAACGATACCAAAGACTAGAATACCTAATTTCTTGGCTTCCGCAATCGCATTGTAATCTTCTGTTGGGTCAACCACAAAGACTGCATCTGGAAGTTTTTTCATTTCCTTGATTCCACCAAGGAAGTTTTCTAAACGAGTTGCCTCCTTACGTAATAAGACAATTTCTTTCTTAGGATACACATTGATAGATCCATCTTCATCCATTTTCTCGATTTCTAATAAACGACGAATAGATTTTTGGATGGTCTTAAAGTTTGTAAGTGTACCACCTAACCAACGTTGGTTAATAAAGAAACTACCTGAACGTAAAGCTTCTTCTAAGACTGATGTTTGAGCTTGCTTCTTTGTTCCAACAAAAAGTACTTTCCCATTATTTTGGGCAATTTCCTTCATCTTGCTATAAGCTCTCTCAATTTCATTCTTGGTAATCGATAAATCAATAATATGAGAACCATTCTTTACTGCATAAATGTATGGTTTCATCTTTGGATTCCATCGACGGGTTTGGTGTCCGAAATGGGCACCACTCTCTAATAATTGTTTCAACGTAACTACTGACATATAAATCCTACCTTTCCGTTACTCCTCCACCATTTCCAACAATAACAACTCATTGAGCACGGATTATTGAATCCATGGTGTGTGTCTAGGCGACCTTTTGCGCCGTTGTAAATTATAACATATTATGACCCTTAATTCCAAGTTATTGCCACTTTGGAGTACTCTTCATTCAAATTAAAAGAAAAACCCCTTATTCTCTTTAAATATTGGAGAATTGGGGTTCTCTATAACTAATAACTTTACATTTACGCTAATATCACTCTGCCCATGGATGACTTTCTTGATACACTCTCTTCAAACGATCAATAGAAACATGTGTATATATTTGAGTTGTAGACAAGTTTTCATGTCCCAGTAAATCTTGAACAAGTCTTAAATCTGCTCCATTATCTAATAAATGAGTCGCAAAACTATGTCTAAACATATGTGGGTGAATGTGCATCCGCATATTCGCTTTTAATGCAATTTGTTGACACACATACTGAACGCCTCTAGAAGTCAGAGGCTTACCTCTTTGGTTTGTAAAGATAATTTGTAAGTTGTCATCAAAGCTGTTCCGATATTGTTCAATGTAATTCTTTAATTGAGATCCAATGCTCTCATAAAATGGAACCAATCTTTCTTTAGAGCCCTTCCCTCTTATTAATAGTGTTCTTTCTCTAAAATCAACATCACTAATAGTTAAGCCTAAAATTTCTGATAAACGCAAACCACAGGCATACATTAACTCAAACAATACTCTGTTTCTAACACCTAAGGCTGTTGATTCATCAATTGAATTAAGAAACTGTTTTACATCTTCAAAAGTCATAAAATCAGGTAAGGTTTTAGGCTCCTTGAAATGTTTAATCTGTTTAAATGGATTATAAACGACCATTTTATTTTGTAGTAAATAATCAAAAAAACGCCGATTAGCTGAGCACTTACGATTTAGACTACGCTCACTTAATTTATTTTCTTGTTGTAAATCATTTAAAAAAGAATAAATCACATTTTTATCTACTTGGCTTAAATCGATTTGGGCTAACTCAAGATAATTCAAAAACTGTGAAATATCACGCTTATACGCATCATGTGAATGGTCTGATTGAGTACTCTGTAATTTAAACTCAATCAAAAAGTCGTCTAAATGTTTCTTCATACTCTTTAAAAGATTCCATTGCTTGATGGACTCTTTCCTCTTTGTTTTTAGTAGTTGATCTTAATATTCCAAAATTAGCATTCATAGGTTGGAAATGTTTACTGCTAGCAGAAGATACATAAACTCCCATAGACCCCATCATGGTGTTTTCTGGAAGTCCCTTAATCTCATTAGTTGTTAAGTATTCAATGATTGCTCTAGCCGCAACAAACCCACTCGCTGCTGACTCAACATATCCCTCAACGCCTGATAATTGACCTGCAATAAATAAATTTGGGGTTTCTTTTACTTGATAATGCTGATTTAAATAATTTGGTGAATTAATATAAGTATTACGATGCATCACACCATAACGAACAATCTTTACATTCTCTAAACCAGGAATTAATTGAAGAATCCGTTTTTGTTCAGGCCATGTTAAATGTGTTTGAAAGCCCACTAAATTGTATAAAGTTCCAGCCGCATTGTCCTGTCTTAATTGAACAACAGCAAAGGGTTTGTTGCCATCATGCTCTAAACCAACTGGCTTCATTGGCCCAAATGTTAATGTCTTAATGCCTCGCTTTGCCATCACTTCAACAGGTATACAACCTTCAAAAACTTTTTCATCTTCAAAGTCTCGCAAAGACACCGTCTTAGCATTAATTAGTTCATGATAAAAAGTCATAAACTCATCTCTAGTCATTGGACAGTTTAAATAATCAGCATCCCCTTTATCATAACGTGACTTTCGATACACTTTAGACATATCAATCGAATCAACATCAATGACAGGCGCAATTGCATCAAAAAAATACAAGCCAGTGTCATTTAATTTTTCTAATAAATGACTAGCTAATTCATCACTCGTTAATGGACCAGTCGCCACTATAGTGGGGACATCATCCTCTAATTGTGTGACTTCTTTGTTTATAATAGTTAAGTTTTTATGTGTTCTTAGTTCTTGTTCAATCGCTTTAGAAAACTCTTCTCGATCAACAGCCAAAGCACTCCCCGCAGGTAATGCGCTTGAATCAGCTGCCCTCATTATTAAAGAATCTCCTAAACGTAATTCTTCCTTAAGTAAACCAACCGCATTACACACATCATTGGAACGAAGTGAATTAGAACAGACCAATTCACCAAAACCTGCTCCCGTATGAGCCGGTGTCAGTTTTGTTGGTCTCATTTCAATTAGTTCAACTTCTAACCCTGCTTTTAGACATTGATAAGCTGCTTCACTGCCAGCCAGGCCTGCTCCAATTATTCGTACCTTCATGCTTCTTCTTTTTTCTCAATCGGTTTAGTAGAACCAGGTTTAATGTAACGACATTTAGGGAATCCTGAACAAGCAACAAATTCTTTGTTATAACGTGAAATACGCTTAACAAGTGGTTTACCACATTCTGGACAATCTTCGCCAGTTGGTTCTGCTGGTTTCTTCACTTTATCTTTTAGAGGTCTATGGTATTTACAATCTGGATAATTCTCACACGCTATAAATTTACCAAAACGACCATGACGATACACAAGTTCACCACCATCTTCTGGACACTTCTCATTAAGGTACTCAAGTGGTGCTTTTTCCATTTCATCATACGCTTTTTTAACCATCGGATCAAAACGATCATAAAACTCACGCAAAGCTTCAACATGATCCTCTTGCCCCTCAGCAATCTCATCAAGTTCTTTCTCCATGTTTGCTGTATATTCGATGTTAATAATATCTGAGAAATGATCTCCTAATTTTTCTTCAGTAATCAGCCCCTGATCCGTTGGAACAAATACTTTATTCCGGCTCGTCTCCGACATTGCTTTATACTCAACATAACCTCTAGACACAATCGTATCCATAATCATTGAATATGTACTAGGACGACCAATTCCATTTTCTTCAAGTTCTTTTATTAACCGTGCTTCATTATAACGAAGTGGTGGTTGAGTAAAGTGTTGGTTTGGCTCTAATTTCACAGGCGTAACCATTTGTCCTTCAACTAATTCAGGTAGAATTGTTTCACTCGTACTCTCATATTGGCCATACACTTTAGTATAACCATCAAAAGTCATCGTAATACCATTCGCTGTGAGTGTGTAATCATTCTTCTCAAATGTATAAGCAACACTCAGTTGTTTGGCTGGAGCCATTAAAGAAGCGAGTGTTCTTGCATAAATGAGTGAATATAAGCGATACTCATCATTTGTTAAATTCTCTTTTATGCTCTGAGGTGTCCTCGTAATATCAGTCACACGAATCCCTTCGTGAGCATCCTGAGAGCTTTCCTTTGAACTAAATCGATACTTACCAACATATTCTTTTCCATACTCGGATTGAATATATGCAAGAGTGCTATCAACAAAACCTTGTGACATTCGATTTGAGTCAGTTCTCATATAGGTAATTAAACCAACAAGCTCATCCTTTAATTGAACACCCTCATAAAGTTTTTGAGAAACTCTCATTGTTTTACGAGAATTAAAGTTAATCTTATTAGCCGCTTCTTGTTGTAAGGTAGACGTAATAAAGATCAGTTTTGACTCTCTCTTACGATTACGCTTCGTGATCTTACTTAAAAGTAATTCACCTTCAATCTCCTTTAATATAGCGGTCGCTTGTTCTTCATTATCAATTTTAAGCTTCTTATTCTTATACTTATCCACAGAAGCTTCAAATTCTTTGCGCTTTTCTTTAAATAAAGCTTTAATACTCCAGTATTCAACTGGTTTAAATTTATTAATCTGTTTCTCACGATCAACAATAATCTTTAGTGCAACTGATTGAACACGACCAGCTGATTTAGAACGAATCTTAGTTTTTAGAAGTTTAGATAATTTAAATCCAATAATACGATCTAGAATCCGACGAGTCTCTTGTGATTTAACTAAATCCATATCAATTTGACGTGGATGATCAAACGCTTTTAAAATAGCATCCTTAGTAATTTCATTAAAGACAACACGATTCTTTTTATCAACGTCAATCTCGAGTTCACTCGCTAAATGATAAGAAATAGCCTCCCCTTCTCTATCTGGGTCAGTTGCCAAGTAAATTTCATCTGCTTTTTTAGCATCAGCTTTCAATTGTTTAACAACATCTTTCTTATCTTTATTTACAACATAAGTCGCACTGAAGTCTCCTTCAACATCAACTCCTAATCCTTCTTTTCCTCTTGTCGCAAGATCTAAGATATGACCCTTTGAACTAACGACTTTAAAGTCCTTACCTAAATACTTTTCTATAGTTTTAGATTTAGACGGACTCTCTACTATAACTAATTTTTTCATATAACTCCTTCTAAGATTGTTTCTTTGGTTAAAACCATTGCTCCTTGATTAATGCTTAAATGACAGCCATCACCAAACTCGCTGTCATAGGGATGTGGTAAACAATAAATATCATTGTTTAAATTAATTGCCTCGTTGACCGAATGCATTGTACCACTCTTAAATTTGGCAGACATTACCCATAACACTTCTGAACTCGCGACAATCAATCGATTGCGCCAAGGAAAGTGATGTTTTAAAGGCTTTGTCCCAGGTGGATATTCAGATAAAACTAACTGTTCTTTCTTCATATGGTGTATTAATTGAGTATTGCTTTTAGGATATGGAACATCAAGACCACACCCTAAAATACCAATTGTTTGTTTTGCGCTTTGATGAGCAACCGTATCGATGCCTCTAGCAAGACCTGATACTATCACGACTTTTTCATTGATGCAAGTCACAAGTTTCCTTGTCATCCTATAAGAATACTCATCATACTCTCTAGAGCCGACAACACTTAGTGTCTTTGTGTCTAGTAAATCTAAGTGTCCTTCATAAAATAACACGAGTGGCGGATATTGTAAACGATAGTAACACTCAGGATAATCTTTATCACCAATAACAGTACACTTAAAATTGTGACATTGACTAGGCGCCCATTCTTGTTTTCTGATTTTTTCTAATACTTTACGATAATTTCCTGGATAACTTAAAACTAAGTCAATAATCTTTTTTCTCATGTTAGTTTTAAGCTATATAATCTTTAATCCCTAAATAATTTATAAGACAGACGATGAATACCTAACACACCATATTCTTTAATCGCTTCATAATGTGCTTTCGTTGGATATCCTTTATGTCTAGCAAAGCCATACTTTGGGTACAGTTTATCATATTCTTTCATAATTTCATCCCGTGTGACTTTAGCTAAAATACTCGCAGCCGCAATGCTTAGACTTTTTTGATCACCCTTAATCAATGAAATAACCTCGGTATTCTCAAGTTCAAAAGGCATCGCATCACTCAGCACACAACTAACCTCAATACTCAAAGCAATTTGCTTCATGCCATTTTTAGTCGCTTGATAAATATTCTCTTGATCGATTGTTTTTTCATCAATGACCAGAATCTTTGTCCATAGTGCATTTTCTAAGATCCACTCAAATAATTGATTTCTCTTTTTTTCTGATATTTTTTTAGAATCTGTAATATCAAAATTTAAATCATCTTGATTTAAAACAACACCCGCAACGACAAGTGGTCCAGCCAAAGGGCCTCGCCCAGCTTCATCAATGCCTAATACTAATTCATTCTTTTTCCAAAAAGGTTGTTCGTACGAAATCATAAGTCTCCCAGCTCATTGGCCCAAATACATGGTTTTGAATATCAGTTAACACAATAAAGGCACCACGATCTAGTGGCTGTCCCCTTAAACTAGCAGCTTTATTAAATAAATTCTCAAAATCATTTAAATCAGTTACTTGATAGCGTTCTTTAATCAAATTCTCATAATATGGAACCAAATGATTAATTCCATATTTAACAACATCGTCGATTTGATACCCAGACTCTTTCACACTTAAACATAAAGCTAAATGATATCCAATTTCAACTTGTTCAAAACGTGGCCATAATAAACCAGGACTATCAATGACTTCCAATTGATCAGATACTTTAACTTTCTTCAAAGCTCTAGTAACACCAGGTCGATTGCTAACATCAGCAACCTTTTTATTAGCCAAGCGATTCATTAGCGTTGATTTGCCCACATTTGGCACTCCTAAAATCATGGCTCGAATCATTCGAGGTTTAATACCTCTTCTTAAATCACGATCGTGTTTTGGTTTCATTGCTCTTAGACATCCATTGAGTATTTTTCGCTTAACATTGTCTTTATGCACATTTAATACTTCTACTTGATCATTAAAGTTTGAAACCCAATCATCCGTAATATTATTTAATGCCAGATCTCTTTTTGTTAAAACAATTAGGCGTGGTTTATTCCCTATTATTTCATCGATAACAGGATTTGAAGATGAAAAAGGAATGCGCGCATCTCGGCATTCGATAATCATATCTACTTCTTGGATTCGCGATTGAATTTGACGGATGGCTTTGGTCATATGACCTGGAAACCATTGAACACTCACTTCGCTTCACCTACCCATTCTATTTCATCAAAAGGATAAAGAACCATCATATACTTAGATATAATATCTTCTTTATTAAAAGAACCATACTGACTAAATCGTGAGTCAATTGATACATGGCGATTATCACCCATTAAAAAATACTCATCTTCACCTAATTGGATGGGACCATAATTATCTGTAAAGTAAGGATATGACGCTTTGACTTCTCTAACATATGCATCATTTAAGAAGTCTTGATTTATAATCTCATCATTAATATATAAATAGTCATTTCTAAATTCTAATTTATCATTTGGCAAACCGATAATTCGTTTAACTAAAAAATCAGGATCGGTGCTCACCACCACAATATCAAATCGATCTAAGCCCTCCATATTTAATGAGATGACACTAGAAAAGCCTTGTTGACCATCTTTTAGTGTTGGATACATTGAGCTACCAACGACTTGAACTGCTTTAAAAAGCCATGTATTAATAATAAAAACTAATATCAAAGCTAAGAGGATTGATTTAATGAATGACCAAAGATAATTTTTTCTTTTCATAATTTGTAAAAAAAGCCGTAAAAGTACGGCTTTCAACTATCGAATTTCTTTTAGACGAGCTGAACGTCCTGAACGAGTGCGTAAGTAAAATAATTTAGTACGACGAACACGTCCTTTGCGTAAAACTGTAATGTCAGCTACGATTGGTGAATGTAGTGGGAACTTACGTTCGACTCCAACTCCATTAGAAATTTTTCTTACTAAAATTGATTCGCTAATTCCGCCGCCTTCTTTAGCAATGATTAAGCCTTCGAAAGCCTGAATTCTTGTCTTTTCGCCTTCTCTAATGCGAACATCGACACGAACAGTATAGCCAGGACGTAACTCTGGTAAATCTGTTCTTAATTGTGATTTAGTAATTTCGTTTACTAATCCTAAGTTCATAATTTTCTGCTCCTTTTCAAATTTGGCTCTTATCCAACTTGACAGCGGAACCAAAAGCTTTACTACTTTATCATACTAATCCTTTAAAATCAATCTAATTCCTCTAATAACTCTCTTTCTAGAGGACTAAACTCACGATTTTCCAAGAGATCAGGACGATTTTCTTTTGTTTTTCTAAGCGACTCTTTTAAGCGATATCGCTCAATGTTTTTATGATGTCCTGAAATTAAAACTTCAGGCACTGTTTTACCCTCATATTCATAAGGTGTTGTGTAATGTGGGTACTCAACTAAACCCTCAACAAATGACTCATCTTGTGTAGATTCCTTAGTTATAACGCCATCAATTAATCGAATGATTGAATCGCTAATAACCATTGCAGGAAGCTCACCACCCGTTAAGATATAATCACCAATACAATACTGATGATCTACGTCATTCATGATTCGTTCATCCATGCCTTCATAATGGCCACAAACTAAGATAATATGTGACTCTTTTGAATGCTCAACCGCATTCTCTTGAGTATACTTCTTACCTGAAGCACTTGGCACTATGATGAGTGAATCATTTGTTTTAACACTACGCAATGCATCTAAAACAGGTTGTGCACGCATCACTAAACCTGCGCCTCCACCATATGGTTTATCATCAACCCGTTTATGCTTATCTAAGG
>DUUI01000043.1 GCA_012841625.1 Erysipelothrix sp. | reverse complement strand
TAAATTTAAATTGTCCGTTTTCTTGACATAGTACCAATAGTTTATTTTGATAATATTGAAACATAGTTTCTTGGTCTTCTTAATAACGACTACACTTCATAATTTCTGTCATATATTAGAAAATAAATTGAACCGTGATTGTTGCTGGTTTCTACCGTATCTAAATAGTCATCTTTTTTGTTATACTATAGACACGAGGTGAAATTATGAACGAAACAATTAGATCACAGTTAAATCATAGAACTATAAGAGAGTTTACCCAGGAAAAAATAAGTGAACAAACGCTTAATCAACTTCTAGAAGTAGCAAACTCAACTGCGTCTTCAACTCATTTACAAAGTTATTCAATGATTAGAATTGTAGAGTCAGAACTTAAACAAGCAATTTCAGAAATTGCCAAACAAGAGTATCTAGCCAGAGTTCCTGAGTTAATTATATTTATAGTGGATCAGTATCGTAATCATCAAATTGGAAAAGAACAAGGAGTCGACCTAGAAGCAACAAGCGACATGAATACATTTACTCAAGGTTTTACTGATGCATGTCTGGCTGCACAAAACTTAGTCATTGCAGCTGAGTCTTTGGGTCTAGGAACTGTTTACTTTGGGAGTATACTAAATGATGTTCCAAAGTTGATTCAATTATTAGATTTGCCACAATTAACATTTCCAGTCGTTGGAGTTGGATTAGGATTTGCTAATCAGAGTCCACAATTAAAGCCAAGATTACCAATTGGTACTAAATTCTTTACTGATAAATATGAAAAGAAAAAAGATTATCTGGATCTAATCAAAGAGTACGATCAAATATTGAATCAATACTATGATTTACGAGATACAAATAATCGTGTTGATACTTTTAGAGACCAAGTAGTTACAAAACTTAGAACTAGCAACCCTAAGCGCTCACAAATTGTAAAACACATTCAATCACAAGGATTTAAAATTTAATTTAAATTTCTAAGACACTCAATCCTTTTTGTTCCATGGGTTGATTGACGATAAACTGATTATCTTTAAGATGGAAACCACCACCAAATGCAACTCCATCTATAAACGAATTTACAAGAATTGATTCATTGGATAACGAATCTGCGTGTGTTCGATATTTCGACAGTTCAGAGTTAAACCATTCTTTTGGAGTTGAAAAGTTTAATATAGGCCAGATTAGTATATTGTCCACTTTTTCAGCACTGAAACCCTCATTCCCTAGAATAAGTGAAAAGGATTTACTGTTTAGAGTAAATTCTTTTTGTTGTAAATGGTTGTATATCATCTCACCAGATTTATCAATAATAATATAGTTCTTTTGACCCTCTTGAATAAACCCCACACCGAGCGCTAGATCATAATATGTACTGGCAACTTTTAATCTAAATAAAGCCTGAGCATCAATTGATAGAGATTGTTCGCCTAAGAAATCTTCACCAAAAAGAACAAGGTCAATCTGATGTTTTTGACTAACAGTCATAATATTGATAACTTGATCTAAGTTAAAACTCAAATCTTGTGGCTTTGTTTGAACACAAGCTAATCCAATTTTCATGCTTAAGTCCTCTTTGTAAATTTGTGATTACATTTAGGACAAGTAATCTCAATCTTTCCACGACCACGAGGCACTCGAACCTTTTGTTTACAATTAGGACAAGTATAAATTTTGTGATTTTGAGGCTTGAATTTATTTAAAAGTTTATTTCGAAGTTCTAAATAAGTCGCATTCTCTTTATGTCTTGAATGGAAATTTTTCGAGTTTGTTCTAAAAAGTATGACAACCCCAATAGTCATTGTTAAGACCCAGAAAAAAGGTTCTCTAATTATGAAAGAATATAAAACGACAAAGATAATAAATAAAACCATAAGAAAAGAGTTAAGTTCATCTTGTCCATAGCGACCACGCATATGCTGTAAAAATCTTCTTTTAAGTTCAGATAAAAATTTCATGCATCTATTATACCATTTTAAATTTCTAACAGGAAAAAAAGTAGTATATACGGTATAATAAAGTGAACTTTTGAGGAGGCAATATGAAAGTTAGAAAAACAACTCCAAAGGATATTAATGAGCTACTCGAGATATTTAGTCGTGCTCGAAAATATATGAGAGAGAATAACAATCCGCATCAATGGTCAGATGATTATCCTTCGAAAGAAATTATTGACAAAGATATTTCTTTAAACCAATCATATGTCTTGGTAGATGAAAATGAAGAGATTGTCGCAACAATGATGTACCATATTGGAATTGATGAAACATATAACAAAATTGATGGAGCATGGTTGAATAATGATGAATATGGAGTTATTCATCGAATTGCCTCAAAACAAAACAAGAGGGGTTCAGCAACAGAATTAATTAACTGGGCTTTAAAACAATGTTGTAATCTACGAATTGACACACATGAGGAAAATAAGCCAATGATATGGTTATTAAACAAACATGGGTTCACTCAATGTGGTATTATTTATTTACAGAATGGTGATCCAAGAATTGCCTTTCATAAAACATGCGAAAAGTCTGAGGAGGAGTTTTAAATGATTTGTACTTTAGATATTGGGAACAGTCATATTTATACGATTGTTTATAATAAAGAAAAAGAAAGAGTACTTGAAAATAGAACTGAAACACTCAGAGAAAATGATAAAGACTTTTACTTAGATTTCTTCAATAATCTATGTAAAGACATTAATCTAAATATTGAAATCGTTATGATTTCATGTGTAGTACCATCAATTTTAGAAACAGTCCTGGAAAGTGCAAAGGCAGCCTACCATTGTCCGGTAGTCTCAGTAAACTCTAGCAATACTGATTTGAAAATTCACCTCGATAACCCAAATGAATTAGGAGCCGACTTTATTGCTGGTGCATATGGTGCAATATATCAATATGATGTTCCTGTCATTATTATTGATATGGGAACCGCGTCAAAAATATCAGTCGTTGGTCACAATCATGAGTTCTTGGGTGGAATCATTCAACCCGGAGTGGCTCAACAAGCAAGAATATTAAATCAAAATATTCCGCATTTGCCAAAGATTGAATTAGACGTTCCAGAAAAAGTCATTGGAAATAGTACAATTCAGTGTATCCAGTCAGGTATCCTACACGGAGCATTTCTAGGTTTAATCGAAATGGCCAAACAAATTGAAAAAGAGCTCAACGAACCAGCCAAGATTTTACTAACAGGTGGTTACATTAATCTCTATAACAACCATTATGGATATGAATTTAATCCATACTTATTAAATGAAGGCTTATATTATCTAGCCTTGGAAAGGTTATAACTATGACAACAAACAGAACAAAACTACTCACTTACAATGCATTATTAGCAGCTATTATTGTCGTCCTATCATTAGTTCCAATGCTAGGATTTATACAAATTGGACCAGCAGCTATTCAAATTATTAGTATCCCAGTTATCATTGGCGCAATCCTATTTGGTGGACGATCAGGACTATTCTTATCCATTGCCTTTGGATTAGCCTCTTGGTATGTCGCAGTTACACGAGCTGCAACCCCAGTTGATTTGTTATTTGTTAATCCACTAGTTGCTTTAGTTCCAAGAATGATTTTTGGATTATCAATTTCACCTTTATATAAAATCTTTAGTAGAATGTTTGATAGAGAATCAATGAGTGTTGGTACCACAGCATTTGTTTCATCTCTCATTCACTCAGTCGCAACATTAACAACATTATTCATTGCCTTTGGATTCCAAAGCATGGATCTCGCAATGGATTTCTTGGTAGGAATCTTAGCTGTCACTATCTTGGTTAATACATTGGTCGAAGCAGTCGCTTCTGTATTAGTCTCTATCCCTGTGGTAGCAGCTCTAAAACGAATTATTAGACAATAACAATAACATAAAAGGGTGTACATTCAATCGTACACCCTTTTTTTAACTTTAATTTGTAATTCTTATCTAGAAGTAACTTCAAGCATCCAAATATGTTTGTCAGCTTTTGTTTGAAGTCCAACTAGTAAATCTGTAGTTACTTCATCACCATCAAAGAGATCATATCCTTCTTTGATTTTTTCAACAAATAATTTGTAGTCCTCTAATGTAGCTTTAACCATATCCTCAGCAGACACCTTCTCAGTATAAGCAGCTTCTTTGACAAAAGATAATTCTAGGTACTCCTTAAGAGTTGATGCTGGTTTTTGGTTAAGTTGTAGCATTCTTTCAGCAACTTCGTCTAGGTCTGCAGTTACTTCGTCATACATTTCTTCAAAAATTTCATGAAGTGTATAGAAACGAGGCCCCTCTACATACCAGTGATATTGATGTAATTTAATATAAAATACACCAAGCGAACCTAATAGTTCATTTAAATAATGTTCTTGTTTTTTCATATATTTTCTATCTCCTCCTGCATCTAATTATAGCCTATTTAGAGCTTAATTTCATGATAAGTGCCTCAATTACTACTTGCATTTGGTTATCCATTACAAATAAGTCAGGTTCAAAACCTTTTTCTTCAGAAAAATATACTGGATTAAAGTTAGTCACCAAATTCCCAAAGCTAATACCAATACCAGAATTCTTAAGATAATAGGGACCCCCAAAGATATTAGAACTTAAAGTTCCATTAGTCGGAGTTCCAATAAAAATGGTATTATCCAAATGGTGTAAATAATCGACTAACAATTCAGCAGCTGAATATGTATAAGAATTTTGTAGCACAATAATTAAACCGTTTTGATGATGAATCGTATCACTAGGCACAAATTCATAATAGTTTTCTCTTTTTATAGCACCAAACTGAACAGTAATCATACTGTTATCAAGTATACTTGTAGTAGAAGGATCCGTCCGCATAAATCCATCAAACGAGTACTGGACTTTCTGCCCGGTTAGTAAGGTGTACCAATACCCTGGATAGTATTGTTGGCCACCAGCATTGTTTCTTAAGTCAATGACAGATATTTCTGAATTATTTATCTCATTAGCAAAATCATCAAACTCGAAGTTATGCTCACTAAAATCATCCACATGAATGTATGGAACATCAAGATCTAATTGTTTGAAATCGGAACGGAATTGAACATTTCTAACTCTAGAAGTTGGACGATTGACTTCTCGATAAACGATTTCTAAATCTGGTGTCAAAAAAGGTTTCAAATAATCAATTTTATCAAGTTCTTCATTTGTAGTTATATTAATCGCCTTATCATCTTCTAAAGTGAACTCATTATCCAAATCATATGTATTATCAAATCGAATTGATGATTGAAACCCATCAATTAGCAAATGATAATCCTTATTAAAGGAGAAGTTCTTCATAATAATGGAAGTTAAAGCTGCTCGATCTGCTCCCTTGGTCGGAACTTCATCTATAATGGTATCAAAAGCTTGATTAAACTCATCCTCATATAATAGGTATCTTCCATAAAAAGTACTTAACATCCACTTAAGATCTTCCATATCTTCACGAATTTCTTTTTTAGAATTAGAAAGTTCAGCATTGGGAACATCTAAAAAACTTTCTAAAGCATCAATTTCCTCATTAGTCGGAGTTGAAATATCAACATTAAGTGGTTCTTCTGGTAATAAAAAGGTCTTCTTATGTTGTAAAATTTCAGAATAATCAGTAGACGACGTATTCTGTTTAAATGTACAACCACTAAGAAGTAATAGGACAATAAGTAGTTTAATATATTTTTTAAACATTATCGGTGTCTTATTACTGCTAAGCGTAGATTAAACTTACGAAGCATTAACATGACTAATCCAAACCCAAATAAGGCAATAGCCAAGATTAAGAAAAATCCATACATTTCATAATTCAAACTAGATAGAACTTCAAAAGGAGTGCTAAATCTTTTAAACGGATCAGTATTAGTAAAGTATAATCGTAAGAAATTATAAAGTGGTGCACTTACGAGCATAAAGATTCCACAAGTAATATAACCAGAGATTAAAACTAGCATAGGAATCGAATTTGTTTCATGTAATTTCCTTTGCCAGAAAGAAGCTAATTGAAGCAGAACAAACAAGGCAATACCAATCCAGAATAAGATTCTCAAGATATGATGACTTTGATAAAGCTGAGACTCACTCGCTTGTTGAGCTCCATAGACTTCAGGCAAGTTATTAAAATTACTCGAAAAATAAATCCAAACTAAAAAGACAAAAACAATAACACTATAATAATGAAACAAAGTCGCATATAATCCATCTTTGTTTAATTCTACAAATTTTTGTTTTAATTTAGTTAGATTAATACCAGCAGGTTTATCCATGTTGACCTCCTGTCGTTTTCTTCAACCGATAGAAGACTATAATCTTTCTGACTCGATCAATCACTAATTGCAAAGATGATAAGACAGTAAAGAAAGCAAAGGCCAAAACACTCGTCTGTTTAAGAAAGTAGTTTTGATTCACCGATTCACTCAAATCCATTAAATATGTTTCAGACTCTTTTTCATCAGCCTCACACTCCACATCAAGAAGACATTCCTGATGCTCACTCAGAGTAATTACTCTTTTATTCACTGAGCTAGAAAAGGTTAAATATAATATTGAAGAAAGAAAGACACCAATTAATGTATATACAACTAATGAATCAAGTCTAATCTTACCTCTTCTTAAATACCAAGCAACGAAATATATTATTAAGACAATCCATAATATAACTAATAGAATCATCTCAATTGTAAAAGCAGTCGACAATGCCCGATATGATTGTTCAAAATTTGGATCAAGATCAAAAGTTGCTAGTGAGAGTTCTTTAACCAAACCAACATTTCTAAATCGATTTACAGCGACAACTATAATATTTAAAAGAAGCACACCAAGCAACACTAAAGACAACAAGCCTTTAAAATAATAACTGGATAACTTCTGTTTAATATTCAAATCTTTAACAGGATTTTTCTGAGTCACACTTCGTCCACCTTATTTTGTAAATTATGTCATATTTTGTTGTGTACTTCAATATGCTAAAATGAACACATGAGGTGAAACTATGCGTTTTTTACATACAGCAGACTGGCATATTGGGAAAATCGTGAACAATTTCTCTATGTTAGACAATCAAGAATCAGCAATTAATGAAATTATCAACCTATTAAAAGAGACCAAGTATGATTGTTTAATTATAGCTGGTGATCTTTATGATCGAATTAATCCATCAGCTGAAGCACTCGAATTAGTCGATAAGCAATTTCAAAGAATCCTAAATGAAACAGAGACCCCTATCTTATTGATCTCGGGTAACCATGATAATGCTCGCTTTATTGAATATGGAAACTACTTAACACAAGCTCAAGGTCTATACAGTGAGGGAGTCTTTAAAAAGGAAATAACCAAAGTAACAATGGGTGAAACTGATTTTTATTTATTCCCGTTTATCACACCATTTCAATATTCAAAACTAATGAATGACACATCAGTAAATACCTTTAATGATCTCTTTATTAAAGAGATTAATAAATTAGAATTTACCAATAAACAAAATGTTCTGATTACTCACGGTTATTTTATAAAAGACGAGTTAGTCTTTGAAAAAGAAGATTCAGTACGCCCATTAAGTATTGGAACAGCTGAATATGTAGACGCTAGTATATTTAAGAATTTTGATTATGTGGCCTGCGGACATCTTCATTCACACCATCAGATTGGTAGTAATAAAGTACAATATTCTGGTTCATTATTAAAGTATTCAAAATCAGAAGCTAACAATACTATTGGTATAAATGATGTAACAATAGATAATAATGAAATTCAGATAAAAAGACATTTATTAACACCCCTCAAGGATATGATTGTCATAAAAGGAACTCTAGAAAATTTACTAAAACAACCTACTCAAGACTATGTGTTCTATGAATTACTCGATACACAATTACAATTAGATGCGATGAGCCGTCTAAAAGCAATAAGTCCATATACAATGGGCTTAAGCTATGAAAATATTGAATTCAACAAACATCAAAGAAGATTTGACCAAAAAGAACTCACCTCAAAATCTATTGTTGAGATATTTGAAGATTTTTACGCTCTAAGTAATCCTAATAAAATTACAGAAACACAAAAAGCAATACTAAACAAAATTATGAAGGGAGTAGACCATGAGACCTATTAAATTAGAACTACAAGCATTTGGTCCATTTAAAGATAAAGTAGTCATAGATTTTTCGCAATTTACTCAAGAAGGTCTATTTCTTATTACAGGGCCAACCGGATCAGGTAAGACAACAATTTTTGATGCTATCTTTTATGCACTCTACGGACAATTAAGTAGTAGTGATAGAAAATCTTTAGGACAACCAACTAAATCTCAATTTGCGAGTGAAGAAACTTTATCCTATGTAGAGTTTGAATTTGAATCAAAAAATAAAACATATACAGTCTATCGACATCCAGCTCAAAAGGCTATTGGTACAAGGGGGCGAATAGTGAATCATGAATCAACAGCCCGATTATCAAGTGATAATTTAGCATTAAGTAAAATTACTGAAGTCCAAGCAGAAATCAATACGATATTAGGCTTAACAGCCACTCAGTTTAAACAAATTGTTCTTTTACCACAAGGTGAGTTTAAAGATTTATTAGTCGCTGGTTCAAGTGAAAAAGAAGGCATCTTTAGAGATTTATTTAAAACTCAAGACTTCCAAATATTTACTGAGAAACTAAAGCTAGAAACAGACAAATTATCCAAACAATTAGAAAGTAGTCAAAATAATATTCTCGCATTTTTAAGAGTTTTAAATATTGATGATGGGGATTTTAACTCATATCTTGGCAGTAAACAATATGATAAAGTTGTAGACTATCTAAAAGAAGAAATAAGTGACTTAAAGACTGAAGTAAACAAAGAACAGGAAGAATTGGATATTCTCACTAAGAAATTTAACACCCTGATTCAACAAATCGATTTACAGAATGATTTACATAAATATCAAAAGAGAAAACTAGAGCTTGATTCAAAACGAGAAGAAATTAATAATCTAAAAGTTTTGAATACTAAGATTGAAGATATTATTGCATTAAAGAATATGCTTAATCAAATTGACACTCTAAAACTAAAATTGAGTAAGAATAAAAAGGATAAACAAGAAATGAGTTCTCAACTGTTAAATCTAGATTCTGAACTGTCAAATCTTAATAATTCATTAGAACTAATCAATAAGGATTTTAATCATATTGAAGAGTGGGAAAGTGAACGTAACCAAATAAACCAAAAGCATCTTAAGTTTTCTAATTTACTAGAAAAGTCTAATGCTAAAGAGAAGCTTATTATTTTAAATAAACAATCAGATGAAAACATCTCAATCGGTAAGGAGAAGCTTGAAGAGACCAATCGTCAACTTCAAGAAAAGAAAGTACAAATTGAAAAAATAAAGGATGCAGAAAAACAACTAAAGCAGATATCACAAGAATTGACAGAAATAAATGAAAAACTGTTAATCTCTAAACAGAAACTTAATGAGAGTGAGATAGTTACAAGAACAATTGATGATATCAATTCAGAAACATTAATATTTAACGAATTGAAGGAAGAAAAAGAAGAAATTGATCTTCTAGTAACACAAAGAGAAATCTTGCGTCAACAACAGATTGCGGGTGTGATAGCACAGAGTTTAAATGAAAACGAACCCTGTCCTGTTTGTGGATCGTTACATCATCCTTATAAAGCTCATTTAAGTACCGATGAGATAAGTGAGGAATCAATTAAACTTCTAAAACAAGAACAGAGTACTAAACAATCTGAGTTTGCACAAAGTTCACAACGACTCAAGTCTTTTAATGAATCGAAAAACAAGAAGCTAGAAGCCTTAGGTTTTAGTGAAGAGAGTTTTAATGAAGACTATAATCATTTAATGAAAGAGACAGAGCACCTCATTAAAGAAAAACAAGTTAGAGATGATGAAATAATCCATCTAAAACAAATTATTTCAAATGGCGAATGGCTCGAAAAAGAAAGAGATAAATTAAATGAACAACTAGTGAATAACCGATTAGAAATTAATAAGGAAGAAACAAATAAATCCAATCGATTAGAAGAAATAAATAATCTTGACAAAATTCTAAATAATGAGGTATTACTAACTGCTGAAGATCTAGAAAGTTTAGTTAAAGATGTTGAAGTGATTAATAATAAAATAAAAGTAACTCGACTTAATCGAGATAAAACATCACAAGAACTGAACCTTCTAGATAAGAAAAAAGTAGAAACAGTAACCAGTCTTAAGAACCTAGAAGAAATGTCTAGTACAATAAAAATAGAACTAGAAGAATTATCTCATATATATAAGGATGAGTTAGTAGCTAAGAATATTGACGAATCTGAGGTTATTGAGAGAATAGTGACTAAAGAAGATATTGAGGCTAATTTAAAAACAATTGAAACATATAATAAGGAAGTACATCTAAATGCTGGTCTTATAAAGGGAACAAATGATCGTTTAAGCCAGCTTAAAGAAATTGTCGAAAACCCTCATACCATAAGATTAGAACTAGAAAATAATATCAGAAACTATACTACTAAATTAAACATAAAGAATAATCAACTTTCAAATTATGAGGCAACAGTCACAGAAGTAGAACAAGAGAGTGGTAAGAGTCAAGAACTACTAAACCAACATAAAGAAATCTATCCATTATATTTAGCAGCTACTGGTGATAGCAGTGTCGGATACTTATCATTTGAACGATATGTCTTGGCATCATTCTTTGAAGAAGTCTTAGAGTATGCCAATGAAAGACTTTTATCAATGACACAAGATAGATTCTACCTAGTGGTGATGGAAGATAAATTAGCCAGACAAAGAGCTTCTGGTTTAGATTTAGAAGTTTTTGATAATCACACATCAAGATCTAGATCAGTTAAAACACTATCGGGTGGTGAAACATTTAAAGCATCGCTCGCTCTAGCCTTAGGACTATCTGATGTTACTAGCCAAAAATATGGAGGTGTTCATATTGATGCTCTATTCATTGATGAGGGGTTTGGTACACTTGACGAACAATCATTAGATCAGGCAATTGAAACACTATTAAAGATCAATCAAGATGGACGCATTGTTGGTATCATTTCTCATGTTAAGGAATTAAAAGAGCGAATTAGCAATCAAATTCAAGTGGATAAGAGCCAAGAGGGTAGCACAATTACTATTAGACAACAATAAAAAATGCACCCTTAATCTTATCAAAGATTTAGGATATGAGCCTAGCACTTGATTTGGCTACCGTTTCAAAATCAAAACATTCACTTTTCAAAGATTTACTTACAGATAACTATCTCTAGAATTTATATTTTCAAACTATTTTATCAAACTCATTTGTTTTCTTTATAGTTACCTTTCAAACAAAAGAAAAAGCACTGATTGAATTCATCAAACAGTGCTTAGTTTTTACTACATAAATGGTGGACGATAAGGGATTTGAACCCCTGACCCCCTGCACGTCAAGCAGGTGCTCTCCCACTGAGCTAATCGTCCAATAGCTTGTATATCATAACAAAAGAGATAAACAAAGTAAAGATTTATGGTAAACTTAATTAGAGGTATAAATATGAAAAAGATATTATTTATTATAATAGCATTATTGCTATTAGTTTCTTGTTCTTCACCAAAAGAAGAACCAATAGAAGAAGACGTTGTCACAGAAGAACCCACACCAGAACCTGAGCCAGAGCCAGAACCAGAGCCTGAGCCTGAGAAAATAGTCTCACGATTTACTGGTTTAGAAATTGATGAAGAATACGTTGATCAACGACCATTACTAGTCATGATTGACAATCATCAAGATGCACGAAACCAAGGAAGCCTATCAAAAGCAGCTATTATTTTTGAAATGCGAGTCGAAGGCGAGTTTACACGATACGCCGCATTATTTGAAAGACAAGAAGAAGACCTATTCATTGGCCCAATCAGATCAGCCAGACCAAACTTTGTCTCATTAGCACTACAAAATAATGCTCTATACTTACACTATGGTGGAAGTACCGACGGAAACGCCATGATCAATAGTTCAGGCGTCACTGATGTTGAAGGGCACTCAGTTGAAGGAACCGCAACACAACGATATTTCGATACCGGAAAAGTTGCCCCTCATAATGCCTACGCAAGTTTAAAAGCTGTCTATGACTATGTTGAAGAAAGAGACTCTTCATTAATCGATGAGTACCCATCTCGCTTTGAATTCTATGATGAATTTACAGTTCCAGAAATGGGAGAAGACGTAAGTTATGCTTATGTCCCATATCAAAGTACATGGAATTATAGTGAATACAATTATGACGAAACAACTCACACCTATACAAAACTACGCGAAGGTGTCGAAATGGTCGATGAAACAACAGAATACCCAGTCACACCAACCAATATTATTATCCAAATTGCCGATTCATTTGTTTATACAAATGCTGGACACAAAGACTTCCATACAATTGGAAATGGTACTGGATATTTATTAACAGGTGGAAAAATGATAGAAATCAACTGGACCAAGTCAGAAGACCACAACGAACCAACCATGTTCACCACAGCAGATGGTCAACCAATTATCCTAAATCCAGGACAAACTTGGTTCCATGTCGTTGACTCATGGATGGAAATTAGTTTCGAATAATTAGCAAAAGTTGTGTTAAAGCACAACTTTCTGCGCCTGTGGCGCAATGGATAGCGTGTTTGATTCCGATTCAAAAGGTTGCAGGTTCGATCCCTGCCAGGCGCACCAATAAAAAAATAAAGGAGTTCGTTAACGAACTCCTTTTATAATAGGCTCAGCCCCTCTTTTTAAACTATACACAATTTCCTTGCCATCACTATCCCATTTAATCAAACGATAGAAGGCATCATGATAAAACGAAAAAATCACACCGTTTTTATATCCATCCATCAAATATTTCTGTTTCATATGAATTGAATCAATCGGATAATCATCATATGCCATCACCCACAATGGATTTTGATGAGCATGAGTCGCCATTAAATCAGCCATATGAACAATTACATCACTCGCCTGAGTCAGTCTAACAATACAATGTCCATTACTATGTCCACCTGTATGAATCATTTCGATTGATTCTTTAATTTTTAAATTATTAGAAAAAGGTTTCACTTGGTGCTCAATCGCTTCCCAGTTTTGTCTGAAATATGTGTTCTTTGAGCGAATATTAGGATTTCTCACTTCATCCCATTCAATTTGATGCACATAGATAGTCGCATTAGGAAAGGTTGAAACAATTTGATCATTAACAATTTTCGTCAACCCACCCGCATGATCAAAATGAAAATGAGTCATCAAAATAAAATCAATATCATTAACAGTTAAACCAATATCAGCCAAACTCTCCTCAAGTTTTGGCTCAGTTAAGACACCATAATTTTTCTTTTGTTTATCCGTAAGTTTAGTCCCAATCGACGCATCAATTAAGTAGTTTTTATTTTGATACCGTATTAGTAAAGGATCCGTTGGAGTTTCAATACGATTAAACTCATCCACTAGATATTTCCTAGACCATAATGGCTTTGGAACAACCCCAAACATTGCCCCACCATCAAGGGCTGTATGACCACCCACTAACCAATATATTTCCATCTCATGAAACTTAAAATAATCCATAAAAAAACCTCCCTTTGTGCTCACACTATACTAACACAAAAGGAGGTTCACTAATTATAGTTTAATAGTCAATGTCAGTGTTTCATTGTCTCTAATAATCTCAACATCCACTTCATCACCTATCTTAAACTGATAAAGATAACGTCTAAATGTTTTAAAGTCGTCCACTTCCTGAGCATCAAATTTAACAATTACATCACCTGACTCAATTCCAGCCCTTGATGCAGGTGAATTACTCATGACATCACTAATATAAACACCCTTTTCAACATTCGGTAAATCAATAGGGTAGTAACGACTCTGAGCAATTAAATCTTCAACCGATAACCCACTAATCCCAATAAATGGACGAGTCACTTCTCCATCTTGTTCTAATTGTTCTAAGATACTCACCACTTCATTGATAGGATTCGCAAAGCCCATCCCCTCAACCGTAATATCAAGCAGTTTCAGCGTATTAATACCCACTAATTGACCTGCCATATTGACCAAAGCCCCTCCCGAATTACCAGGATTAATAGCAGCATCAGTCTGAATTAAAACCATATCCCAGTCAGGACGTCGATCACCATCAGTGTCAACCTCAATGATACGATCCTTACCAGAAATAACACCCACTGATAAGCTACCAGAGAAATTTTCACCACTCGGAGAACCAATCGCTAAGACTGTTTCACCAACATTTAAAACTGAACTATCACCTAATACCATCGGCACTAATTGATGCTCTGTCTCAATTTCTAATAACGCAATATCAGCTAATGAATCACTCCCAAGAACTTCTGCTTCAACTCTATCCCCATTACTAAGTAACACATCAACAGATTGATTGTCCTCAATAACATGATGATTTGTAACAACAAAAGATTTATTTCCATCTACTTTATAAATAACACCAGACCCAGATCCATAAGGATTATTAATCACTGTCACAACAGAGTTTTGAACCTTACTATAAATCTCTGATACATCTGTCTCAATGACAGTCCGAATATTTGAAGTTTGAGTAACCGTAGGCTGAGTCTCAACCACTTGTGGTTGTTCATTTTTTAAAGTATTTAATTCATCTTCCAAAGTAGTCAAACGAATACCCATAAACGCATTCAATACAAGTATCGCCACAATGCCTAAAGTTGTAATAAATTTTTTCATGAATAACCTCCTCGTACATATATCATAACAAGAACCTCTTAAAATAGTCTTAAAAAAGATTTCAGACTATTTTAAAGTAACTGGTATAATATAAATGTATGAATATACTAGTAGTTGAAGATGAAATAAGATTAGCACAATCTTTAAAAGAAATTTTAGAAAACAAACACCACACCGTTGATATCGTCTTTGACGGGCTTGACGGTTTTGATTATGCCATTAGCAATCAATATGATGTCATAATCATGGATGTCATGCTCCCCAAATTAAACGGTTATGAAGTCGTCAAACAATTACGAAGTAAAAATATCTCAACACCAATCATATTCTTATCCGCTAAAGACTCAACAACAGATAAGATTTATGGTTTAAACCAAGGGGCTGATGATTATCTATCAAAACCATTTGATGTCAATGAACTACTCGCACGAATCTCTGCCATCAGTCGACGCAAAGGCGAGATTGTATTAAACGAAATTAAAGTCGATGATTTAACACTCAATATAAATGATCATACGCTCTCAAATAAAACTCAAACATTGAATCTGAGTCTCAAAGAGTTCCAATTATTCGAACTCTTATTCTCAAACCCAAAACGAGTCTTCTCAAAAGACCAAATCATTTCAAAAGTGTGGGGTTATGACTCAGATGCACAAGATAATAATGTTGAAGCCTATATTTCATTTTTAAGACGAAAACTAGAATTCTTAGAAACAAAATCAACCATCCACACAATTCGAAAAGTCGGATATTATTTTGGTGAGTCAGAATGATTAAGAGATTAAAACGAAATATCCAACTCTTATTAATTAGTATCCTAGGAACAACTCTATTGTTCGTTTTTACTATATTTGGATTCATTGAATATTATCAATTAACAACCCAAAATGAAATTGCGCTAAATGGGACCCTCTATAATATCCCAACCCAAGACTCTGTCATCTTTGGACAATCCAGAAATGTTCATCCTAATACCTTTGTAGCTGAATATTTACCAATTAGTGACCAATTTATAGCTTCATCAACTAATTGGAACATCGATTCAGAAACATTCAATACTCTAATGAATGAAGCATTATCTAGCTCACTTGTACAGGGCAAGATATTAAACAACACTGTAGAATTCAAAAAAGATATAAATTCATTAAGAACCAAAATAGCATTTATCGATCTAAGACCTACCCAAAACACATTTAGATCATTTGTCTTCACACTAGTGTCATTGTTTCTAGCCAGTTTCTTAGTCTTAACTGTCTTAACTATCTACTTATCAAAAAAACTCGTTAAACCTGTAGAAGATTCGATGCAACAACAGAAACAATTTATCGCAGACGCAAGCCATGAGCTTAAAAACCCATTAACCATTCTAGGAAATAATGTGACAATCTTAAAAAATAATATGGATCAACCTATCTCTACTCAAATGAAATGGATTGAATCTCAAGAAAGTGAAATTACGCGTATGAGTGGGCTTGTCCATCAATTATTGTATTTAGCTCAAGGTGATAGTGAACATTATCAACTCGAGAGAAATACTATTGATTTAAACCACTTAGTGAAACAAGTTATTTTAGATTATGAACCACTTTTTTTCGAGCATAAACGTCAGTTAGAAGTAAGTGAATTAGAATCAAAATCAATTATTGTAGGAGATTTAGAAAGCCTCACTAAGCTAATCCGAATATTGTTAGACAATGCCATCAAGTATTCTTATGAAAACTCGATTACAACCATTAGTTTAAAAAACAATATCCTAACCATAACAAATCCTGCTGACACCTTAAACAAAGATCAAAGAGACCATCTCTTTGACCGCTTTTATCGGATTGATGAGTCTCGCTCCAAAGAAGGTTATGGTCTAGGCTTAGCCATTGCTAAAGACATAGCCCAAAAGCACAACGCTAAAATAAAAGTTACTTCCAACAATCAGGAAGTAACCTTCAGTATTAATTTTGATGGCAGTCTTGACAAAGACCAAAAATCTCCATCCGATGACCAAAAACTTTAAAGCTTTTATCAATTAATTGAGATTCAAACATATCCATTGGACAATGTTCTAATTCAATCACATCACGACAGTTCACACAAATCGCATAATGAACATGTTGGTTTAAGTTTAATTCATAATAGACAGCATCATCATTTAACATGTTGATTTTATTAACCACATTATGAGACACGAATGAATCAAGCACTCGATAAATTGTTGAGAGCCAAATTTGTTCGTTTTTATCATGCAATAATTGTTGTAATTCAACAATTGACAAAGGTCTATTCTCTTGTTTAAGCAAGTCATAAATCTTTTGGCGATGCTTTGTTTTCTTTAACTCTTTGGGCCACAATAAATCTTTACTCATAAATGCCTCCTTCTAATTTTAGACCGTTTAATCCCATTGTAAATAAATAACATAAATAACACTAAGATACCAAAAATAACAATTGTCCCTCCCGGTTTGAGACGAAGATAGAAAGAACTAATAAGTCCAACAACAGTAAATATGAATCCAAAAATTACCGAGAAGATAACCGTTTGTTTGTAAGACTTACTAATTTGTAATGCACTCACAACCGGAATCACCATGAGTGAACTAATAATTAAAGCCCCCACTGTTCTAGCTGCGATTGAAACAGTTAAAGCTGTTAAAAACAAACTCAGTAAATTAACAATTTTAACATTAACACCCTGTAGCCGAGCATTCTTTTCATCCATCGCCACCAAGAAAAATTCTTTATAAAAGAGCGTAAATAGAATAAAAACAACCAACGCAATAATAACTACCAACCATAATTCATCATTACTAATAGCAACTATACTTCCAAATAAGAACGAGTTGAAATTAGCAGCATTAGGAATCAAACCTGACAATAACCCTGCCAGCCCAATTCCAGTCGATGTTATCACCGCAATACTCGTCTCAGCATGTTGTGGCAAGCGAGATCTTATATAATCAATACTTAAAGCAGAAATAATTCCAGTTAATAACGCTCCTAAGACTGGACTAAAATTAAAGATTAAACCAATAGATACCCCAGCTAATGACATATGGGACAACGCATCACCAATCATTGATAATCGCTTTGAAACCATCAACGCACCAATTAAGGGCACAATTAAACCCAGCAGGGCACCAACGATTAACGCTTTTTGCATGAACGGATATTGAAATACTTCGAACATTATTTCACCTTTGACAAATGCCCTTCTATTAATTTGTAAACATCACTCACATCATCATAAATATGGTCCACATTATGGGTCACTAACAAAATCGTTAGACCTTGTTCATTAAGTTCTTTAATCGTTTGATAGAAGTGCTCACTCGACTTTCGATCAACTCCTGATGTTGGTTCATCAAAAATAACAAAATCTGGATTATTAACTAACGCTCTTGCTAACATAACACGTTGTTGTTGACCACCCGATAAATCAGCTAACAATTCATCTTTAAACTCATCCATATTGACAAGTTTTAATGTTTCCAACGCTTTTTGTTTATGTTTTTTACGTGGAAATTTAAATAATCCAATCTCTTGATATAGATTACCCACCACAACTTCTAAAACAGTGGCAGGAAAATTAATCTGATTCTTTAAAGTTGTTTGTTGAACATACCCAAACTTTTTAAAGTTATCACCAATTTTTAAACGCCCTTTATCTGCTTTTAATTCGCCAATCAATAGGCGTAAAAGGGTCGTTTTACCCGCCCCATTATCACCTATTAAGGCGACATACTGCCCTGATGCAATTCTAAAATTAATGTTACTTAAGACTGTATCTGTCTCATAGGTAAAATATAAGTCTTTAAATTCTATCACTGCTCTAACCCTTCCACTAATACTTGTAGATTGTTTCTCATCATTTGTATTAGATCATCATTATTTTCATTTTTAAATGCGAGTGTATTAAGCACTGCAGTATCAGCACCTGTTTCATTGGCCAAGGTTTGAGCCACTCGATCACTTACATTCTCTTCAAAGAAGATTGTTTTAACATCATATTCTTTCACGAGTTTGATAATATCAACCATTCGAGCAGGATCTGGTTCAGAAGTAGGAACTAATCCTTCAATTCCAATTTGTTGTAAGCCATAGTCATGAGTTAAGTATCCATATGCCTCATGTTGAACTACTAGAATTCTATTTGGTAAATCCTTTAGCGCTGTTTCATATTCCTTATCTAATTCTTCAAATAGTGTAACAGTCTTCTCTATGTTTTTTTTATAGTCATCAGCCTTATCCTCAAACTCACTCATTAGCGCTTGTCCAATTGTCTCTAGTTGAGTTTTAGCTGTTTTTGGAGAGGACCAAGTATGAGGATCAACTCCTGCATGAGCATGGCCATGTCCATCAATCTTAGCAACATCTTTAGATGCTTCAATCACTAACAACTCTTCATTTCCTAACGAGTCTAAAACATCTTCAACCCATTCTTCCATACCTGCACCATTATAAATAAAGACATCTGCTTCCTCTAATAGAAAAATATCTTGTGGAGTTGGTTCCCAAGTATGAGCATTGGCACCTGAATCTGGAAGTAATTGAGTGACAGATTCTCCAGTAACTTTTTGAGTTAAATCAGTTATAGGGAAAATAGTTGTAACGATTTTTATTTCATTGTTATTAACAGGTCGAGCATTTGAACTGCAACCAACTAGTAAAAAGATGAATAGGGCTATCGATAATAGTTTTTTCATTTGTTCTCCTTGCAAATGCGAATCATTCGCAATAAATAATAAACCCAATAAACAAAAGTGTCAAGTACAATACGCAGAAAGTTATAGAAGTGTTATAATGTTCATCATGAGTACAACACATAAACTAGGCACAATGTCTGTTAGAAAATTAATACTGACAATGTCAGTTCCAATAATGATTTCAATGTTGACCCAAGCTCTTTATAATGTCGTCGACAGTATTTATGTCTCTCGATATTCATTTGAAGCATTTACTGCTTTATCCTTAGCTTACCCTGTTCAACAAGTAATGAGTGCAATTAGTGTGGGAACCAATGTTGGAACCAACGCCTTGCTGTCTTATTCATTAGGCCAAGGAAATCTTGAACGAGCCAATAAAGCAGCCAATACTGCTGTCTTTCTAGCATTAATTAACTGGACTGTCTTTATTATTTTAGGAATATTCTTTTCCAGAGCAATTATTGCTGCACAAACAAGCAACCCAGTCATTATTCAACATGGCCAAGATTACTTAAGCTTAGTCACGATTTTTTCTATCGGAATCTTTGGTCAAATGGCATTTGAAAGGATTCTGATTGCTAGTGGTTATTCAGTTTACCCAATGATTACTCAAATTACTGGGGCAGTTATTAATATTATCTTAGACCCTATCTTTATCTTTGGTTGGTTTGGTGTGCCTGAGATGGGCGTTAAGGGTGCCGCAATCGCAACAATTATTGGTCAAGTTGTGGCAATGATTCTTGCTTATACCTTTATCCGTTTAAAGAATAAATATGTTAAATTTAAACCTTCATTAATTTTCAAGCCAGAACTTGAAATTATTAAACGAATCTATAAGGTTGGATTACCATCAATCTTACTAATATCTTTATCATCAGTCATGGTCTTTTTCTTAAATAGAATCTTAAGCGCCTTTACAGACGCCGCAACAGCAGTTTTGGGTGCCTATTTCAGATTACAAAGTTTCGCCTTTATGCCAGTCTTTGGGTTAAACAATGGTTTAGTACCAATTGTTTCCTATAACTATGGATCTAAGCAATATGATCGAATGAAAGATGCTGTTAAATTTGCCTTGAAACTAGGAATAGGCGTCACGCTTACAGGATTTTTAATTTTCCAATTCTTTACCCCAACACTCCTTAACTTATTTGAAGCTACACCAGAAATGCTTCAAATTGGAATTCCAGCACTACGAATTATTTCTTTCTCATTCTTATTTGCTGGGTATAATATTGTTTTAAGTTCCGTCTTTCAAGCTTTACAAAGAGGGACGATTTCCTTATTTATCTCATTTTGTCGACAAATATTATTCATCCTACCCATTGCTTATGGGTTATCAAAAACAAATGTCCTTAGCAATATCTGGTGGTCAATCCCCCTTGCTGAGGTGGTCAGTTTCTGTTTGACAACATTCTTTATTATAAGAATAATTCGGTTAGTAAATGAAAATGCCATCGATAATTAATCGATGGCATTTTCGTCTAGTTTTGGTTTGAATTTTGATTTTTCGGCACTTAATGAATATGATTTCATTAGTAACCCAATACGTTCTATTGTGTCATTGCTCATTCCATGTTCCATTTGATTTGCTTCTTTTTCAGCAACAATTGGATCAACATCCAACATGTGAACAAGAAATCCTCTTAGAATTGAATACTTTTTATTGAGATCAAGGGCTGTTTCTCTACCTAATTTTGTAAGAAAGATGTCCCCATAGGGCTCTTGCTTAACGAGCTTCATTTCTGAGAGCGTCTTTAGTGCACGATTGACACTAGGTTTTGAAACCTCTAATACTTTCGCAACATCTACAGAGCGAACGCCTTCACCTTTATCTAATCGATAAATGGTCGATAAATAATCCTCTATCGAAGGAGTCATTTGTTTTAACATGCGCACCTCTTTTCTATAGCTATTATACTATGACAAAAGGTTAACTTGCAATAACTTTTATTGATTAGTTAGATATTTCTAACTATTAGTCATTACCATTTAGGCCAAGCTTCTTCATAATTTCAACAATTACCCATGGCATAAAGGCTAAGCTAAACATTATAAGCCAGTGAATTAATTCTAAATCTGCTAGTTTGAAAATGTCTCGAAGAGCTGGAACTAATAGAACAGCAAACATCATTGCGACATTAATAAGGACTGCTTGAATGAGTTGTTTATTCTTAAATAATGTTTTAAACACTGATTCTTGTGGTGAGTGAATATTAAATGCATGAACTAATTGAGAGAAACCTAAAACACCAAAGGCCATGGTTTGTCCTAATTGTGTATTTCCTTCTAGTCCAAATAACCAGCCTGAACCAACCATAAACCCAATCGTTGTCAGGATTCCTACCATAACCCCTTGGTATAAGGTACGATAAGCCATTGGTTTAGTGAATAATGAATTTGAACGATCTGGTTCACGATCCATAATATCTTCTTCGGCTGGGTCAACACCTAATGCTAGTGCAGGTAGTGAGTCAGTTACTAAGTTGATCCATAAGATATGAATTGCTAGTAAAGGCATTTGCCAATTTAGAACTGTCGCAAGTAATAGTGTAAATAGTTCACCCATATTACATGATAGTAAATATCCAATGGCTTTTTTAATATTGTCTTTAATTCGACGACCTTCTTCAACCGCATTAACAACAGTGGCGAAGTTATCATCTGTTAGAACCATATCAGATGCACCTTTAGCAACTTCAGTTCCAACAATTCCCATGGCGGCTCCGATATCAGCTTTTTTAAGTGCTGGAGCATCATTAACCCCATCACCAGTCATGGCTACGATATTTCCATGGCTCTTCCAGGCATCGATGATTCTCATTTTATGTTCTGGAGAAACACGGGCATATACCCCTATACTTTCGACGTCTCTGGCTAGGTCTTCATCACTCATATTGTCTAAATCAACACCTGTGATGACTCTGTGATGATCTTCCAATAACCCAATTTCTCTACCAATTGCTTGTGCAGTTGTAGCATGGTCTCCAGTAATCATGACAGCTCGGATGCCTGCATTTTTACAATCTGCGATGGCTTCTTTAACTTCTGGTCGTGCTGGATCAATCATTCCAACAAGTCCTAAGAAGATTAGATCAGATTCTAGATTTGGATCTCCATCTTCCACTTCACCTTGTACTTCTTTATAGGCAACGGCTAAGACACGAAGTGCATCTTGGCCCATGGAAGTGTTTTTTTGTTGGATAGTATCAATGTCTTCTTGAGTGATAGGTCGTACTTCATTATTTAATCCATAGCGTGTTGTTATGGCTAAAACTTCATCAACTCCACCCTTGACATAGACCATTTTTTTTCCATCAACCATATTAACGGTTGTCATTCGTTTACGTGCTGAGTCAAATGGTACTTCAGCAATTCGCTTATAGTCTTTTAAAGCTTGGTCATAATTAACACCTTGGTCGACAGCCCAAGCACTGATAGCTGTTTCGGTTGGATCCCCGACCCATTTTTGTTCATTGTTCAAGCGTGAGTCATTGACTAAGAAACCTGCTAAGGCTAAGTGATCAACTGGTTGTTCATTATTGTAATAGTCGACCACAGTCATTTTATTCTGAGTTAGTGTTCCAGTTTTGTCAGAACAGATTACGGTTGTTGAGCCTAATGTTTCAACCGATGGAAGTGTTCTTACAATCGCATTTCTTTTGACTAATCGTTGGACACCCATACTCAAGACAATAGTTGAAACAGTTGGAAGTGATTCAGGTATGACGGCAACAGCCAGTGAGACGGAGGTCATAAACATTTGGAATGGTTCTTTTCCATTAAAAAGTCCAATTAAGAAAATTCCAACGACAGCAATAATGGCAACGATTCCTAAGACTTTTCCTAAATCATTTAATTGTTTTTGGAGTGGTGTTTCTTGATTTTTTGTTTCACTTAAGATAGTAGCAATTTTTCCGACTTCGGTATTCATACCAGTGGCAGTTACGACTCCTAGTCCACGTCCATATGTGACATTTCCACTTGAGTATGCCATATTGATACGATCACCCAAGGCTTTATCTTCTCCGACTAGAACATCAGCTTCTTTTTCGACTGGGACTGATTCCCCGGTGAGTGAGGCTTCTTCTATCTTTAATGAAGATGTTTTGAGTAAGCGTAAATCAGCATTGACTAAATCACCTGCTTCTAAAACAATGATGTCTCCTACTACGAGTTCTTCAGATGGAACTGATAACTCTTGAGAATCACGAATTACTTTAGAGGTTGGAGCTGATAATTTTTGTAGGGCTTCTAATGCGTTTTCGGCCTTACCTTCTTGATATAAACCGAGTAATGCGTTAACAACAACGATGGCTAAAATAATAAAGGCGTCAACCATTTCACCAAGTACTCCTGAGATAATGGCGGCCGCAATTAATATAAGGATCATGACGTCTTTGAACTGGTTGATAAATTTTATCAATAAGCTTTCTTTTTCAGCTTGTGCCAGTTGATTGAGTCCATCGGTTTGTAGTTTTTGTTGAGCTTGTTGACTGGTGAGTCCAGTGTCAGTATTCACTTCTTGTAGAATCTCTTCTACAGAAGTATTGCTCCAGTTTTTATTTTCCATGCAATTTTCTCCTTTAGTTAATAAAAAAACTTTACCGCTTTGATAAAGTCTCAATGTTTAATCAGAATCCGGACCTAATGAGTGGTCGTATTGACGAATCCTGAACCCGTAGGCCTTTTACTCCCTTTTTCATTTTTATTATAAACCATCGATATTCATTTTACAATTTTTACAATTTCGTTATAATGAGACATGTTATAAAGAGAGAGGGATTTTTATGTCACCACTAGTTTTAGGATTAGTCATATTTGTTCTAACATATGTTCTAATGATTACTTTACCTAAGTATCGAGCTCATGTCGCAATTACTTCGGCTGTCTTGTTTGTTGTCTTTGGCTTATTACCTATTAATAAGGTTGTAGGTGCTATTGATTTTAATGTCTTAATGATGATTGCCGGAACGATGGGGATTGTGGCATTGTTTATTGAGTCTAAGATGCCAGCTTTATTGGCTGATATTATTATAGATAAAATGCCAGATGTTAAATGGGTTGTAATTGCTCTAAGTCTCTTTGCGGGGATTATTTCAGCATTTGTTGATAATGTCGCAACGGTCTTAATGGTTGCGCCTGTGGCTGTGACTATTTCTAAGAAGCTTAGAATCTCACCCGTTAAACCAGTTATTGCGATATCGATTGCTTCTAACTTACAGGGTGCGGCTACTTTAGTGGGTGATACAACTTCTATCTTATTGGGTGGCTATGCTGATATGGATTTCTTGGATTTCTTTTTCTATCATGGAAAACCTGGATTATTCTGGATTGTTCAAATTAGTATGATTGTGGCAACGGTTGTCTTGTATTATGTTTTTAGAAAAGATAATCAAAAAGTTCATTTGGATAAATTTACTCAAGTATATGATTACTTTCCAACTTTTTTATTAATTATAACAATTCTTGGTTTAATCTTTGCGTCATTTATTCCCAACAAACATCCTTTAACAAATGGGATCATTTGTATGGTTTTATTACTTGTAGGTATCTTGGTGCAGTCATTTAAGTACTCTATTAAAACTACGATTATTATTGTACTAAGAGAATTAGACTTATTTACCTTATTATTACTAGCTGGTCTATTTGTTGTGATTGGTGGTATTTCTGAAGTAGGTGTTATTGAGGAGATTGCCAAGTTATTTGTTAATATGGGGGGAAGCAGTACTTTTGTGATGTACACAATTATTACATTTGCGTCCGTTATACTGAGTGCTTTTATTGATAATATTCCTTATGTGGCGACAATGCTTCCAGTTGTTACTGGGATTGCGGCTCAAATGGGTGTTGATCCTACAGTCTTATATTTCGGATTACTATCAGGTGCTACTTTAGGAGGTAACTTAACCCCGATTGGTGCTTCGGCTAATATTACAAGTATTGGTATTTTAAGAAAAGAAGGGTATGAGGTTTCACCTGCTACCTTTATGAAGATATCTGTTCCTTATACATTAGCTGCCGTCTTGAGTGGTTATGTCTTAATTTGGTTCTTATTTGGATAATACTAAACATTCATTCTCACATGGGAATGAATGTTTTTACAATAAAGTAGAGTATTAATAAATGGATTGGATAGAACAAGTAAAAGAAATATTTGTTCTGTTTGCCGCGCTTGCCATTATAGGCATTAATAAAGATTACAGAAAAACCTTGAACCATTTGTATGAATCCGATACTGAAGATGAAAATATTTTGTGTCACTTTATAGTTTCTTAGTAAATAGATTCCTGCGATAAGAATTATCCCATATGCTCCATAATCTGCGAGTAACAAATACTCATTGATCAAAGCACCTATTCCAAAGATTATAATACTTAGCCATCTTGGTTTGTCTTTGGCTAAACTCATTAAGACTAATCCTAAGAATAGAGTAAAGAATATATTTTGATAGGATGGATTAATGATGAAATTTGAGGTGGCTAAGTCAAATGGTATTTCAGAGATCAGGGCAAAGAGTAAAAGGTTAAACCCATACTTCTTTACATTGGAGGTATGTTTAAATCCTTCGACTAATAAGAATGCATAGATAGGAAAACTTAATCGGCCAATGAGTCTAAGTGACCAGTAGAGTGGGGTGATTAAAGAATCGTCTCCCATATTAAAGGCTAAGCCTTGAACAATGACAGCCCCAATATGGTCTATAAACATGGTAATCATGGCGATCCATTTAAGTTGCGCTCCAGTTAATCCTTTTTTCATACCTTCATTATACTTGAAAATTGACAACAAATTGGTTATAATAACTCTCCACGGGGATGCTTGGTTTCGACAGGATTTCGTTGGATTTAGATGGCAGTGGATTGGTTACCTAATAACCACAAAAAAATAACTGGAAACAGATTAAATAACCAATACGGTTTCGCTTACGCTGCTTAATTAAAGCCTAAGACGTAATGCCGCTTGATTGATTTGGTCTTTGGATCAATTAAAGCGAATAAGAAACAAAGACTAAGCATTAACAATACTCTGGGTTGTTGATGATGAAAACTTTCACTGGAGACTTCACAGAAAACATGTCAGTTTGTTGCCTGTGAATACTGATAACTGACTAAACTGTAGATATCTAAATGTGGACACTTTTTGGACAGGGGTTCGAGTCCCCTCATCTCCACCAAATATACTTTATTAGAAGGACATAGTTTCTGTTTTACAGAAGTCGTGTCCTTTTTTGTTTTTTAATTCATTTTCCAAAGTATATTTAATACAACAGATGAATTAGGTGGACACATCTGGTGGTACAATAATGTGTTGACAATCCATAATAAGATATATATGCTTAATGTAATAGAGAATGATGCACAATTTGTTAAAAATAGTCTGTTATTTATTTAAAACAAACTTAAAAACATCTAAAATAGGAGGTTTAACCTATGAAGAAAAAAACAATAACACTTTATGTAATTGTTTTAATAGTTTTGGTTATATCTTTTCTTTTTGGACAAGGACGTTTTAAATTTGGGTTTATTACAGAAAATGCATTGGAAGAAAAAGCCCTATCGTTGTCTGATGAGGATTCTGTTGTACTAGAGCGATTTGATTATCATGAGATGTTTAATCAATTCTCTGTAGTGATCATTAAAGAATCTGAAGGAAATCACAACTTCTTTAATTTTACAAGAAATTACTTTTTTCCTTTATTTAGCCTTGAACAACAATACCATGATATAGATTTAGAGGAAATAAAGGCGTTTGGGGTTACTACAACAACCAGAGAAATGGTTTATGAATTAACCTTAGATGAACCAGCGGGTGATATCTCCTTTAATGTTCATGAGCATCAACAGGAAAATACCGATTATAAGTGGATTGCCTGGAATCTGTTAATGCTCCTCGCAAGTGTTTTTGGTATTATTCAATATTTTCGTCAAAACAAAAAACAGACGTAAGGTTTTTGTTTATGACTTCTCTGAAATTGGAACGATATAGTTTTCTATCTAGACTTAACTGCTGACTTGAATTTCTTTTATGTGGTAGGTTTGACACAAATTTTTCTGTAGAAAAGAATATAGTATAATGGTAATTGAGGGACATTTTATTGTTAATGAATTTTGAAAAGTATCTATGGAGGATTAATATATGAGCGAATTTGATTACTTAGTTGAGTTTAGTGCTTTTTTGAAATCTTCAGAAGTAAAGTACAGATTTGAAAAGGAACATCTTTTAAATCCTTATTCATATAATAGGGAGATAATAAATTTTTTCACCTTTTGGTGTACATCAAATTACTTCACACCAAATTATAAGTCTGTTCATGAAAAACGTGAATTTTCAACAAATCCAAATGTTGATATAGAAGTTCTACTAGCTGATATAACATATATGATACGCCGTGAACGATTTAGTCCCGGAGTTGTTGCAACTCAACTTGATACATTTGAAAGATTAATTGACTGGGTAATAGAAAAAGAATTGGATAGAAGTTAAAGTTTCATTCGCCCTTCAATTGAATAAAAAAGTGGAAGTGATTTATTCGATGATAGTCGTTACTTGAATATAAATTAGAGTGCATCTAGACTAAACTGTTGAGTCGACCTTTTTTTATGTGACAGTTTTGACACAATGTTATATCTGTAGAAAAGAATATAGTATAATGGAAATGGAGGGATAGTATGAAAAAACGACTAACAATATTACTAACAGCCATCCTCTTATTAGCAGGATGTTCCCAAAAAACCGAACCATTGACAGAATCTGTAGTAATGACTACCCTAAAAAATTATGAGACAGATTTTAATGTTGAAGAGTCTGGAGAATACACAATTAATCTTGTCATGGATGGACAAGTAAATGCTAATGCGTTAACTGATTCAGAGGAAGAGTTTGAAGATATCTATATGAAAATGGCTTCAAGCATCCAAGTAATTAATGAGCCTCATCTTGAATTCTTTGTCGATTCAACCATTGAATCTAATATGGATGATATTGATCCTGAAGATGAAAAACAAACAGTTTACTTCAAAGCTGATGGTGATATACTTTCTGCCTATCACTATGATTATGAAACAAAATCTTGGGATAAAGAAGAGGAAATATCATTAACTGAGATTATGGAATCTGACGAATGGTTTTCATCCTACAATACAATGATTAAATCAATTTTAACCGATGTTGAAGAACTTGAAATCAATCCAGAGACGGTAATGATTGACTCTGAACCAACCACAGAAGTCACAATTTCTTTTAAAGAATTTATGAGAAACTCATTAAAAGACAATTTGGATGAAGATCAATCGATGACGTTTTTATTCTTAGGAGATGATTTTATTTCTCTAACCATGAATATCAGCAATGACGAAAAATATATTAAACGACTTCGCTTAGATTTAAATGGAGATACAGCCCTACTCAAAATGATGGGATTTGATATCAATGAACTATATTTTGAAATGATACAAGACAGTGGTACTCTTACCAACATTAATTCAGCTGTTGGATTGCCATAATAAAATTACTCAAAAAGCTCCTTGAATAAGAGGAGCTTTTCTTTTGAAAAAACTAAAGCCTAAACCTTTCTTTGATCAAACTCGCAACTACCTCAGGCTCTTTGTCTGTATTATCAATGCGCAGATAATTCTTAAAAGTTAACTCACCTTCATGACTCACTAATCGATATTTTGAATCTTCACGTAAGATTAATTGCTTTGAAAAGTTAATATCCCTTTTAGATGGCTTATGCTTAATTCGATTACTCGATTCATTTCTTTTTAATCGTGTTTCTTGATCAGCAATTAATTCAATATAATAAGTCTCATCAAATAATTCAACTACTTTTTGAATAGTTGTCCAATCTGATGGTTCATCAAATGCCCAGATACACGTAAAGATGAGACCTTCCAGATTTGTCTTAACAACATATTTGAAGAGAGTCATTCTTAACTCTGTAACTAATGTGGCATCATAATACCCTAATGTCTCAATCACAGGTTCAATCATGACATGATTATGAAATAAACGATAATTCGTTTGCTTAGCTAATTCTTGACCAACAGTCATTTTTCCAACAGCACCACTCCCAAATATTAATACTAGCTTCATAAATTCTACTCCTTAGGATTACTACTATTATATACTAATTATTTCTTGTGATTTTTTTGGCGTAGTATAAAATGGATGATATTATATAGCTAATAATCTTGATAGAAAAGGAGTCTTTGACATGAGCCATTATGAAAACCTAAGAATTGTAGATAACTTCTACCAAACATCTCTCTTCTTTCCAATGCCAGTTGTTATGATTGGTACATTAACCCAAGACAATAAGACCACTCTAGGTCCTTATTCATTAGTACAACCTTATTATGTTGCAGGTAAAGATTACTATGCGATGTTATTACTTTGTCGTAACTCTTCAAATACTGCACAAAACATTTTACGAAATGAAAAATGTTCAATTAACTTTATTAGCGATGAGCGTAAGTATTTTAAAGAAGCCGTTAGAATGGGATTCCCAGGAGATACTTCAGAAGAAAAAATGAAAGATACTTTATTTACATTAGAAGATGGACACTGTGCTAAAGAAGATCCAGACACTCTATACCCACAAGTCGTTACAGAAGCATTTCAAGTCATGGAATGTACATGGATGCGCGAACTAGACAATGCTCAAGATGATGCGCCAGGACACTTAGATGGATACCCTGCTCCTTATCATGATTTCAATGGAATTACATCAGAATTTGGAGCTCACTTTATCCTACGTGTTGATAAGATTTTAATGAAACCTAAATATAGAAACACAATAATTAATGGTGTTAAACCAGGTGGCTTCCCACGTGTTCCAGTTGATTATGGCTATCGTGATTCGAAGAATTTCTGGTACACTAAATTTAGAAGACCCATTCCAGAATTACTACCAGTTAGAGAAGGTTCAATCTCAAGCGTAAGATTTGCTGCTGACAGGATTGATGATGAAATCAAATTCACTGATGAAGCACTCGAAAAATTAGTAAATGTTCCGCGAATCTTTTTAAATACAGTCCTAAGAGGTTGTGTGACTTGGGCTAAAGAAAATAATGTCACCTTAATTGATGCAAAAGAGATGGACATTATTAACGATAAACGATCCAAAGAAAAACATAAGAAATAGTCCCGCACATTGCTGGGACTTTTTTATTTACACAAATCTAAAATATCAACTATTTGTATGATTAATGGTAAAATAAACAAAAGGAGAATCTTTATGCAAGACATTCTAATTTTGATTTTAATACCTCTATTTGGTGTTCTAATTTATGCTATTGTCGCATTTATCTTTAAGCGTAAAAATCTATTCACAATCATTACTGCGGCAGTTTTTGTCTTAATCGCTCTTTACTTTTATATAAATTCAAGAGTCGTTCAACCAGACGGATTTCTAGCCTTAGGGCAATTCTTAATCGCACTCATTGTCCTTTATGCTTTAATTGGTTACTTGGCTGCTTGGATAATCGATTATTTCTTTATCTATAAGAAAAAGAACTTTCCTAAATAAGCTCTGATAAGAAAGTTCGACGCATTTTATTCTCTCTAAATTTTACCTTAGAATTAACCGTATAAGCAGTCCCAACATGTAAACAATGTTTCTGAGCACGAGTTACGCCAACATACATATGATTACAATTAATCATATAAGAGAAATTGACTGTAGACAAAGTAATCACACAAGACGCTTCAGACCCCTGTGATTTATGGGTTGTAATCGCATACCCTAATTGATAAGAACTCAATTCATCTTTAGGCTTAAGGATTTTTTGATCGTTAAAACTAATGACAATAAACTCATCAAAAATCATTTCAATAATACCTATCTCACCATTAGCAATAAACACCATATCATGTCTTAAATCTTCAAAGCCTTCAAATGAAGATGAGGTGTAATTTCTTAAAAACTCAAACTCAGAATTTGTTAAGGCCATCGCTTTATAATCATTTTTTGTATTTAAGATGTGATCATTAAGCCTAAAGAATATGTCTCGCTTTTTATTTTTAACAAAAATAGTTTGTTCAAAGCCAATAGAGGCGCCATTATATTTCTCTTGAATCATCATATTAAGCTCTAAAGCTCCACCCTGTGGATGCTCATTCACTGGTGAAATAACTAGGATATCGTCTAGTGAATACTCCCATGTCTCTATACAATTATCAATTAAATACAAAATGAAATTATTCAAATTGTCCATATCATCCGTGTGGTAAAAATAATAAGCTGATTCATCTGTAACAATACTAAAACGATTACTTTGTGGAATATGAAGCTGCTGTTCTCTAATTAATGTAGCCGCATTTAAAATCCCACCAGATGTTCGATAACATTTATTAATTTCTAATTTAGGTAAATGTGATAATCTTAAATCTTCGAATACATTCCCAAAACCGACACTTGGTAATTGTTGAGGATCGCCTACTAATAATAATTTAGTCGTTCTAAAATTAATCGCTTGTAACAGTGATTTAAACAATAATAAATCGAGCATACTCGCTTCATCGACAACTACTAAATCAGCAGGTAGTTGATTCTTTTCATGATAAGTAAAGCCATCCTTTGTTACACCTAGCATCATATGGATTGTTTTAGCAGGGTACTGTGTCTTTTCAGATAAAATATTGGCCGCTCTTCCTGTTGGACTCGATAAATAGACAAGCTTATTACGATCTTTCATCAAGTCTAGTAATGCCTTAAGGATTGTCGTCTTGCCTGAACCAGCAACCCCAAATAAACACGAGATTTGATGATTTGTCACTAATGGTAATAAACTTAATTGATTATCATCCAAAGTAATCTCTTCTTGATATCGATAGCCTTCATAAGGTTCATCATCACTTAAATTACTAATCATAGTATTCGCATCATTTAAACGCTCACCAATCCATTGTTCAAGTTCATACACTTCACTTAGTGCAATTCGATCTTGGTCCACATGTAATAGTGAGTCTTGGATTGCGTCATCAAAATGATGAAATGCTTCTGGTAATAACTCTTCACACTCTTTCTCAATAATATTCAAGTAATAATATGTATGACCCGATAAACTCTCTAGTAAGTATTGAATATAAAAGATTAATCTCTCTTTAGATTCTTTGATATTAGCATCAAATCGGGGTTCTCGATTCTCTTGTAAATCAACTTCAATTGTTTTTAAAATTAACTGGTCAGCTCGCTTAAAGCCAATCCGATCTAATGCACAAAGCGCTCGATAGGGATCTGCTTTGAGTTGTTCTAATACTTGTGCTTCATTATGAAATTCATCAAACAGTTTCATAATGACATTGAGTGAAAAGACGTCCCCAAAATGACTAATAATATTAAAGTACTTAAAGTTTTCTAACACTTTCTTACGAATTTTAGAGTATGTTTTCTCTTTAACGCCTTTTACTAAGTTTAAATCTATTTCATCTTCTCTGTCTTCAAGAATTAATTCAATAATATTAGGATAAACTGAGATTAACGATTTAGCTCTGGTCTTACCTATTAGCGTTTTTAGAAAACTTTCTGTATCATCTAAAGATTCTGGCATCTTTAATAAAATAACAACATTATCGTAGGATGGGCCAAATTTTAAATCTTCAACAACAGGCTCACTTAAAATAAAGGTATACACTTCATTCTTTTTCAGCTCTGGTAGATGTCCTTTAACTGTGATGTTTAAATATTTGTTACGCATTAAAGAAGCATCATCGCTGTCTACCGCATAAATACGATACCCTGTGACTTTATCTTCGTAAACTAATCGGACTAGCCATCCTTCAAATTGTTTCATAAATACATAATACCTAATTCATTTTCAAAATACAAAGAACAGATGTGGAAATAATAACTCTTTCGTGTTATATTCATAAGTTGTAAAGGAGAATTTTAAACATGCGTGTATTTGATTATGATGATGTGTTACTAATCCCTGCAAAATGTGTTGTTAAAAGCAGAAAAGAATGTGATACAAGTGTAAAGTTTGGTAATCATACTTTTGATTTACCAGTCGTCCCAGCCAATATGGAAACTATAATTGATGAGGATCTAGCCATCTATTTTGCTGAGAATAATTATTTTTATGTTATGCATCGCTTTAATCCTGAAGATCGCTTTGACTTCATTAAGCGTATGCATAATCGCGGATTAATCGCTAGTATCTCGGTTGGTATTAAAGATGAAGAATACGGCTTTATCGATTCACTAAAAGAAACTAACAATATCCCGGAATATATCACAATAGATATTGCTCATGGGCATTCTGAATATGTTATTAAGATGGTTAAGTATATTAAAGAACATTTACCAGAAGTCTTTGTTATTGCAGGCAATGTTGCGACACCTGAAGCAGTACGAGAATTAGAGAATGCTGGAGCTGATGCAACTAAAGTAGGTGTTGGTCCTGGTAAAGTCTGTATCACTAAACTAAAAACTGGCTTTGGGACTGGAGGCTGGCAATTAGCTGCGGTGAGATGGTGCTCTAAAGCTGCTCGTAAACCAATCATTGCTGATGGTGGCATTCGTAGTAATGGGGATATTGCTAAGAGTATTCGCATGGGAGCAACGATGGTTATGGTTGGTTCACTGTTCTCTGGTCATAAACAATCACCTGGTAAAGAAGTTGATATCGATGGTATCACCTATAAAGAATACTATGGCTCTGCATCTGAATATCAAAAGGGTGAATATACTAATGTTGAAGGTAAGAAGGAACTTGTCGTCCAAAAAGGTGATATCAGTCATACCCTTAATGAAATGAAGCAAGATCTTCAATCTTCAATCTCTTATGCAGGCGGCAAGGATTTAGATTCGCTTAGATCTGTTGATTATGTCTTACTCTCAAGCTCAGTCCAAGACACCTAAAAGACCTTTTAAAGGCTCGAATACCTTAGACTTAAAAAGTGACTATACAGTTATTGATATTGAGACATCTAGCAATGGACGTAAATATGGTGAAGTCATCGAAATAAGTGCGATCAAAGTAAGAAACAATCAAATCATTGATTACTTCGATTCTTTAGTCAAACCGTCAAGTCCGATTGATACCTATACAATGAGTATTCATAATATCACCAACAAAATGGTATTAGATGCTCCAAATATTGATTCTGTGTATCCTAAATTTAGACAGTTTATTGGTGATGATATTTTAATTGGACACAATGTTCACTTTGATATTAATTTCTTATACGATTATCATGAAGAATTAAATCAACCTCCATTATCTAATGATTTCATTGATACATTGAGACTTGCCCGAAGAACATTGCCTAAAATGAGATCTTATTCTCTGTCAAACTTATCACAGTTTTTTGGCTATGAAGCAACTAAACATAGGGCTTTAGGTGATTGTGAGAATACTCATCTCATTTATCAAAGAATGAAAGATAGGCTCTCACCTCAAGAACTTGAATTTCTTAAAACATTAACGATTAAACAGTCTAACAACAGCAGAACACAGGTGGAGCATCTCGTTCCACTCACTAGAACATACTCTAAGGAGAATTTCTTTTATAAGAAAAATGTTACCTTTACGGGTCGCCTTAAATCTTTCTCAAGAAAACAAGCCGCTCAAGAAGTTGTTAATCGTCGCGGGGTTGTTAGTAATCAAATACACTCAAATACTAATGTCCTAATTGTTGGACGACAAAATAATTTTTCTAAAAAATACCAAACAGCTCTACATCTAAAACATGTCATAATTCTTAATGAGGATGAATTTATCGAATTATTGAAAACTTATGAAGAATGTTCGTAGAGAAACCTGGAAAACAAAAAACGACTCATATCGTAAAGTAGATTGGGTCGTTTTCTTTTTCTATTGAGTAGGATTGATTACATTAACAACAAATAATGGGGTGTTTTGGGGACCTAAGACAATCAATTGATATGGAACATCGAGAACCATTTCAGCTTTTACTAACTCTTGAGGCGAACCTGAGGTTGGGGCTTCTATCGCTGTATAGGCTCCGGCTGTTGTTCCTTCTTTGTCTACTTTTATTTTTGCGCCTTGAACAATTGAACTAATGATATTCTTTGTTTTAAAGGAATCTTCATAGAAACTAATTTCAGATTGACTAATATCATCAGTTAAGACCTTGTCTAAACCAAGTTCAAACAATGTATCTTTTAAATCATCATATGTTGATTCAACTTCTATTTCTGGCATTATTAAAGATACTTCATAGAGTTGTTCACTATCAAGCAGATGGTCTAAAATCTGCCTCTTGGGCTCAATCAAATTAAGACCATTTTTTGGTCGAATAAAGATCATACTTCCTTGTCCTTGATAATGTTTTATTACTGCTTGTTCTGTCTCGTTTTCATAATATTGACTTGTTTCCATGGTCGTTTTTACTGCATCCACCAATCCGACATCTTTAAAATTAATTGACTGTGTTTTATAAAAGTGGGGGTTCCAATTCATCGCAAAATAGAGTGTGTTTAACAACATAACTTCTGTATCTTCTCTTGGTGTAAACCTAGGTGTTAAGAAACCATTAGTCTGTTGACTGATATACTCAGATATTTCTTTTCCTGCTGCATCTGAGTTAGAAAAATCAATGCTGTGGCTGCTTGTTAGATAATCATCTTTTAGCTCATCAATAATCGACTCATCAAAATTTGTGACAGCATTATGTAACCAAACTGAATTAATATTCAAAATGGTTTGGTCATCATCTTGATAATTATGCATCCTAAATAAATCAGCCAGACCACTTGTGTCTTTCAAATTTAAGAATTCTAATAATTGATCTTTGGATTGCCCTGAAGTTGCTACTAATAACATACTAAGAGCTGAATATAGGCTCATCGGCGAATAAACTGAATTTTCATTGACTGAAAGTAAATCGACCTTGTCAGCAAAGTCCCATAATGAGTCATGTATCTCTGATTGAAGAGTAATTCTAAATATATTATGATCAGAGCTTATTTCTATTTCACTGAGTGGTTCAGAACTTACTGGAGTACAGGCTACTAGCAGTATAACGACTAAGCACTTTATCATGTGTTTCATAGTTTTATCTCCCTTAAGGTTATTATAACAGGTCAAAGAAGTTTGTTTGATGACAATATTGTAACAATTGAAAGTACCCATAAAGATTGTTATAATGAACAAGCTTTGGACAGTTGGCCGAGCGGCTTAAGGCACCATCTTGGAAAGGTGGCGAAGTGAAAGCTTCCGTGAGTTCAAATCTCACACTGTCCGCCATACTATAAAAACAACCCACCATTTGGTGGGTTTTCTTATATTTTACGACCAGCAGTATACCCGCTACTAAGGGCTAAGGTAAGGTTATAACCACCAACTGATCCATGACAATCCAAGACTTCACCACAGATACTTAAATTGTGAATTAGTTTAGATTTCATCGTTATAGGATCAATGTCTTTTGTTGCTACACCGCCTTTTGTGACAAAAGCTTTCTCTATTGGTTGAACCCCTGTAATTTTATATGTAGGATTTAGGTATATCGTTCTGATTATTTCCTTATCATAATTTGATGTTTGTTCTAATGGTTTTTCATCATAGTCTTTTAATAGTTCATCAACAAAACGATTTGGGTAGATTGCTTTTAGTTTTTTGGTTAAACTGCCTGTTGATAAATCAACTTGTTGTAACGATAGAGTAATGGATACAGGATGTTTAAGATGTTCAACGACTGTTTCACTTATCTTTAAAATTCCTGGGCCACTTAAACCAAAATGAGTGAATAATACATCACCTATTTCGGTTGTTTTTACTTTGTTTTTTACCCTCACTTTAATGGTTACATCTTTTAATGAGAGTCCTTGTAAAGGGCGCGTATTGATAGAGTGTAGACCTGTTTCTATGCCAACTAAGTCAGTGATGGTGTGACCAACAGATTGTAATAATTTATAACCACTACCATCACTTCCTGAGACTGGAAAACTTTTACCTCCAGTTGCTAGGATATAATGGTCTGCTGTTAGCTCTCCTTTATTAGTTGTTATTGATTCGATTGTATGATCTTTTATGTTTAGTCTTTCTACTTTTGTATTTAATTCAGTTTTGACTGACTCTGTTAATAGTACATTCAAAATATCGGTGGCTTTTTGGCTTTGTGGAAACATTCGATCATAATCTTCTGGGACTAATGGACAGTTGTGTTCATTGAAAAATTCAATGATTTCTTTTGGACCAAATTCAGAGAGCGATGAATAAAGAAATCGAGTTGATTTTGAGCATTGTTTCATAAATTCATTTAGTTCTTTATTGTTTGTTATATTACAACGTGTGTTGCCCGTCATTAATAGTTTCTTGCCAAGTTTTTCTTGAGAATCTACAATACAGACATCATGTCCTTTTAAGAATGCTTGTTTAGCAGCCATTAAACCTGCTGGTCCACCACCTATCACGAGTATTTTCATATCTCTAATATCTTTCTAACCATTGCTTGTAGCTCTGGTATGACTTCTTTTTCAAACCATGGATTTCGATTAAGCCATCGAAAGTTTAATGGTGATGGATGAACTAAGGGAAAATAGTACGGTAAATATTCTTGATAATTTTTGACAGTTTGAGTTAAGTTCTTTTTCATTGCTTTTTTCAAGTAGTGTTTTTGAGCATACGTTCCAATTAATAAGATAAGCTTTAACTCTTTCATCTCACTTAAAAACTGTGGATGCCATTTATCAGCAAAGTCTTTTCTTGGTGGTTTATCACCTGTTTTGGCGGGTCCTGGATAATAGAAGTCCATCGGTAAAATAGAGAACTCAGTTCTAAACTGTTGTTCAGTGACGCCTAACCATTCTTTTAATCGATCACCACTTTTATCTCTAAAAGGGATTTCTGTTTTTGGCCCAGGAGCTTGTCCTATGATTAAAATCTTAGATTTTTTATTAAATTGATAAATGGGTTCTTTTCCTTCATTATCATTTTTTATCGCTTCTCTTAACATAGCATTAGTATAACAAAAAGATGCCTTTGATAGCATCCTTATGTTTATCTCATCAGTGCGAAAGAACAGATATCTTAGCGAAAATCGTTTTAATGTTTTCTTGGTAGACACTTTTGCATCTTCTTCGATACGATTAATTGGTTAGTTGGGAATTCTAATTTATCTAAACTAACATATTTACAACAGTTCTCAGTTGTATTGAAAAATTTTCAATGATAATTAACCAAAAATTACTATTAAAGTGTTAAAATTAGGTAGTTGGAGGAGAGAAATCAATGCACAAAACATTTTTATTTGATTTGGATGGAACCTTATTACCATTGGATATGAATAGTTTTATGAAGAACTATTTTAATGGTGTGGCTAAGATATTTAATGAATTGGAATTAGATTTAGAAAAAGCTCAAGGGGCGTTCTTAGCTGGGACAATGGCGATGGTTAATAATGATGGTTCTAGAACGAATGAACAAGCATTCTGGCAAACTTTTGATTCTATGATTGATTATACTGGGATTAAATTATATGAGCGTTTTGAGGTTTTCTATGAAGAAGAATTTCAAGAAAACAGAGCACATACTCGAACAGTTGAGGGTCTTAATGATGTTATGAAGAAGCTTAAGGAAAGTGGACATCGTTTACTGATTGCGACAAATCCCTTGTTTCCTAAGTTGGCGAGTGTGTCTCGTGTTAAGTGGGCTGGTCTTGATCCTGAATTATTTGAGGAAATCACAACATATGAAGACTATCATTACTGTAAGCCTAATGTAAAATACTTTGAGGAAATGGTGGATAAGTTTAAAATTGATCCGCATAATTCAATTATGATTGGTAATGATGCTCAGGAGGATTTAGTGTCTAAGGAGCTTGGTTTTGAGACCTATTTAATTACTGATCACTTAATTGATAGGTCGAATGGAGCCTATCAGGCTGATCATGTTGGAACTTATGATGATTTTTTAGCCTATATTAACCAATTTATAACAGTGTAAGAATTGTTAAATGTCTGATAAATAGATATAATAAAACTAATAGGAGGATAACTTTATGATGTTATTATCTAATTTCAATATTCAAGGGTGGATGATTGTTGTTGCGGTCCTAGTCGTTCTAGTACTGTGGTTCATTATGACTTACAACTCACTCGTTCGCTTACGTACTGCTGTTGAGGAGGCTTTCTCAACTGTGGATGTGTATTTACAAAAACGTTTTGATTTAATTCCAAACTTAGTTGCGACTGTTAAAGGTTATGCAGCACATGAAAAAGAAACTTTGGAGAACGTTATTCGGGCTCGTAACTTGGGCATGACTGCTAATTCGCCAGAAGAAAAAATGGCAGCTAGTAATGAATTAAATTCAGCTCTGTCTCGTTTAATGGTTGTTGTTGAGCAATATCCTAATTTAAAAGCGGATACTCAATTCCAACAATTAATGACTGAATTATCTGGTCTTGAAGGTGAAATTGCGAATTACCGTAAATTCTACAATGCGACTGTTAAAAATTACAATATTAAGATTGAATCAATTCCAAGTAATATTGTTGCGGGATTAACTGGATTTAAACCTGCAGAATTATTTGTTGTTACAGAAGAAGCAGCTCGCACTAGACCTGAAGTAAGTTTTGAATAAATAGGGATGGCATGCATCCCTTTTTAAAAAAAGGAGGACCTGCCCATTGATTAAAAAATTATCGTCCCTCTTTCTTTTAATTGCGATTCTCTTTGGCTTTAGTCAAGTACAGACTCAGGCTACTGGGGATTTAGATCGATATAACTATGTCTCTCTTTACTATGAGAATATGGACGTAAAAATTGATGTGACTGAAACTGGGTTAGTAAAGATTAATACTGTAATTGATGCTCAGTTCAATAATCGTTTACATGGGATTCAAGTCTTTTTACCTCAAAGGTATGAGATGACTTTTACTGATCCTGAGACCAATTATCCTACTGAGAAAGCGTATTATTGGAAGGTTAGTAACATTCAGAATAAATCAAATGAAGACTTAGATATTTCAACCATTGAAAATGGTGTTTTAAGATTACGCTTTGGGGATCCTGATATATATGTAACAGGACCTATGAGATATGAGTATTACTATGAAGTTCAGACATATGATTTAGACTATAAAGATTTAGAGATGTTTTACTGGAATATTGTGGGAACTGGTCATGAGGTAGACACCAAGAATGTTACTTTTGAGGTAACTCTTCCTAAGCCTGTGACTAATCCGCTATACATACATTCTGGATATTACTATTCTTTAGATAATGAGTATGTTGACTATACTTTTGAAAACAACCAAGTCATTAAGGGACATAGCGTCGATGGCTTACCAAGAGGTGTGGGCATTACTGCTCAGGTTGATGTTGAGCCTGGGTATTTTAATTATCCAGAGCGACCAGACTATACTATGGTTGGGATTGGTGCTTTGGGGATTGGTGCCCTTGTAAGTTTTTATTGGTTTATCCGTCACGGGCGTGATGGAGACATTGTTATTACAATTGAGCATGAAGCACCTAAGGATTTATCGAGTGCTATGGTTGGTTATATTTATAATGATGGAGCGTCTACTAAAGAGGTCTTATCTTTAATTGTTGAATGGGCTTCTAAGGGATATTTACATATTGAAGAAGTTAGTGAAGACAATATGAAATTGACTAAGTTAAAAGAGTTGCCTGAGGATGTTGTTTCTTATGAAGCACGATTCTTTGATGATATTTTCAAAAATCGGACTGAGGTAACAACAAGTGAATTAGAGAATAAGTTTTATGATCAGGTTTCATTTGCGACGACTGGTTTAACTCATTATTTTAAGAATAAAGATCGACGTTTATGGAATGCTAAATCTAATACTTTTAAAGTGTTTAGTCATATATTGGCTGGTCTATTGATGGCTGTTTTTGTTGGTCTGATTGTTTATAACCGCTTTTTCATTACAAATTATGGACTGTTTGCGGCTGTTATCACTTTCTTTATTGCTGAGTTCTTTGCGATTATTCAAACATTACTGTATAAGGACTACACAATTCAGTCTAAGGGCAAGAAGATTGTTGATATCATCTTATCTCTTGTTACAACGGCTATTTTCGTGGCTATCTATTTTGTCTTAATGCATATCTTTGGTGCGCTTGATTTTAGAGCATTTATTGCGATTGTGTTGTATTTCATTATAGTCATCGCAACGATTAATATGGGACAAAGAACAAAATATGCTCGACAAAAACTGGGTAATATTTTAGGGTTAAGAACCTTTATTGAAGAGGCCGATAAGGAAAGACTAGAACTTTTAGTTCATGATAATCCGACCTACTTCTATGATGTTTTACCATATGCATATGTACTTGGTATTTCAGATGTCTGGAGTAAGAAATTTGAAGGTATTGCGATGCCTGCTCCACAAGGATATACTGGGTCAACGTTCTCACCAATTTATTATACTAATAACCTTAATAACATGATGCATCGGACTGAACGCTCAATGACTTCTGTTCCTGCACCTAAGGGTTCAGGAGGCGGAGGCTTTGGTGGTGGTAGCTTCGGTGGTGGCGGAGGCGGCTTCTCAGGTGGTGGCTTTGGTGGAGGCGGCTCAGGCGGCTGGTAATAAATAATAAACCAATATTTTCTGAGGATTTAAAGGGGCTATGTGATTATAGCCCCTTTTCTTATGGTTGTAATTGGTTGATTTGATAGCCTTGGTTTCTTATTTCATCAATAACATCACCGAGTATTTCAGTATTAGTATCACTTACTGCATGGAGTAGTAAAATACTTCCTGGATGTAAATTATTAATAATAGTGTTGAATGCTTCATTTGGGTCAGGTTGATTATCGGTTAACCAATCTCTGTAGGCAAAGCTCCAAAAGACGGTTGTATACCCTAATTCATCTAGGATGGCGAGTGATTGTTGGGAATATCCTCCTTCTGGAGGTCGATGTAGCTTAACTAGTTGTGGAACTTTTGGTTCTAAGTCTTTAACATCATCGATATATTTTTGTCTACTTTCAGCGATTGTTGGGGCGGCTCGATAATGATTGATTGTATGGTTGGCAACTTGATGGCCTTCATTGATCATTCGCGCAACTAGTGCTGGATTATTATCGACATAGGACCCTGTCACAAAGAAGGTTGATAGTACATTTTTCTGTGCTAGAGTGTCTAGAATTGAGCTTGTATTATTGCCATATTCATACCCCTCATCAAAAGTAAGATAGACAATGTTTTCACTGGTTGGTACTTGCCATATAACATTGAACTCACTTATAAGATTGGCAACTTCATTTGAGATTCTAGCTTTTGGTGAATCAGGGATGTACCACCAACTTAAGTCAGTGTTGTCATAGTCATCCACATCCACAATAGGGCCTGGTGGGCCTGGTGGGGCTGGTGGGGCTGGTGGTGTTTCAGGTTCTAAAGTATTGGTACTTATAATTCTTGGTTCTGCTTTTGTTAATTCGTCTGTTTTAACTTCTGTTGATGATTGTAGGACACCTTTGATATAGACTTCCTCAGTTGTGACTCTTTTTCTTCCTAAGACCCCTACTTCTATAACTTGTTCTTCTTCAAATTCAAGGGTTGGATCTTCTTGGTAAATGACTTCAAGTTCTTTATCTATTATGAGTATAGTGATTCTCTTGATTTCTTTTGTTCCAACTTTCTTTATTTGTGGTTGTCCTTCTGTGATGACTTCCTCTCTTATTAACTCCCTTTCTGTTTCGTTGTTAAAGAAATCTTTTGTTACTAGATACACTTCTTGTACTTCTTTAGGTTCTGCTTCTTGGATGATTTCTTCTTGCGTGACTAAAAGATTATCATCCTCTTGGATTATAACCTGAGTATTATCAAAACTCTTTGTCTCTATAACTTCCTGGCTGCTCGAACAGCTGACTAAGAGAAAAATGGCGAGAATTTTACTAATCTTCTTCATATCTAAATAATAAACTTTTTTTATGAAAAAGAAATAATTTTAATCAAAATAAAGACTGAAACAAATATCAGTCTTTTTTAATTATTGTTATCGTAACTTGTATTCTTTCTGCAAATCGCGCTGGATGTCTCTTTCTTTCTCAGTCTCTCGTTTGTCATAAAGTTTCTTTCCTTTGGCGACTCCAATTTCGACTTTTGCTTTACCATTTTTGATGTATAACCTTAAAGGAACAAGGGTCATTCCTTTTTGGGAGACTTCCTTATCTATTTTTCTTATTTCATGACGATGCAACAATAATTTTCTTGTTCTTGTTTCATCATGATTAAACTGATTCCCTTGCTCGTATATCGCAATGTGCATGCCAATAATAAAGACTTCATTGTTTTTTATTTGGACATATGATTCTTTTAAGTTGACTCTTCCTAGTCGAATACTTTTGATTTCTGTTCCTGTTAAAACAATGCCACATTCATATTTATCGTTGATGAAATAATCATGATGGGCTTTTCTATTGTTGGCTATTACTTTAATTTGTTCACTCAATCTTTATTCACTCTCATTTTCTATTCTTTGTTTTACGACGTTTTCTTCTCTTTTCGTCACCATTTTTATCTTTTCCATTTTTGTCATCTAGAAGTTCAAAATTAATTTCATGTTCAGTTTCATCAACTGATATGATGCGAATTTTTACTTCTTGACCTAAATTAAATGACATTCTATTGCCCTTACCATAGAGTTGCATCTTGGCTTCATCATAATAGTAATAATCGTTCATACTTGATATATGGACAAGCCCTTCGACTGTATTGGGTAATTCAACAAAGAGTCCAAACTTTGTTACGCCTGAAATAATACCTTTAAATTTCTTGCCTACAAACTGTTTCATGTATTGAGCTTTTTTCATTTTTTCGACATCACGTTCAGCTTCTTCAGCATTGCGTTCTTTGTTAGATGTTAGAATGCCTAGTTCGACCATGAGTGACTCATCTTCACTTATATCCATTCTGTCGAAGTGTCCATCTAAGAAATATTTCTTTAAATTACGGTGCACAATTAGGTCTGGATATCGACGTATTGGTGATGTAAAGTGTAAATAATTCTTTAAGCCTAGGCCAAAATGACCTAAATTTTCTGGATGGTATTTCGCTTTGGCCATTGATCTAAGGACTAAATTACTAACAACATGGAAGGTTGGTTCGTTTCTAAAATGGTATAAGACTCGTTGAATGTCAGCTGGATAAATATTTTCTAGCGATCCTTTTAAACGATATCCTAGTATTCTTAGAGTCATTGATAATGATTGCATTCGGGAATGAGGCGGCTTTTCATGGACACGGTAAAGAGTTGGGATATTACCGTTATCAAAGAGACTTGCGGCGGCTTGGTTTGCTGCTACCATAAAGTCTTCAATCATCATTTCTCCACGTCCTCTTTCGCGCTCTTTTATATCCAGTACATTTCCGTTGGCGTCCACTAAGAATTCACTTTCAGAGGTTTCAAATTCAATGGCTCCCAAGGCTTCTCGTTGCATCCGTAATAAGTCTGAGACTTCTCTCATGGTTAATAACTTTTCTTTAATATTTTCTTGGATATAAACCATGTCTTTTGGATTTTCAAAGAATCGATTGACTTCACGGTAATCGAGTCGTTGTTTTGATTGTATCACTGATTCAAAGAACTCGTACTCAACGATTGATCCAAATTCGTCTAAATCAATAAAGACTGACATGGCTAGTCGATTGACATGAGGGTTTAGGGAACATATTCCATTACTTAATTCGACTGGCAACATTGGTACGACTCTGTCTACGACATAGACTGATGTTCCGCGTTCTCTGGCTTGAATGTCTATTGGTGAATTTTCTGTGACATAGTGACTGACATCCGCAATATGGACTCCTAATCGATAGCCCTTATCTGTTTTCTCGATACTGATGGCGTCATCTATATCTTTTGTGTCTTCGCCATCAATGGTGAAGATAATTTCATTCGTTAAATCTCGTCGGTTTGGATAATCACTGACACTGATTTCTTGTTTAATGGCTTTGGCTTGTTTTAATTCTTCAGCATCAAAGCCTAGTCGTATATCATATTGGTATAGGATGGTTAGGACATCTACTCCCGGTTCATTATGTAGGCCTAGGATTTCTGCTAGTTCTATTTCTATTGGCTCATATTGAGTGATGATACCAATAACTCTTTGGCCTGATTTTAATTTAAGATTATGTGGGTTTGTGTAAGTGATTGGGCTGGTGTATTTTGAGTCGTATGCTTTGAAGACAAATTCATCTTTATCTTGGTAAAGTGTTCCGACGATATGTGTTTGGCCTCGTCTTAAGATTTCTAGAACTTCGCCTTCACTTCGGCCGTCACTTGATGGGTAGACATGGATAAAGACTTCGTCGTCGTCCATGGCACCGTTGAAATTTTTTGCATTGATGTAGATTCCGTCATGGTTGTCTATATCGACAAATCCGAAATCTTTACTGGCAATTGATAAAATACCTAGATAAAACTCACCTTTCTTGTGAACAAGCTGGCCTAGGCTGTTTGTTTTAATGATTCCTTTTTGTTTTAGTTCTTCTAATTGTTCTTTAAATTTTTCAACATTTTCTACAGGGAGTTCTCTGATCCAATCCTCTTGTGTCCATTGTTGTTGGTGCTTGATTTGTTTTAGAAACTCAATTATCTCTGGTAACATAATTAGCCCCTTTCTATACTCTTAATTTTATCATAGTTAGCTCATGGATATAAAAAAAGAAGCTTAGATAGCTTCCTCTTAGATTTTTAATTAGTCAATTATAAAAGTCGAGTTAAAATCGCGAGCACAAAGTAGGCAACCCCAACGACCATTGTCACTTGAGATAATACTTTTTCTGGTCCACGTTCTTTTGTTTGAGCAAATAAGTTTGATCCACTACCACCAGTAAAAGCACTACTTAGTCCTTCAGATTTACCGCTTTGTAGTAATGATAGGATAATCATCATAGCGGAAACAATTAATAATAAGATATCTAGAAACATAGTTGTCTCCTTTCAAGTTTTACGCGTTAGAATTATATCATTTTTACACACTTATAGCAAATATTTAGGGTTAACCGATTAATAATGATTATCATTATCAATTGTGCTATAATTCTATTGAACGAAGGAGGACATTTATTATGTCATTTGATTTTACAGATAGAGGTAAGAAGCCAGTTGTTGAGAATATTGATTCTTGGACTCAAGATAATAACAATTACAGGACAACTGTTTGGACAGGTGAGAAGATGCAATTAACTTTAATGAGCATTCAGCCTGGGGATGATATTGGATTAGAGGTTCATCATGGAATTGACCAGTTTTTGAGAATTGAGAGTGGTAAAGGATTATGCCAGATGGGTCCTTCTGAAGATAACTTAGATTTTGAGGTCGAGGTTGAAGATGACTTTGCGATTATGGTACCAGCTGATATGTGGCATAATGTTATCAATATTGGTGATGAACCTTTGAAACTTTATGCTTTATATGCAGGTCCTGATCATTTACCTGGAACTGTTCATGTTACTCATGAAGATGCAATCAATGATCCTAATGAACACTAAAAAAGAGGGCTAATTCTAGCTCTCTTTTCATTTGTTTAATTAGACTGATTCATGCATTGTTCTGGCGATAACTTCATCTTGTTGTTCTTTTGTAAGTTTATTGAAGTTAACGGCATAACCTGAAACACGAATTGTTAGTTGTGGATATTTTTCTGGATGTTGTTGAGCATCTAGGAGTGTCTTTTTGTCAAAGACGTTCACATTTAAGTGATGACCTCCATTTTCAACGTACCCATCAATGAGTGTAACTAAGTTTTCTACTTTACTAGACATCTGATTACTCCTTTCCTAATGAATCTGGAACAATTGAGAAGGTGTTTGAAATTCCATCTCTAGCATGTTCAAATGGTAATTTACTGACTGATTCAAGTGATGCTAAGGCTCCAGTTTTATCGCGTCCATGCATTGGATTGGCTCCTGGGGCAAATGCGACTCCGGCTTTTCGTCCGTCTGGAGTTGCGCCTGTTTTCTTACCATAGACAACATTCGATGTAATGGTTAGAACTGACATGGTTTGAATTGATTCGCGATATGTTGGTTGTTTACGAATTTTATCCATGAATCTCTTGACTAAATCTACAGCTAATTCATCGACTCGGTCATCATTATTTCCGTATTGAGGATATTCTCCTTCAATCTCAAAATCAATGGCTAGACCATCTTCGTAGATTGGTTTAACTTTTGCGTATTTAATAGCTGATAATGAATCGGCAACGACTGATAGTCCTGCGATTCCTGTCGCAAAGAAGCGTCTGACGTCACTATCGTGTAAACTCATTTGAAGTGATTCATATGAATATTTATCGTGCATGTAGTGAATAATATTTAGTGCACTTGTATAAACTCGTGCTAACCAGTCTAGGACTTGATCATATTTAACCATAACCTCATCAAAGTCTAGAACTTCTGATGTGATTGGAGCAAACATTGGAGCAACTTGTGCTTTTGATTTTTCGTCTTTTCCGCCGTTGATTGCGTATAACAATGCTTTAGCAAGGTTTGCGCGTGCACCAAAGAATTGCATATCTTTACCAATCTTAAGTGGTGAAACACAGCATGCGATTCCGTAGTCGTCTCCCATATCGATTCTCATTAAGTCATCGTTTTCATATTGAATTGATGATGTTTCGATTGAAACTTTGGCACAGAATTTCTTGAATTCGTGCGGTAGTTGTGTTGACCATAGAACAGTTAGGTTTGGTTCTGGAGCTGGTCCTAAATTATATAGAGTATGTAGGAATCTGAATGAGTTTTTAGTGACAAGAGGTCTTCCATCTAGTCCGACTCCTCCGATTGATTCGGTGACCCATGTTGGATCTCCGCTGAATAAATCATTATAGTCTGGAGTTCTCATGAATTTAACTAAGCGTAGCTTCATCACGAAGTGGTCGATTAGTTCTTGAGCTTGTGACTCTGTTAGAGTTCCGTTTTTTAGATCTCTTTCGATATAAATATCTAGGAATGTTGAGACACGGCCTAAGCTCATGGCGGCTCCATTTTGTTGTTTAATGGCTCCTAGATATCCAAAGTATGTAAATTGAATGGCTTCTTGTGCATTGTTGGCTGGTTGTGATATATCAATTCCGTATGATGCTGCCATAGTCTTTAAATCTTTTAGAGCACGAATTTGTTCACTGATTTCTTCGCGGTCACGGATTGTGTCGGCGTCCATGACACCATTTCGCATTCTTAAATCGTGTTGCTTTTCTTCAATTAGTTTATCTATTCCGTATAGTGCTACTCGGCGGTAGTCTCCTATAATTCGTCCGCGTCCATAAGCATCCGGTAGTCCGGTAATAACGCCTGTGCGTCGTGCTGCTTTAATTTCATCTGTGTAAGCATCGAAAACACCTTGGTTATGGGTTTTTCTGTAGTCAGTAAAGATGTGTTTTACTTCTTCGTCTAATTTAAATCCATAAGCCTCAAGTGCTAGTTCTGACATTCTAATGCCTCCAAATGGTTGGAGTGAGCGTTTGAATGGTTTATCTGTTTGGAAGCCTACAATTTTTTCTAAGTCTTGATTTAGGTAACCTGCTGCGTGTGAGCTTACGGTTGAGACTAAGGATGTGTCGGCGTCTAGTACTCCGCCTGCTTCTGTTTCTTGTTTGTTAAGTTCTGTTACTTGTTTCCATAATTGATTTGTTGCTTCTGTTGGGCCTTCTAAGAATTCATCATTTCCTTCATAAAGAGTATAGTTCTGAATGATAAAATCTCTGACGTCAATTTCTTTAACCCATTTTCCTTCGTTGAATCCCTGATACTGTTTCACTTTATCTTCCTTCCTTTAATAAATTTTCTAACCAAACTTCTAATATAAATGCAGGTTGGTACCCTGTTACTTGTCCTAATAATTGATCATTATCTAAGAGAAGTAGGCTGGGTAGTTTTTCGACCTGGTATTTATCGACAATTTCTTGTGCCTCTTCCTGTGTTCTGTAGACGGATAAACTTACTTCTTTGAATTTATCCATGACTGAGAGGACTTCATGTTCTAGACTGATACAGCTGACACAGCTGTCGGTTTGTATTAATGCTATTTTTTTCATTGTTTCACCACGATATCATATGCTTGGGAAATACTTTGTTGTGTTGGTGGTTCTAAGCCTTCGAGTGGATAGGTTAACCCCATTTGTTTGTATTTATTAACGCCCATGACATGGTAGGGAAGTATTTCTACTTTTTCTACATTTTCTAAGGTGTCAATAAATTGTCTTAATTCTGTCAGATCCTTAAGGTCATCAGTATATCCTGGAACAAGAACATGTCTGATCCATACTGGATGTTTCTTATCGCTAAGATATCTGGCGAAGTTTAGAATGTTTTCATTCTTAACTTTTGTTAATTCTTCATGTTTATCGGAATTAATATGTTTTAAATCCAATAAGAATAAGTCTGTCACTTCTAATAATCGATCGTATACTTTTTCAGTGAATTGATTGAATAGTGCACCAGAAGTATCAACTGCTGTGTGTATTCCTAATTCTTTTAATTTCGTAAAGACTTCAATCACAAAATCTATTTGTTGGAGGGGTTCACCACCACTGATTGTGATTCCTCCGTTTTTTATATATGATTTGTATTTCATGACTTCTGTTACGATTTGGTCACTGGTCATTTCTTTTCCTGCTTCAGCATTCCAAGAGTCTGGATTGTGACAGTATAAGCATCTTAGAGGGCAACCTTGTAGAAACAGCACAAAACGAACACCAGGCCCATCTACTGTTCCAAATGATTCCATTGAGTGTATTCTTCCAATCATCGCGCACCTCCAAGTTACGTACGGCTAACTTATTGTAAGTCACCTATTTGGAATATTCAAGCATTATTATCTATGGTAGCGTTATCATCTTTTAATAAACACTCAATCATTAAAATAGAGTAGTTTTTTCTACTCTATTTCAATCCTTGTACCTGAAGTTGCTGAGTCTCTATCCTTGGTATTATCCTTTTCAATTCTATGACTTGGTAAAAGAAATCAGGAAGTGAGAATCATAAGTAACCATACAGTAAAGAAAAGGAGCCGCAGCTCCATAGAGAGTTAATTTAACTTTCTATTTCGTTACAACCCCTTCGTATTCAATAATTACTGTTCTACCTGATGCAGCTGATCCTCGATCATTGGTCGTAAGATTTTTTACATCCCGTGGATCCATTACTAAGACGACACTAGTTAAATCAATTTTTCTTGATTGCATAAATTCTAAATCAATCTCTGCTAGTAGGTCTCCAACTTTTACCTTCTGACCTTTCTTGATGTGACTAGTGATTCCAGCACCATTCAAGTTAACAGTTTGAATACCGATGTGAACCATTATGTTTGCTCCATCTTCTTGTTCAATTACCATTGAATGGCCGCCCTTCATCATTATTTTTACGACGCCATCAACTGGTGATACAAACTTTGAATCATATGGTACAATGCCAATCCCATCTCCTGCTAACCTTTGAGAAAAGATTTTGTCACTCACCATCCGTAATGGAATTAGTTTACCATTACAAATTGATACCACTTTCTTGGTCATAAATCCTCATCATCCCATCTGAACTCAAGAATATCTTTTGGATGACAATCTAGTACCTTACACAGTTTGTTTAGTGTGTCAAATCGAATCGATTTAACGGCTCCTGTTTTCAATCTTGATAGGTTCACTTCTGAGATTCCTACTTCCATCGCAAGCTTTCGAAGTGTCATCTTACGATCGGCCATAACTCGGTCTAGTCTAATTATTATCATATATTCACCCCTTATTTGGTTTAATCATATCATAAAACGATAAACTTATACATATCTTGGGAGGAATTTAATGAGAAATATATGTAAATGTTTAAAGCTTTATAAGTAACTTGATTAACAAACAAGGAGGTTTGTTGTGATCTGGTGTAGATGGCATAAATCACTATTATTATATTGACGTTTTTTGATGAAACCATTTTCTTTGATTGTGTTTAATGTTATACGTTGTTTTATTAATGTTATATTTGTAATTTTTGTAATTTTTATTGAAAGAGGTGATGAATTGTCCTATCATAAAAGGGCATACATGAAAGGGGAAAAGAAATGAGTTTACACCAAAATGAAGAATATCGCAGTCCTATATTTCATGATTTTGACCAATCTGAAATAGTGATAGTAAAAAGAAATAATAAAAAGGACACTTTCCAGCCAGAGAAAATCGCAGTTGCGATTAAGAAAGGCTTTGATAGTATAACAAATAGCGATTACAGCGCTGCCGATTCCCATTTTGTTTTCTTAAAGGTTATGGAACAAATTGAGGTACAAGTTAAAGAATCTCCACAGATTGCGATCGAGGAAATTCAAGACATCATCGAAAAACAACTTTTAAAACAGGGGTATGATGATGTGTATGAATCATTTTCACAGTATCGATTAAGACGCAATGAAAGTCGTCGTGTGTTTTTCTCGAAGCAACACAAATTCCTTAAGGCGATTGAACAATTAACTATTAAGGATGCAGCTGAGGAAGATTCTAAGCGTGAGAACGCAAACATTAATGGCGATGGTGCTATGGGCATGATGCTTCAATATGGAAGTACTATTGCCAAGGAGTTTTCTAAATCATATTTAGTTGAGCCAACTCATGCAGCAGCTCATGACTCAGGACAAATTCATATTCATGACATGGATTTCTTACCAATGGGTACAACTACTTGTAGTCAAATTGATTTAGAAGCATTGTTTAAGAATGGTTTCTCAACAGGCCATGGCCATTTAAGAAAACCAAAAGATATTATGGCTTATACCGCTTTGGCTGCGATTGCGATTCAGTCAAATCAAAATGATCAACATGGTGGACAATCAATTCCTGCCTTTGATTATTATATGGCCCCTGGGGTTCTTAATACATTTAAGCGCCAGTTCAAACAAATTATTTCTGATCAAGTATCCTTAAATGATGTTGATTTAAATATGGAGTTATTGGTTAGTAAAGTTGATGATTTAACAACCATTGATTTTGACTTATCAGGTGTTCATGAAGACTTCCCTTCTCATTTAGATTTGTTTACCAAAGCTAAAGAGATTGCGATGGCTAAGACAAATCGTATTACTTACCAAGCGATGGAAGCATTTATTCATAACTTAAACACGATGCATTCACGTGCTGGTGCTCAAGTGCCTTTTAGTTCAATTAACTTTGGTACTGATGTATCACCTGAAGGTCGTATGGTGACTAAGAATTACTTACTAGCTTTAGATGCTGGTTTAGGTAAAGGTGAAACTCCTATCTTCCCTATTTCTATCTTTAAGATTAAAGAGGGTGTGAGTTATTTTGAAGAAGATCCTAACTATGATTTATTTAAACTTTCATGTGAAGTAAGTGCGAAGCGCTTATTCCCTAATTTCTCGTTTATTGATGCACCATTTAATATTCCTTACTATAAACCTGGTAACTTCAATACTGAGATTACCTATATGGGGTGTAGAACACGTGTTATTGGTGATGTAACTGATCCTACTAATGAAGTGGTGACAGGGCGTGGTAACTTATCGTTTACTTCAATTAATTTACCTCGTTTAGGTATAAAACATGGTCTCTTATTAAATGATAAACCTGATTGGGATGGTTTCTATAATGAGTTGGATGATTTGCTAGAACTTGTTAGGGATCAATTGTTAGCACGTTTTGAAATTCAAGCGAATAAGAAAGTCTATAACTTCCCATTCTTAATGGGCCAAGGTGTTTGGAAGAATTCTAAAAATCTTGGAGCTAATGATGAATTAAGAGAAGTCTTAAAAACTGGTACTTTAACTTGTGGATTCATTGGACTTGCTGAATGCTTAAAATCGATGATGGGTGTTCACCATGGCGAAAGTGATCAAGCACAACAAAAAGGTCTTGAAATTGTGAATCATATGAAGAATCGAATTGATGAGTTTAAAGATGAAACACAATTAAACTTCTCATTAATTGCGACTCCGGCAGAAGGTCTATCTGGTCGCTTTGTTCAAATTGATAAATCAATCTTTGGTAACATAGAAGGTATTACAGATCGCGAGTATTATACAAATTCATTCCATATTCCTGTTTATTATGAAATCTCAGCTCATGACAAACTTTATAAAGAAGCTCCTTACCATGCATTAACTAATGCGGGTCATATCTCATATGTAGAACTAGATGGAGACACTTCAAATAATGTTGAAGCCTTTATGGAAGTTGTCAGAACGATGAAGAAAGCTGGAATTGGTTATGGAGCAATCAACCACCCAGTCGATCGCGATGCTGTTTGTGGTTATACAGGAATCATTAATGATGAATGTCCACAATGTGGTCGTCCAGCTGATGAACATATTGAAAGAATTAGACGCATTACTGGATACCTAGTTGGAACAGTTGATCGTTTCAATAACGCAAAACAAAACGAAGAAAAAGATCGCGTTAAGCATAACGTTAAGTAAATGGATATTCGGATAGCCTCAATCACCTACGATAGTATCGTAGATGGCCCAGGCTTAAGAAATACATTGTTTGTTCAAGGATGCTCACACCATTGCCCAGGATGTCATAATCCAGAAACATGGTCAGTCGATGCGGGAGATATTAAATCGACTCAAGAGATTATTCAACAATTTCTTGAGTCTTCTAATAAATCTGTTACGTTCTCAGGTGGTGAACCATTTGAACAAGCAAAAGCCTGTGGCATAATTGCTAAAGAACTTAGAGAAAATGATTATAATCTCTGGTCTTATACCGGTTATTTATTTGATGATTTACTTAAAGATCCACTTAAAAAAGAGTTCTTAAAACAATTAGATGTTGTTGTTGATGGGCGATTTATTTTAAGCAAAAGATCATTGGCATTGGATTATAAAGGATCGAGTAATCAACGTGTTATTGATGTTCAAAAAAGTTTGAAGCAGAATAGAATAATTCTGTATCAGAAACCTCAGAAAACAAAAGTTGAAAAGTATCAACTCTACATTTAGCTTATGTTATAATGTTTTCAAAGAGAGGGATGACAAATGGAGACTGAAAATAAACCTATTGCTGTTGAAGAACCCAAAAAAGAGACATATATAACGTTTAAACAAATATTACTAATTATTCTAATTATCTTCATCCTAGTATTCATGATGTTAAACTTCAATCAAGTTGAAGTTAACTTATTATTTGCTAAGATACAAGCACCATTAGTTGTCGTTATCTTCTTAAGTTATATCTTAGGAAGTCTGATTACATGGCTAATGAATGCTCTAAGGAAGGACAAGGAGTGAGGTTTCTCACTCTTTTTTTATTTGTGAGCATATCACATGACATTACTAATTCGAAATGATATATTTTGTATACCGAGTTGAAAGAGACTCAAGATAAAAGGAGACACATAAAGAAATGAAAAAAATAGCAATCGTAATTGGATCAGTCCGTGACGGACGCGTTGGACCACAGGTCGGAGAATGGATTAAAGAAATGGGAGAAACTCATGGTAAAGCTGAGTATTCTATTATTGATTTAAAAGACTACAATATGCCAATCTTCCACAAACGTTTCTCAGAATATGAAGGAAATGAAGAAGAGTACGCAAGACTGAAAGAACTTCAAGAAAAAACTCTTGAGGCAGATGGATATATCTTCATCACTCCGGAATATAACCATGGTATGACTTCCGCTCAAAAGAATTATTTCGATTTATACTATGCTGAATTTAATAATAAAGCAGCCGGTATTGTCAGTTATGGAAGCTTCTTAGGAGCACGTGCAGCTGAACAATTACGTTCAGTTTTATCAGAGCTACAAATTGCTCACGTAAGACAACATGTTGGACTAAGCTTATTCACAGACTTTGAAGGATTTGTAAACTTCAAACCTCAAGCCCTCCACACAGATGGTGTAAACATTATGCTAGATCAACTAGTATCTTGGACAGAAGCACTTGCACCTCTTAGATAAATAATTGTAAAACTCTAACTATACTAACCTATAAAACAAAAAATAAGTGTGATGCAACCACACTTATTTTTTTATATAAATCTTGTTTCTTTTTATTCTACAGGATCATTGTTAGCAGCATTTTTGCCTGCTTCGCGTCCAAATACATGGATATCAACAAGCGCATTACCACCAAGACGGTTCTTACCATGGATACCACCAGTAACTTCACCAGCAGCATATAATCCCTCGATAACTTCACCACTAGAGTTTAGTACTTCACTGTTTAGGTTAATTTCTAAACCACCCATTGTATGGTGAACAGTTGGTACACGTGGAGAAGCGAAGTATGGACCTTCGTTAATCGGATCGCCAAATAAGGTACGACCAAAGTCTTCATCTGATCCGCTTTCAACAAATCCATTGAAACGATCATGAGTTTCTTTAAGAACGGCAGGATCGATTCCAATTTGTTGTGCTAATTCTTCAATAGTGTCAGCTCTGAAAATAGTTCCATTTTCGACTAATTCATCGATATTGTCACCCCAAATAGTAAAGCCTTCACCATTTAATTCAATCTTGTTATTACCACCTGAAATAACATATGAGAATGCGTCAGTTTGAGCAAGAAGTGCTTGAGTCATTGTATCACGGCGTCCATCTTCAGCCATGAAACGTTCTCCTTCTTTATTGATTTGATAGTAGTACTCAACTCCTGAACCACCCATCCATGCATTTAGGCTTCCATCAGTTGGATTTCCTAATGGAAGTGATTGAATGAATTCCATTCCGATTACACTAGCATCAACAACTTCAGCCATCTTGATACCTTCACCTTGAGCAGCTGGAGTGTTTGTTGTAGGTAGTGTGTCTACTAAAGTTGGATCATATTCTGATCTCATTTCAACGTTAGCAGCAAATCCACCAGTAGCAATTACAACCCCTTTGGTTGCATGTAAAGTTACAGGGACATTGCCATCTTGAGTTGCTTTAACACCAACAACACGGCCATCTTTAACAATTAGTTCTTCACCAGTTGTGTTCATCATAATAACAACGCCTAGTTTTTCAGCTGTTGTTTGACCAGCAACGATGTAATCGCCACCAGCAGCATTCTTAGGTAGGTGAGCTCGTGGCCATAATCCACCAGGAACAGTTTGAATATCATCTGTCCATTCGACGCCATTAGCTTCCATCCATAGTGATGTTTCAAGTGATTCATCTACTAGTTTTTGGATTAGGTCTAAATGACCTGTATAGTCTCCACCATCATAAGTTTGAAGTTTATGAAGTGCAATTGAATCAAATAATGATGTACTATTTGATGCTTCATATTCTTCGATATCAGCCTTTAATTCATCCATTAACGCTTGATGTTCTGGATTCATTGCTTCTTTTTCAGTAAGTTCTTTGATTTTTTCCATTGAGTTTGTGTCAGCTGCATCTACAGCCGCTTGTCTCTCTGGGTCAACCGCATTATACGGTCCACCAGCACGGATAGTGTTTCCACCAAGTGCACCAGTCTTCTCAATAAGAATGACAGTTGCGCCTTCTTGAGCAGCAGAGACAGCTGCTGATAAACCAGCACCGCCACCACCAATAACTACTACATCAGCAGTTTCTTCAATGGCTTCAACATCTCCAGTTGCAGCTTCTTTTGATTTCAATGCCTCAGCATCTCCACCAGCCTCAGTTACTGCTTGAGCAACTGCAGCAAGTAAGCCTTCAGAAGTTGCGGTTGCACCAACAACGGCATCTATATTGAGCGTTTGCTCATCAACAATTCTTTGCGGGAAATCATTTATAACATTACTTCCGATTCCGTCAGTTTCACCATGTTCAGGTACTTCTACCTTAGTAATACTGTTTTCATCAAAAGAAACCACTACCTTGAAGGTTCCAGCATAGCCAGTAGCTTCTACTTCATAATCACCTGGAGTATAAGTGCCAGTACTTTCTGCAGGTGTTTCTCCTTCACTAGGTTGGTCGGCGGGTTGGCTACATGCCATCATTACAAACGATAACAGCGCCAAAGTAAATAAAGTCTTAAATTTTTTCATACATATCTCCTTCCTTATGTACTTGTTATAATTATAACAACGTTTATTGTAAATGCAACATAAATTATCATTTGTTTATTATCGATTGATTTTCACAAATAAATAAAAAAGAGGACATCCGGTGTTTTACCAAATGTCCTATTGTTTAATACTTATTTTTTTCTGTTATAGAATGTTTTAGAACCAGCATAAACTGCTAATTCACCTAATTCATCTTCAATGCGAAGTAATTGGTTATATTTAGCAAGTCTGTCTGTACGGCTCATTGAACCAGTCTTAATTTGACCCGCATTGAATGCGACAGCGATATCAGCAATAGTTGTATCTTCAGTTTCACCTGAACGGTGTGACACAACAGCTGTGTAGTTATTACGCTTAGCAAGTTCCATGGCATCAAATGTTTCAGTTAAAGTTCCAATTTGGTTAACTTTAATTAAGATTGAGTTCGCAATTCCTTTTTCAATCCCTTCACGTAAAATTTCAGTGTTGGTAACAAATAAGTCGTCGCCAACGATTTGGATCTTATCGCGTAGACGATCAGTTAATAATGCCCAACCATCCCAGTCATTTTCAGCAAGTCCATCCTCAATTGATACGATTGGATATTTTTCAACAAATGAAGCTAATAAATCAACTAATTGCTCAGGAGTTAAAACTTCTCCGCCACTCTTAGTAAGTGTATATTTGCCATCACTATAGAATTCAGAAGCAGCAACATCAAGTGCGATTGCGATATCTTCACCAGGTGTGTAACCAGCTTTCTTAATTGCTTCAACAATTACTTCTAGTGGTTCTTCATTTGACGATAAGTTTGGAGCAAAGCCTCCCTCATCACCAACAGCTGTTACATGTCCTTTGTTTTTAAGAACATCTTTTAAAGCGTGGAAAGTTTCTGCTCCCATACGTAATGCTTCACGGAAGTTTTCAGCACCTACTGGCATAATCATATATTCTTGGAAATCAACAGATGAGTCAGCATGTGATCCACCATTGATAACATTCATCATTGGCACTGGAAGTTCTTTTCCATTAAATCCACCTAAGTATTTATAAAGTGGTAAACCTGAATATTCAGCAGCAGCATGAGCCGCAGCTAATGACACACCAAGAATAGCATTTGCTCCTAATTTAGATTTGTCAGGTGTTCCATCAAGGTCAATCATCACTTGGTCTAACATGTTTTGTTCACGAACATCTAAACCTAAAACTGCTTCATAGATAATTTCGTTCACATTTTCGACAGCTTTAAGTACCCCTTTACCAAGGTAACGAGATTTGTCGCCATCTCTTAATTCTAGAGCTTCACGCTCTCCTGTAGAAGCACCACTTGGTACCATGGCACGTCCAAATGCGCCTGACTCAGTTGTTACTTCAACTTCGATTGTAGGATTCCCTCTAGAATCGATTACTTCGCGTGCATATACATCAATAATAATTGGCATTTAAATATTTCCTCCTTTTATGTTTATTTAACTGCGTTAACTAGTTCTAAGAATGAATCAACCTTCAGTGAAGCTCCGCCTACTAAGGCTCCATCAACATCTGGTTGAGATAAGTATTCAGCAATGTTATTTGGTTTAACACTACCACCATATTGGATTCGAATTGCTTGAGCAGCTTCTTCGCCCAATACATTTTTTAATTCATCACGAATTAAGGCACATGTATTTTGTGCAATTTCAGTTGTTGCTGATTTTCCAGTACCAATTGCCCATACAGGTTCATAAGCAACGACCACATGTTTAACATCGCCCTCAAGATCTGCTAAGCAGTCTCTTGTTTGACGACGAACGACTGCTTCTGTTTGTCCAGCTTCAAACTCCTCTAATGTTTCTCCAACACATACGATTGGAGTAATGTCATTAGCTAAACAAGCTTTGACTTTCTTATTAACAGTTTCATCTGTTTCATTGAAATACTGACGTCTTTCACTGTGTCCCAAGATTACCCATTTGACACCTAGTTCTTTAATCATGTCAATTGAGACTTCACCAGTGAATGCTCCACTTTCTTCAAAGTGAACATTTTGTGCAGCAACTATTAAGTTTTCTGCTTCATTTTGAGCCGCCCAAAGTGCAGTGAATGCTGGAGCGATACCGAAGTCTGCTCCATCATGAAGTTTTGAGTCAACTTCTTTTACGAATTCCATTGCATCTTGTGAACGTTTGTTCATTTTCCAGTTCCCAACAATAATTGGTTTGCGCATAATTTATTATTTCCTTTCTTTAATGGCAGCGACACCAGGTAATTCTTTTCCTTCTAAGAATTCCATTGATGCTCCGCCTCCGGTAGAGATGTGTGTAAAGTCATCCTTGAAACCTAATTTGATTGCTGCTGCTGCTGAATCACCACCACCAATAATTGTATTAGCATTAGGCAGTTCAACAATTGCTTTAGCAACTTCTAATGTTCCATTCGCAAATTTGTCCATTTCAAAGACGCCCATAGGGCCATTCCAAACAACTGTCTTGGCACCTTCAAGTTCTTTTCTGAATAATTTAATTGTTTCTGGACCAATGTCTAATCCCATATAATCAGCTGGAATTTCTGAGGCCTTCACAGTTTTTGAATCAGATGTTTCATTGAATTCTTTAGCTACCACAGTATCAACAGGCAGGACAAGTTTGTCTTTTCCTTTTTCCATGATTTCTTTGGCGATTTCTACTTTGTCTGCTTCGAGTAATGACGTTCCTACTTCATGTCCTTGAGCTTTATAGAATGTATAAGCCATTCCACCACCAATAATTACTTTATCAGCAATATCTAGTAGATGTTCAATGAGTCCAATCTTATCAGAAACTTTTGCTCCGCCTAAGATGGCAACAAATGGACGCTCTGGATTATCTAAAGCGGTTGATAATGCGTCAATTTCTTTTTGAACCAAGAAACCTGAGGCACTGTCTAAATAATCTGCGACTCCAACTGTTGAGGCATGTGCTCTATGAACACTTCCAAATGCATCTGAGACATAAACATCCGCAAGTGATGCCCAGTACTTCGCTAATTCAGGATCGTTTTTGCTTTCACCCGCTTCATAGCGTGTGTTTTGAACAACTAATATTTCCCCATCCTTTAAAGCTGCGACTGCATCATCAAGTTCTTGCCCACGAGTAACTGGCGAAAAATGAACCTTAGCATCAACCTTCTCTTGAAGTTTACCAGCGACTGGTTCCATGTTATTCTTAGCCTTATCACTCTCTGTTTTTTGAGGATCTTTATGGTCAACCTTGCCTAGATGCGATAAAAGAATGATTTTCGCATTCTGTTCTAATAAATAATTAATTGTTGGTAAAGCTGCATTAATTCTGTTGTCGTCCGCCACTTCACCGTCCTTGAGCGGGACGTTGAAATCAACTCTAACCAAGACTTTTTTGCCTGCAACATCGATATCGCGGACTGTTTGTTTACTCATTAAATTTCCTCCTCTTTTTCGTGTTTATTATAACATTAATAAGGTCACTTTTACATTGATTTAAGTATTATGTGATTGTTTGCTCAAATGAAAACGGTCACACAATAGAAAAGGGTCACATCTGTGACCCTTAGTCTAAGCATTGTACATTTGAATGTATAGGTCAGCTGATTTGTCCCAAGACACATCAATTGCCATAGCATTTTTCTGTAATGCCTTGAAGTCTGTTGGGTTCTCATAATAGAGATCCACAGCTTGGCGTAAGACATAGTAGAAATCTTCTTCATTAAAATGTCTAAATGTAAATCCGGTTCCTGTCTTATCGTATTGGTTATAAGGAATTACAGTATCCTTTAAACCACCTGTTTCTCTTACAACTGGTAGAGTTCCGTATCTCATTGAAATTAATTGCGAGATTCCACAAGGTTCAAATAATGATGGCATTAAGAAGATGTCAGCTCCCGCATAAATTTTGCGTGATATTTCATCTGAATATCCACCATAGTAGACCATGCGACGTTTGTACATATTTTCTGATTGTCTTAAATCATACTCATATTGTTGTTCCCCAGTACCTAAAATGACTAACTGAATATCTAAGCCCATGATGTCTTTAAGTTTTAGAAGGATTAGTTGTACTCCTTTTTGGAAGCTTAATCGTGATACCATTCCGACTAGACAAACATCTTTTGAAACTCTTAATCCTAATTGTTTTTGAAGATCAAGTTTATTTTTTTCTTTCTGAGTCAATGTTTTAACGGTATAGTTTTGAGCAATTGTTGTGTCAGTTTCAGGGTTTTGAGATTCGATATCAATTCCGTTAACAATACCCCATAAATCATGTTCACGTAAGCGTAAGATGTCTTGCATCCCTTCACCAAATGCTTCACCTAAAATTTCATGTGCATAAGTATTTGATACTGTATTAATCTTATCGCTGTAGACAATTGCTGCTTTCATAAATGATAAACCGTCATGGAATCTTAGGGAACCATCTTCATAGAGTGAATATGGCAAATCAAATTGATCAACAATTAAACTGCTTGGAAAATTCCCCTGGAATAATAGGTTGTGAATTGTAAAGTAATGTCTAGCTTTCGCAATTTCTTTATTCTGTAGTCCGTATTTGTGACGTCCTAGAACGGCCATCATTCCGGAATGCCAATCATGAGAATGAATAATGTCTGGGTAATATTTCAAATCATTCATCATAAAATAAACTACGTGTTGGAAAAATGCATAGCGTTCGCCATCATCGCTATAACCATACATTCCGTCTCTTTCAAAATAGCCTTGATTTTCTACAAAGTAGAAGGTCACACCTTTTGAAACATGTGAGAATATTCGGACTGGTTGGTCAAAGCTGGCTACTTTCATTCTAAAGGATGTTTCAAGTTTTAATTCATCGAAAAATTTGTCGATGATTTTATTGTACAGAGGCAAAACGACTCTGACATCGTAGCCTTTCTTTAGAATTGCTTGTGGAAGTGAGCCAATAACATCTGCTAATCCACCTGATTTAATATAGGGTAGACCTTCAGCTGCAACAAATAATATCTTTTCCATAGGCCTCCTTAAATTTTATCGTGTCGATTAATATAAATTGGGTTGTCCTTTGTTCCGTTTAATTCTTTCGTTTTTTCAACTCGAACATGACGGTCGACAATTGTTGATTTAACATGAACACCTACTCCAATATATGCACTTGGTAAGATGATGCTGTCTTCAACAATGGCTCCTGGTTCAACAATAACATTACGGCCTACAACTGAGTTTATGACTTTACCTTTAATGACTGTTCCGTTGGCAATGGATGATTGAGTCACATTGGCTGTTTCTGTGTAAATTGTTGGAGGTGAGTCATTGGTTCGAGTATAGATTGGCCAATTCGTATTGAATAAGTCTGAGCGTTTTGGATCTAAGAGTGCCATATGTGTATTGTAGTAAGATTTTAGATCGGTTACGCTTAATACTTGACCGCCTACTTGATAGGCTTGCATCTTATAGTCATAGACTGACTCCTCAAGAATGTCTTTGAACCAGTAGATAGCGCTTGTTTGTTCTGCTTTCCTTAATAATTCAAAGAATGTAGTTTTCTTCATGACATAGCATTCAAGAGATACATTGCGTTGATTGGCTTGTCCGCGATTGACACCAAATCCAGTGATTCGTTTTGAGCGATCTAGAGTTAGCGTGTCTGCTCCGACAAATTCATCTTTGGCGTTTTTGCTGCTCTTGTATAAAACTGTGACATCGGCGCCTGATTCAATGTGTTTATCCATAACTTCTGTAAAGTTTTGCAAATAAACAAAATGGGTTGGTGCGATGATGACATACTCATTCTTATTTTCCCAAATGAAGCTTTCATTTTGAAGATAAGCGCGTATATCAGTGTTATAGACAGCTGAGGACATTTCTTCTTCACCATACATTACTCTTAAGCGTCCATGTTTAGAGTTTACATTATAGTGACGTCCTGTTCCGACATGCTCATAGACTGAGCGTGGTTTTTCTTTTACATAAATATGAATATCGTCTACCTTTGAATTTGTGAAATTTGATATCGCAAAGTCAATCAAACGATAACGCCCTAAAAATGATATGGACATAAATGGACGATGTTTACTGAGTCCTTCGACATAAATATTATCGCCTTCAAAGGCAACAATTCCCATTGCGCGTGCCATTATTTGCCTCCCTCACTGATTAATTCAATATTATCTGATTTAGGTGAACCGTAGTCACCTTCTGGTATCGTTAAATCTTCCATAATGATGCAACGATTAATTTTAGCGCCTTTTTTGATGGTTACATTGGCTAAGATAACTGAATCTTTGACAACTGCACCTTCCTCAATTTCTACTCCATTAAAAATAACAGAATGTTCAACTGAACCGGCAACAACACTTCCTTGGTTTACGAGTGCTGATTTAATGCGACCAGTTTCTGTAATGACATGTGGTGGAAGAGTTTTGTCTTCTGTGTAAATCTTCCAGTCTTCATCACGTATATTGATGCCGCTCTTAGGGTCTAATAAATCCATATTTGCTTCCCAAAGTGAATCTATTGTTCCTACATCTTTCCAATACCCTTGGAAACGATAGGCTTGAAGCTTCTTGCCTTCATTTAAGAATGATGGAATGATGTCCTTTCCAAAGTCGTGACTTGAGTCTTCTTTTCTTTCATCGGCAATTAGTGCTTTGCGCAATGATTGCCAATTAAAGATGTAAATTCCCATTGATGCCAAATTACTTTTGGGTTTTGGTGGTTTCTCTTCAAATTCAATTATTCGGTCATTCTCATCTGTGTTCATAATCCCAAATCTTGAAGCTTCTTTTAGTGGTACTTCTAATACCGCAATGGTTGCTTCTGCTTTGGATTTTTTGTGTTCAGCTAACATCCAAGAATAATCCATTTTGTAGATATGATCTCCTGATAAAATGAGTACGTACTCAGGGTTTTGTTGATCGATAAAATCAATGTTTTGCCCTATTGCGTCGGCTGTTCCGCGGTATAAACCAAAGCCTTCCTCTTTCTCACGTGGTGGTAAAACAAAGACACCTGAGTCTCTGGCGTCTAGGCCCCAGCGTCCTCCTAATGCAACATAAGAGTTTAAGAAAATACTCTCATATTGCGTTAAAACTCCTACAACATCAACGTCAGAGTTTGCGCAATTACTCAAGGCGAAATCAACAATTCGATACTTTCCACCGAAACTTACTGCAGGTTTCGCAACTTTCTCAGTTAAATTATGAAGTCGTGTCCCACGACCTCCAGCGAGAATCATTGCTACCATTTCTTGTTGTAACATTCAATTACTCCTTTCACTTTTTAGTTAATTCCATTATACAATGAAAAGGCTTTCTTTTCTATCAAATCAAGCCTTTCTTAACAAACTCTATACATTTTATGACTAATTATTCTTAAATAGCTCTTGATTAAAGACACCTTTTGCTAGCATTAAACCAACGCCGTGGAGTATCAATATCATGAAGATTCCTTCAATGACTCGTGGGATTAGTGATAACCAGAATGGGATATTGAATAAGATTGTTAACCAGAGTGATGTTAAAATCATTTGAATAACAATTTCACATAAAATGACGACTCTCATGTATCGTGAACTAAAGGTTGAGTCTTTTGTTTTTTCAACAATTATGACGAGTAAAATTCCGACAATCATTAATCCTATGCTGACTAAGAGTTTTGTCCAAAATTCTAATTGAATCATTTCGCCGCTGACTCTAAACTGATCGACAAAGATGACAAGGCCAACAGAGATGACTAGCATGATTAGAACGATTGATTGTGTAAAGCGGGTATATAGATTTAAATTAGATGGTTTTGGTTGTTTGAATGTTATTCCTGCGACGACTCCTGTGAGTACTAAGTTAAAGGTAAATCCTAGGAATGGAAAGGCGGTTGGTGCTAAGAGTAATTGAATCATGTCGACCATAAAGCCGGCAATAAAACCCCAGCCTGGTCCAAATAGGATTCCAATGAACATGATTGGTAGGGTATCAAATTTTATTTCAAAGCTGTTTGGTCCTAGCAGTGGTAAGTCTAGTTTAAACCATGAGCCTAATAAAACGGCGATGACCATTAATAGAGCTACTTGGACCATTGTTTTGGTTGATAGCTCGAATGGGTATCTTTTAAAAACATAGACTCCTAATAGAGCCAAGACGACTCCGATGATTACTTGACTAATCCAAATTGTATCCATCTCGTACCTCACTTATAAAGTATAAAGAACCGGTTATGACTAATGTTGATTCTTTGGCTAATTGTTGACCTAAGAGTATTGCTTCTTTAAAGTCTTCTACTACTATTATATCTGATTCGAATTGTAAATTCTCAGCTTTCTGTGCTCGATAGAAATTAAATTCAGTGACAATTAACTGATTGCTTGCTTTATTTAATTGTTCTACCATATGTCTTGTATCTTTATCTTTTAATGCAGCAAACACAGTGACTATTGGACGTTTTAAGTCAGAGATACTCTCGACGAGCTTTTTTATGCCATCTTCATTGTGAGCACCATCTAAAATAGTGAGTGGGTTTTGACTGACAATTTCAAAGCGACCCTTCCATTGAGTGTTTTCTAGACCTGCGATAATGTTTTCTAAATCAAAGGTCATGATGCCTTGTTTATCTAGTTGGTAGCATACTTCATAGGCTAACGTTGCATTTTGTAATTGGTATTTTGCGTATGATTGTATATGAACAACTGAATTTCGATAGACAAGTTCGCGTGGGTTTACTGAGTCAATCTTTGGTATCGTTATAACTTCTCGCTGTGCTTTGTTTTTAAAGATATCTATGACGGATTGTTTTTGTTCACCTGTTATGACAAGACCCGTTTCTTTGATAATGCCTGCTTTTTCGATGGCTATTTTTTCTACTGTGTCACCTAATTGTTCTGTATGATCGAGTGAAATATTGGTGATAACACTGGCTATTGGATAAATGATGTTGGTGGCGTCTTTTCGCCCACCCATACCGACTTCGAAAATTGCAAGGTCGACTTTTTCATCGATAAAGAACCATGTGGCGATGAGCATATCAATTTCGAACATGGTGATGTCGTATTTATCCCATAGTGGATAAGAACGATTGATTAATTCTAATAGTTTATCATCAGAAATATCTTGGTCATTGATTCTGAATCGGTCGTGATGTTTGACTAAGTGAGGTGATGTAAAAGTGCCTACTTTATAACCTTGTGCTTGTGCAATGCTTCTTATAAAGTTGGTTGTGGATCCTTTTCCGTTAGTTCCTGCGATATGTATTGATTTGAGTTGATGTTGGGGGTTGCCTAAGGCTTCCATAGCTTTTTTGAATTTAAATAATTGTGGGTGAAGGCTGCGTCTGCGATCCATTAGCACTTCTAGGGCTTGGTTTATGTCACTAAACATTAATCGGTACTCCAATCTATTGAATGTTGTAAAAGTGTATTAATTTTTGAGAAGACTTTAGATCCAAAGAAACCTCGTGAGGCACTTAGGGGTGATGGGTGTGCGCTTTTGAATATATGATGCTTATTAGTATCGATTATCTTTTCAAATTGTTGAGCATGGTTGCCCCATAGAACAAAGATTAATCCTTCTTTTTGATCGTTTAATAACTGAATCCATTTGGTTGTAAATATTTCCCAGCCTTTATTTTGATGTGACATCGGGCTAGCACTTTTAACTGTTAACGTTGTGTTCATTAAGAGGACTCCTTGTTTGGCCCAATTGATGAGTGATCCGTTTGAGTTTGTTATGCCGACATCTTCCCTGATTTCTTTGAATATGTTTCTCAGGCTTGGTGGCAATTTAATTCCTTCATTGACTGAGAAGGCTAAGCCCATGGCTTGTGACTCACCGTGATAGGGGTCTTGGCCTATTATGATGACTTTTGTTTCGTCAAAATCACATAACTCGAATGCATTAAAAATATCCTTATAAGGAGGATATATTGTGTGTGATTGGCTTTCTTTGTTAATGAAAGCGACTAGTTTTTTATAGTAGTCTTGTTGTTTTTCTTGTTCTAAAAAAGTTTTAAAATCCATCTTGTCTCCAACTTCAAGTTTACCATTTTAGGTGTTGTTAAACAATCACAATTACCTTATGAAATATGATAAGATAAGGGCATATTTAAAGGAGTCATTAAATGAATGCATTAAACCATGTCCGCTCTCTTTTAGAGCAACAATCAAATCTCAATCAGGAGCGTTTTAATTATGTAATTCCGGATGCGTGGGATTCGTTGAATGTAGCGAATGAAGCTTCTTATTTAAGAGATGGTAGTATCCTTGTTAATCCTTATACGCATCTAATTGATACGATTGATGCGATTATATCTAAGGCGCCTGCGAAGCATATGGATTACTTAAAACCGTATTATACAAATCATCGTATTGAAGATGGGTTTGAGGATGGTAATTGGATTTATAAATCCATTGTCTATTCGATGATGATTCGTTCGTCGAGTAGTTATGATCATGATCGTAATTTTAAATTAGACCAGTTTAATATGTATGATTTAAAGGATACTGGAACTTTTATTAAGACAATTCAAATTTTACCGTTTCTTAAACAATTGGGGATTGATACATTGTATCTCTTGCCTATTTCAAAATACTCACTTAGGGATAAAAAGGGTGAGGCAGGGTCTCCTTATGGAGTGGCTAATTTCTTTGAGCTTGATCCTTATTTAAAGGATCCTTTGACTGGACCAACGAGTGATGTTGAGCTTGAGTTTCAGGCCTTGGTTGAGGCTTGTCATATGTTGTCGATTAAGGTTGTGATTGATATCATTCCTCGTACCAATTCAGTAAATTCAGATTTAATTATTAAGCATCCTGAATGGTTTTACTGGGTTAAGAGTGAGAGTTTGAAGGATTATCATCCACCTTTTGTGCCTGGTGTTGATGTGACGACTACGCCTAAGAAAGAATATTTTGAGAAAATGTTTAAGAGTGAGGATGTTTTAAATCATTTGAAACTGTTTGTTGAGAATCCTAAGGATGCAGATCCAGATACTTGGCAAGAACTGCTTAAATATTATGAAGAATATCCTGGTTTAGAGCCTTTGGAGCTTGTTGAGAAGTTTTATGGTTTAAGTGTTGCGTATGCGTTTTCTGATCATATTAATGATCCCCAACCAGCTTGGAATGATGTGACTTATTTTAGACTGTATTTAGATCATCCTGTGAATTCACAGCCCTATTTAGAGGAGCTTGATTTTGAGGTTGAGCCTTATTTACTTTTTGATGTTGCTAAGGCGTCTTTAAATCCTGGGTCAGTTCCTAATCAAGAGCTGTGGGAAATGTTGAGTGACATTATTCCTTATTATCAAAAGAAATTTGGGATAGATGGGGCTCGTATTGATATGGGACATGCTTTGCCTAATGAATTAATCAATATGATTTTATTAAAAGCCCGCTTAATTGATCCTAACTTCTGCTTTATTGCTGAGGAGCTTAATATCGAGAATGCACAATCATCTTTGGATAAGGGTTATAACATGATTATTGGTGATGGCTTTATGAATTTGCCATTCTTGGATGAGTATTTTATTAATGACTTTGTGTATAATTCGCGTAATAATCCTAGTGTCGTGTATGCATGTGGAGAAACTCATGACACCCCTCGGCTTGCGGCTCGAGATGGTGGTAAGGCGAGTGCTCGTATGATTACGTTATTGTCTTATTTTATTCCAAATACAATTCCATTTATTAATTCTGGTCAAGAATTCTTTGAAATTGCGCCGATGAATTTAGGGATTGGGGCTCGAGAGAATGAGCAATTTATTCTTGATGAAAATGATCCTTATTATGGAAAACTAGCATTGTTTGATTATGTGGCTTTTCATATGAATGAAGATGATCGTTTTACTTTACGTGATGATATCCAGGAAATATTACCTATTAGAGAGAAATACTTGGATGCTCATCTCGATTTAAATCGTAGTACCCCGCTTCATTTTGATCATATGCGTATTCGTTCTGTTGGAACTGCTTATGAAAACAAAGATTCATTACTCATTGTTGTTGCTCATACTAATTATCATCATGATGATTGGGTGAATGTTCATTTGTCTAATATTCCTGAGCGTTTTAAGACTGATGTCACAATTAGGGAAATCTTTTCAACTGATGATCATGAGTTTGTTGAGTTTGAGATGACTGAAGATTATGAAATAAATATGTTCTTAAAGGCGAGTGAATTTAAGCTTATTGAAATTCAGCTAAATAGTTAGAGAATACTTCTCGTACATTTTGTAGATACATAACTGATACTTTTAATTTTTGGCTGGAATCTTTAATGATAATCCAGTCTTTTTTAATAGCTGAGATGGCTGTTATATTTATCGCAAGGTTACAGCTAATTTGAGCAATCTGATTAGAATCAAATTTTTGATAAACACTCTTAAATGATTTAAATCCAAGATCATGTTCTTTGTTATCAAAGGTGTGTATATAGACACGTCTTTCTTGGTAACGAATTATTTTTATATCACGATACGGAATAGAGAAAAGTGTATTATTATAATCATACACATAATATTCTTCTGTATTTAGCATTGTTTCTAACCAATTATGAATTTGTTCGTCTAACTTTCTTCCGATATCTTTTACAAGACAAAAACCTACAACATTATAGTCCACTGCTTCATATAATTGGTCTATGTTTCTTGAAATATAGATAAACTTTGCGAATGGATACATATTAATTATTCGCCTACGTTTTAGTTTTAAATCTCTATATTCTGCTTTTTTGATGATTAAGCTTGGTGTTTCTTTCAAGCTTAGTAACTGTTCAATTCTCTCTAATACAATAATCCGATAATCTAAATTAACATTAAACAAAGTTTTGTTGATAACTGCTGTCACTAAATCAGACAACAAATATTCATCATGAATTATAACGATAAATTGCATTTCTTCCCCCATTTTATTCATTTTCTTCGACACATTCCTAGAATATGACATTTTTCAACCATATTTTACAATGTTTTGGCACAATTGTATACAAATGTTTATAATATAATCAATTCAGTCGTTAAGGGGGAGCAACTGAATGTATTGGAAGGTGTTCATTCCAATACGTAAAAAGAAGCCTGGTTATTGGCTTCTTTGTTTTGTTATAGACTGTCTTTGTATTAAGCTTGTGTTGCGGCTAGGAATCCTTCTCTTACTGCGTCAACAGCGTCTCTTACTTCTAAGGCGTCTCCTATAACTTTAACTTCTGCTTTAGGTTCTGATACTGTTTTATTTGCTTACATAACTATTTCATTATCTTAAAGGGTTTCATATTAACATAACGCGTCTTGTGAGCTCTTTTTTGCGATGATGCATAAAAAAAGAACACTTTGATGCAGTGTTCTTTCAATAGGAGATTAAATTTCCTTACTTAATTTTTTCAAGTATTGGTTCTTCAAGTTCGAAATAAATGTTCCCAATTGTGATATATTCTTGATTGG